>JAZDOX010000093.1:0-18260 GCA_043798215.1 Candidatus Omnitrophota bacterium | reverse complement strand
CAGTCTATGACGTTGGCTAATTTCATCAGCTTATTTTCTTTTCCCAGACGGCTTGCGGCTTCGAACGTTAAGAATGACATATTTATCCTCCTGATTTTATGGATATTTTACCATATTTTCAGGGGGTTGCGCAGAGGTCTTGAAATAGGGATTTCTATCCCAATTATTGGCTTAATTATTAGTCGGGTAATCTCAAATGATTCCGATAGATTTTCCTGGTCAACTTTAGCAATCGAAAAGTGAGGGGCAAATTTTTCGCGTACAAAAATATTTCCGTATGTCTTATAGTTTCTCTGCTCTTGAGCATTCCAATAGTTTAGTTTTTTCTCTGGCACTTCTTCAAAATGAGAACCTCTTATTCGAGCTGAAATGTTAATAATTCTTTCGTGCAATTTATATATCGCCGGAGATTTTTCCACTTCAAGAAATATATAGCCGCTTGATGCCATAGAGAGACGGGTAGGTTTTAGGCTAACGATTTTTGAATTTGATAATACAACATCATTTGTAAAAAGTGATAAATTATTATTAGGAATCGTGCATATATGAAGGCTAAGGTGCGGGGGAAATCGATCCGCATCAATTATATTATTATTGCGAAATCGCTGAGTTATCGCTTGACTCGCATCTATAACGGCAGAAAAAAGCAACTTAGAAGGAATAAGCGCAATATCAATGCGAATTTGATTATTTGAAGATTTAGAAATCATGATTTTAAAAATTACCGCTTTTATTGCTCTTCTTCGATCTCCTTTTCCCTCTTAATTGTAGAAATCTTCTCAAAGTCGTCCAGCATTTCTTTAGGCTTACCTCGCCACTACCTCGCCACTACCTCGCCAATTCATAATAAAATTTAACACCGCTTCCAGTCTTTTTGATAATTCCTTTTTTGACTAGTTCGGTGAGTTCCCTGTTTGCCGTTCTCTCGCTAGTTTTACACAACTTCTCGCATTCTTTTCTTGTAATCTTCCCGTTTTTTCTTATATATTCTATAGCCTTTCTCTGCCTCTCATTTAATCCCTCTAAAATCTTCTCTTCTATTTCAACCACGGTAACGTCCCTAACCTGCGATTTGAATATTACTTTTGTTTGAATAAGATCTATTTCATAAACAGGTTTGGGATTCCCGTTTTTTAAACACAACTCATTTTCTAAATATATTCCCGAACCATACTTCTCGATATAGCCAATATCGTACATTAAATCCGACAAGATTTTATTAACCGGCTTATGTTTTGGTTTCTTGGGAGTTACCCCCTCAGGAAAAGGGCCGGGACTGACTACTTCAATTCTATCGTCAAAGATAAATACTCTGACATCGGCCAGATTTAAATAATCCCTGTGGATCAAACCGTTTATTATGGCCTCTCTTAATGCCCTGATTGGATAATCAAATTTATCTTCTCTCCTAAAGCTTTTTTCGGTCCTGAAACCAAGCAACCGGATGTTTTTTCTGATAAAATCCTCTGCATGGTCAACCATTTCCCGCAATGTACCGCTACAATCCATTCGGTCCAGTATATTGTTGTATATCTTCACGCCCTTAATCCTGACAAGTCTCATCTGGGCATGAGAAATAAATTTAAGAGGGTTCTTCCCGAAAAAAAGAATACCGGCATTGGTCGGTTTTTTGTCTGTGGCGGCTTTTATGTTAATCAGTAGCTGATTTAAAGGTATCTTTATTTTTGACGATATATTCCTGTTTTTCTCTCTTAATTTCAGATAGGCTTTGACTTTTTTCTGATCTATATCTCCCAAATCAGATTCTTCGCATATTGCTTTATCAAACTGCAATCTTTCTTTATGTTTTTCCAAAATCAGCCTTTCGTATTCATCCTTGCTCATCTTGACGGTTGATTTACCGACTCTTTTATACGGCCGGCCAAAAGCCAGAACAAGCTTATCAAGGCTTTCCTTCACCTCGATGATAATGACATTTTTGCCTTCCACTTCTTTAACATTGATTCTGGGATGAATTTTAGGGTCGGTGTTTTGGGTAATTCGATTAGTGAGATTCTCCATCGTGCCTTTACCTATCTCTATACCTATAATTCGGCCTGCATTATCCACCCCAATCATAACCTTGCCGCCTTTCGCATTGGCAAAGCCGGAGATAGTCTCGATAATCTCGTTTATTAAAGACAAGGAAGATTTCAACTCAATATCTTCTTTTTCTTTAATCAGGTTTTGAATTTCTTTTCTGGTCATATTTACTCTCTAAAGGTTTCTTTTGTTTGTATTCTATCACTCTTAGCTCTAAACCTCAATGAAACTTTCTCTTCGTAAATCTGAAAAACACAAAAATTCCTGCTTCCGAAAGATTATGCCATCGGTATTCAAGTTTTTTCTTAACAGATTAAAGGATGATTATTCCCGGTTTTTATTTCCCATTCTCGTATCTTATTTCCGTGCCCTTTAATGTGCCATCGGTTATTATGACAATATGGTCATCCCCTGATGTTTCTGTGGATGGCTTTTCTGGTCATCTCTGTCAGTTCTGTAGATTTTTATGCCTCTATCTTCATATCTTTCAATAACAGATTTATCCGGCAGCACTGTGCCTGAAAATTCTTTATTGCCAGCACAGATAATTACATATTCGGGAGAAACGGCATCTATAAAGGCATTCGTGCTTGAAGTCTCGCTTCCGTGATGGCCTGCCTTAAGAAAGGTGGTTTTGAGCTTGCTAGGATTCTCATTTATCAAATCCTTCTCAACATATTTTAATTTATCAGGGGGATCATTTCTTTTCTTGCCCTCTGCATCTCCTGTGAGCAAAAAGCTGACCTCTTTATACTTAACCCAGAGCACTATTGAAGTGTTATTCAAACCTTCCGCTTTCTGTTCTGAATTTAATACCTTAACTTGTAGCTCAGAGCCCCAATCCAGGGTATCGCCTTCTTTTTCTATCAGGGTGCCCACTAATGGCTTATAAAACTCGCAATCCGGCTCATTGACAGCCAGCTCGCAGAAAGCTTCATATAAGTCTGTATCGTGTTTATAGCCGGGATCAAGTATGACTTTGATTTGATATTCCTCAATTATAGGGATTAATCCGCCTACGTGGTCTGAGTGAGCATGCGTCATTATAAGAAAATCTATCGGCCTGTCTTTTGTGATGCCATGGGCCTCAAGATAAGGAATTATAACCTTATTCCCTTCTGTTTCCTCACCGCCATCTATTAAAATTACCTTGCCTTCATATTTGCCATTTACCTTAATGCCGTCGTCAGGAGTTTGAATCAGAATGCAGTCGCCGTGGCCTACATCTATAAAGGTAACTTTTAAAGGGGATGTTTTTACATAACGAGGCGAGCAGGAAACAAAAAATAGGAAAGCGCATAATGCAATAATTGAGAGCTTTCTCAAATCAAACCTCGAACCAAACAAAAAACCTCCGCTTTTTCATTAGTATCCTATTTGATACCTAAATTTTTATTTCAAAGCTTTCGCACTTCGAAATCTATTAGTTGACGGTTTTAATTGCCTTTTATTTTTTAAACTAAAATCACCATATTTATATCCAAATTCGCACCAAATTAATGAGAGATTATTTCCCCTCAGAAATTCTTTTATATATCGTTCTTTTATAAAAAAATAATGCGAGAAATTATCATGATAATATTTTGTGCATGCTTCGCTTTTATCAAAGAAAGTGAATGACTCGATATCATATTTCAGGTTGAACTCGTCACAGATAGCCTTGGTAAGAAATGGAACATTGCCAATGTCATTCATCCTCGAATGATAAGATTCCCATGAAAACCATGCGTACGGTGAATAAAATGATAATCTTTCAGGATCATCAAAAAGTTCTTTAATTTTTCTGATCTGGATTAATTTCCCCCAAGGAATTTCACCATTGAATAGGTAATAGTATTGTTCGATATCGTGGCCAAAACGATTTTCTTCAGAATTATTCAATATATCCAAAGCATCTTTTGTCTTTTCCTTTGGTAATAGTATTGTATCTACGTTTATATCTATGCGAATACCATTCGTGCTTTGCTGATGATGCCTACAATTCAAAAGAATCCAATTCTCGCCCTGAGCTTTTACTAAATAGATTTCTTGAAACAACAATTTTTCTGGACGATTTACCCATGCCTGTAAATCCTCATCTGCGCGGGGCAAGAAACATTTGGTTACAAGCTGTTCTTTCTTTGGCAAGGCAGGAAATGTAGGGTCAATGTCTATAGAGCTTACTCGGAAAGAATTAGGGGCTCCACTCTCAACTATTCCCTTAAGTACAAACTGACCGTACAATTCAAAAAAGGCAATCCATGAATATTTTTCTCCATATCTCTCCACAGAGCCAGAATTGTCATGGGGCGAATAATTATATCTTGCTTTTGAGCATTCTTTATCTATCTCTTCAAACAATTTCTCGTCATAGCCCAAGTCTTTCATTCGCCAAATTATCATTGCCATAGCTTCTTTTAAAGAAGGTGCTTTATCCCTAGAGTATCCGCGAAAAGCAATGTGAAGACTAATAGTATCTTTTGCAAAATCCATATCAATGGGCCCATATCCCCATGCCACCCTTTCATCTCCGTTTAATTCTTTGAGACACTCTTCATCCCTCTGCCAGTTACTTAATTGTTGCGGTGCTATGGAATAACGTCTGTTATATCCATAGAAATTTGAAACATAGTGCAAGATTGTATCAACATAATCCAATATCAGTAAATGCGTCGTGCTGCATTCCTTGAAATACTTATTTTCTAAATGTTCGGCTATTTCAAGGCACTTTTCTTTGAAATTACTTCCTCTCCTCAAAATAATGCCGCACAATGCCGCCACAATCCGTTCTGTTATATACAAATCAGAAACATTCTCCATCCTTTTATACGTAATAAATAAATTGTCTGGAAAAAATTCACCTATTTTTACTAAAGCTTTGGTTGCCATGTCTCTACTTAGGGGGCGCTGAAAAATGATTTTTCTAAAAAGAGCTTAAAAAATCTTTACCCCGCCCCGCATCACTTTGATTATTATTCCTTAAATTCTTGCTAACGCCGCCTTTAAATTCATTCCCAAGAGGCAGCATCTCACCCACATCTCCGCGCCTTCAACACCATGATACAGTATCTCTTCTAATCCATAATGCTCTTTGCCATTACCGAATGATCCCTCTATCTGGTTCCTTTGCCGCTGTTTCTTTTTAAACCATCGGCCATACACCTTGCTGTCTTTGCCTTTTTTACCTAACGCTACAAAGGCGCTGCGGATTTCTTCTTTTTTCATTGTTTCACGATTCTCTAATGATCCATACAGCTTGTCTGCTGTAAACGACGGAGGTTTCTTTCCGAATTTCTTTTTGTAGTTTTCTATCTGGCTCTTTACGACATTAGGCTGCGCTTCCGAAAAATTATCATGGCTCATCATATCTAAAAATAAAAACCCTCCAACAAAACTTAATGCCCCTTTAGGCCCAAACTCAACCGGACGCCCGCTTTTTCCCCGTTTCATCGGACGCACATACCCACGGTAAAAACTTACGGCACTGTCTTTAACACTATTAACTTTTGTCCGGTACATCTCATATTGTTGTCCTAATATTCTCTCCGCAAGCTTTATCTTTTCTTCAAATTTAACTTGGACAGCTTCGCCTGTTTCTCTTATTAATTCATGCGCCTGACTTATATTCCGTCGGACAAATTGCGGCATCTCCCGCTTAGCGCGCTCTATCATCTTCTTTGTTTTTTGTTTCTTCTTTACAAAATTTAAATATACTTTCCGCGCGTTCCGGCAATATGTCCTAACCTTTTTCCCTGCCTTCTTGCTCATCTCTTTTATCCGCACTACCAGCCATTCCCTCACATCATTTAACAATCCTACATCATTCGGATATTTCATCTTCTCTGGAAATACTGTTCCGTCAACTAACAGCCCTTTGCCTTTTATGATCTTTTTATCTATCAAAACTTTATACGTTGTCTCTTCCAACTCACGGATAAACGTTATCCCTAACCGCTTGCGTAATTTTGTCAATGAGCTCGAATCCAATAACGGCTGGACTTCAAATTGTTCTATCCCGCAAAATGCCTGCCAGTAGATATTTTCTTGTAATTCTAATTTTACTTCTTCATCACCCTTTGCTGTCATATGCTTCAAAAACATTAACCCAATTATTAACTGCCCGTCTTTTCCTGGCCGGCCAATCTTTGAAAAATAACTCCTGTACTTCTCTTCCAATTCTTCCCAGGGAATTAATTCCCTGATTTTTAGCCATCTATTGCCTTTATCTATTTGCCCTCCGAACGGCAGTAATTCTTTGAATAGATACTCCTCATTCCGTTGTTTCTTTTTATACATAGTGGTTTTTCCTTTCTCAAATGCAAGGATTTTGCCCGTTTTTTACTGTTTCTCTTGCACTTTTACCCTCTTTTCACTATGTATTTTACACCTTTTCTCGTCGGAAATATAGCCTTTTCTTGGCTTTTTCAGCGGCCCTTATTTAAGAAATTTCAAGATAACTTGTTGCTTTATTACAGTAAATTATTGCTTTATACGGATACTCGCGCCATATTAACAAACTACTGCATTGTAATATTAATTTTATACCGTTCGAGCGAGGCCATTGGCCGAGTCGAGAACTATGAATACGCCTGCCTGTGCGTGGCACGCAGACAGGGACAGCAAGAGAACTTCTCGACTCATCCGCCTCAGGCGGATTCGCTCGAAGAATAAGCGCTTGCTGTCTACAGGAACTACTATGGATTAATGTTACGGCGTACTATTAGTTACAAAGTCACTAAAATTATACTGCCATTTTCCTCCATTCTTATAATCCACATAGCCCGCCTACTTCTTTACCCATATCCTGTTGACAGGATCATAAGTTCCGGTTTCCGTTACGGTACTAATCACATTAAATACTGCCCCGCCCGAGATAGCGCCGTGGTTGCCATTTAGTGAAATGTCCTCGGCGGTATTGTTTCTGTAATTGTGTTCTAATATAAGCCCGTTTCTTGAGATGCTGCCGGTTTTATTGGAGTTGATCTCTGCTTCGCTCAAGGCGCGGTTGTATATCTGCACTTCGCCGATAGTGCCTTTAAAACGACGCGCTGTGCTGTAAGTATCCCAGCCTATCTTTAAGGTCTTGGTGGTTTCAGCGGCCACAATATTTCCGTCTGTCCTGCTGTTGTCTAATACGCCGTCAACATAAAGTTTGTCTGTAGTGCCGTCGAATTTTAATCCGCCTTTGGTTGGCGTGGCTTTGAACCAGCTGCTGTTTTGGTAAATGTATTCGCTGGTGTTGTCGGCGGTGTAAAATCTCTGCAGGCTGATTCCGTCGGAATAACCATCTGTGCCCCAGATTCCCGCGCCATTCTTGGCCTGGACGCTGAAATAGTACGTTTTACCGCTTGTTAAGGATAAGCCTGTTTTTGTAACTGATGTGGAAGTGGTGTTTGTCCAGTTTGCGACATCGTTCGCGCCTTTTGATGTGCCTATGGCAAATTGGCATTGCGCTATTCCTGACTCAGGGTCGCTTGAACTCCAGACTGCGTGAAGCTGGGTTGTGCTTGTTGTAGTAGCTCCATCGTCGGTGACGACAGGGGTAGTGGGCGGAGTAGTGTCTCTCTCAATAATATATTGTGGGGTAAACGCAGAATTATTGGCCATATCTGTAGCATCTATATAATATTTTAGCCTTTTATCTCCTGTCATAGTTCCAGGAAGAGTCAGAATACATTTGCCATCCGGCAGTTGCGGAGGACCTATGCCCACGCCAAATAAACGTGTCCATGCTCCGGGCGTAGTTTCTTGAAGCACTGTCAACATTACCCATTTTATTCCGGTTTCCAAATCAGTAACAAAAGCAGTAAATGTTATGTCGCTCTTTTTAGGGGCTAACGTTACGGGAGTATGAACTATAACAGGAGGAATATTGTCAACAATTATTCCATCTGAAGACCCTGTTTCGCTCCCTAATTTTGTGCCATTCCTTGCCTTAACATTAAAATAATAAATTTTACCAGGTTGCAACGATAAATCTGTCTTGGCTATAGATGAGGCTATTCCTACTAAATTCCAGTCCACAGCATCGCTGCCGCCTTTTGTTGTGCCTATCGCATATTGATATTCAATTACTCCTGAATCTGGATCAGAACAAACCCAAGAAGCCGCAAGTTGCTTCAGGCTTAATGAATACTTTCCTTCATCTGTAACTACAGGGGTAGGAGTCAAAGAAAACGAATTTTTTAACTCCACCAAATACCCTTTGCCTGGTTCAAAATTTGTAAAACCAGCCGGATAATATAACTTACTTGCATTGCTCATATCTGAAGAACCTGGTTTTATTGTATATATCTGTTCCATTTTCCCGGTGTCTATCAAATCACTGACAACCTTATTTTCTAATACGGTTAAACCTATTAAACTCAATCTATATTTTACAGGCGGAATTACTGAGCAAACTCTTTCCCCCTTTATACTGATGGCAGCGTCTTGTTTCATTAGAATTGAAAAACCTTGTCCGGCATGTAATTCATGCAATGTCCTGGAAGCAGGAGAAGCTGGTAAATACACTACTTCTGTTCCTGGCGGCATAATAGAGGTTACCTTATCGTATTTGCCTGCTATTGAGACAAATATAGCCTCTACCCTCGGATCTAAAGGCTCTAATGGCGAACAGAGACAATTCCAGCCGGCTTTTAAATAAAGCTCGAACGTCTCGGTATCAGACGGAATAGAAAATATAGACAGAGATTACTTTATCGTTTTTCTGGTTGAACTGGGCGTCTTGTTTGGCTATATCCATAGCTTGGGATTCGGTTATCGAGGGGTTTGTGGCGATGTTTATGTCTTTGTGATAATCTGATCCCGTCGAGGGAATCTTGCCGTCTTGGTTTATTACTGTCTTTACTATGGCCTGATAAACGGGGATGTCGTTGTAATACTGCTGGTATGTTACATAGGCCTTATTTCTTACTTTCTGGATGTTTAATAGCTTTGGGTTTGATTCATCGGCGGATAATATATCCTTGTTGTCCTTTATAAACCTGCGGGCGGCTTGGTCTATCTTTTGTTGCGGGGAAGATAACGTTTCCCCTTTTAGCCGCATCTTCTCTTCTATTGTTTTGCTCTTAAAGGAGGTTATGTCGCTTTTGATGTCGGCTTTATCCTGAAGAGATACCTCAAGTCCTGAGGCTATGATAGAGTGAGGGCTTCCTGTGAGCTTATCCTTTTGAACGATTACCTCGTCTTTTCCCGTTTTCTTTCTTATCTTGGATGTTATGGATTCTCCTGATATGGAAGGATCCTATGACTCATAGACTATCTTGGGCATGAGCCTTTGAGTCTGGTCTTTGTCATCCTGGTTGTAGCAAAAAAATGAGCGCTTAAAGCGCCCAGTAAGGTTATAATTACCCCGATAAATAATTTGTTTTTCATGCTTGAGGCCCTCCCATTTTTAAGACCTCATTGTTATTATTCCTTTAAAATCTACCACTTCGGATTAACTTTAATCACAACCGAAGCAACGGCAGTAACTCCATTTTTGTCTATTACGGTTAATTTTATGTTATAATATTTACAATCCCACCAGGTAAAATTATAAAAGATATGCTCGGGATCGCTCTCGCGCGAAAGAGAGCCGTCTCCAAAATCCCAAAGATACGATACTATCGCGCCGCTAGACGAATAAGAACTCCCCGCGCAAAACCGGACTTTAAGAGGCGTGGCGTCTTTGTCTTCAGTATTAATCTTAATTATCGCGACGGCAGGACTTTCCGCCTCAGAACATAACTTCATCTTGAAAAACCTTCATTTATCCCGCATTTTGCATTAGAAATCTTAGTGGGATTACCCCGACGAGCACGATTAAATCCATTCGGATTTTAATCGGTCGGCCCTACGGGCAAATTTTGTGTTAATGCAAAATTTGGGTTCATAAGTTACTTTGTTCCTTAATAAAAACACGGCTTGACCTGATAGAATTAAGTATACTTGTTTAATTAAAAAAAGTCAATAGAACTTATTGCTTTATTAAGGTAAATTGTTGCTGGATATGCTTATTTGGGGTATTTTACTACGGCATTGCTGTCAAATCACGTTATTCTTACTCTGAGGTTTCAAACACGGTCATTTTTGAGAGAGCTAATTCATGGTAGTCCTTGTAGACAGCAAGCACTTATTCTTCGAGTGAATCCGCCTGAGGCGGATGAGTCGAGAAGTTCTGCTACTGTCCCTGTCTGCCCTCGGCTTCGCCGAGAGGCGAGCCGACAGGCAGGCATATTCATAGTTCTCGACTCGGCCCGCCCTTTTGGCGGAATGCTATAAGGGCGGGACTCGCTCGAACAGTATAAAATTTATGGGACAATGCGATAGCGGGATTGATGAAATTTTTATTGCTGTTGCGCGTTCTTTGTCAAAATGGCCATTTGCCCTGTGCTTTTAATATAAGCTCCACAACCTCTCTTACGGCGCCTCGGCCGGAGGCGGCTTTGGTTGTGTAATGTGCCAATGACTTTATCTCTTGCCTGCTGTAGGGAACGGCGGTTGCGAGACCGGCGCGTTTCATTATAGGTAAATCTATAAGATCATCTCCTATAAAACAAACCTCTTCGTCTTTTATCTTGAAAAGCTTGAGTATTTTACCGTAAACCGCGCCTTTATCGCGCGCGCCCTGAAAAACTCTGGTGATTGCGCATACTTTAGCGCGGCGGGAAACTATCTTTGACTTCTTAGCGGTAACTATAACTGACTTTAACCCCGCCTTTCCCCAGAGATTAAGGCCATATCCGTCCTGCACATCGAAAACCTTAAATTCATCTCCAAAGTTATCGCATATAATCCTGCCGTCGGTCATTACGCCGTCAACATCGAGGATAAGCAACTTTATTTTTTTGGCCCTTTCTTCGATGTTCATATTAGAATATCTCTCATTATTATATGTACTACCAAATTAGTCATTGTAATGTCATTCCCGAAATCTTTAATCCTAAAGGATAGACCTTCCTAATCCACTTAAAGGAAGTGTCTAATCGGGAATCCAGCCACGCTAAAAATGTTATTTCGTGTCTGGATTACCCGCTCAAGAGACTGTGTCATAACCCTTTTTCTTGACTAAATAGATCAACATATTGTAGTTGCCCAATTTATTGGGCCGATATGTTGCGCTCGATAAATCGAGCAACTACATTGTGTCCCAGCCTGCAAGGCGGGTAATGACAATTAACTCTTCTTACACCAGTCCCGCCTTCAGCAAATCCTGAACATCAACCAATCCTATGGGCCTCTTCTTCTCATCCACAACCGGAATCTCGTCTATTCTCTTCTCGCGCAGAATCCTGAAAGCGTCCGCGGCGAGCATATCCTTCGAAATCGTAACCGGATTTTTCGTCATAACCTCTCCTACCAGCCTACTGGGTAAGTCGGTATCGGATTCCAGATGTCGTCTTAAGTCTCCATCCGTAAATATTCCGGTCAAGACTCTTCTCTTGTCAACCACGCTCGCGGAACCGGCGCGTGCCCCGGTTATCCGCAAAAGAACATCTTTTACTTTCATATCTTCTTTTACCACGGGGTTAGCTTTCCCCTTCCTCATTATATCTTCCACTTTAAGCAAAAGTCTTTTACCCAATGAACCGCCGGGATGATAGAACGCAAAATCTTTTTCTTTAAAACCCCGCTTTTCCAAAAGCGCTATGGCAAGAGCATCTCCCAGCGCGAGCATAGCGGTGGTAGAGGCAGTCGGCGCCAATCCTAGAGGGCAAGCCTCTTTCTTTACCGCAACATCCAGAACAACGTCGCTGAATCTGGCCAAAGTCGAGGTCTTGTTTCCGGTTATCGCTATAAGTTTGGCGCCAATCTTCTTAAGGGTAGGAAGCAACCTTAAGATTTCTTCGGTCTCGCCTGAATTTGACATCGCAATAACCACATCGTCTCTTGTTACCCTGCCAAGATCGCCGTGAATAGCGTCGGCAGGATGCAAAAAAAGGCTCGGCGTTCCGGTCGAGGAGAGCGTGGCGGATATCTTGGCGCCTATGAAACCGGGCTTGCCCATTCCCGTAACGACAACCTTGCCCTTACAAGCGAGGATCATCTCACCCGCTCTCTCAAAATTCCTGTCAAGGCGCTTTATAAGCGAAGAGACGGCTTCGGCCTCTATCTTTAAGACTTCCCTAGCGCGCTTAATCATAATTAAATCACCTTCGCCCTTACAATAGAATGAATTTCTTTGACCATTATCAGCAACTCTTCCAAATCGCCGATGGGTATAGAATTAGGCCCGTCGCATAAGGCGCATTCCGGCTTCTCATTCACTTCGAGAAAAAGGCCATCGCAGCCGGCAGCAACCGCCGCTCTGGCAAGAACAGGCACAAATCTCTTCTCTCCCCCAGAAGACCCTCCTAAACCGCCGGGCAATTGCGTCGAATGGGTAGCGTCGAATATAACCGGATAACCGAATTCTCTCATAATGATAAGCGCCCTCATATCGCTTACAAGATTATTATACCCGAAACAAACGCCGCGTTCGGTTACCGTTATAGATTTATTTCCTGTTGAGGCGGCCTTCTCAATGGCAAACTTAATATCCCACGGCGACATAAACTGGCCTTTCTTAATATTTACAGCCTTCTTTGTTTTCGCGGCTGAAATTATAAAATCAGTCTGGCGCGAAAGAAAAGCCGGAATCTGGATAATATCCAATATCTCCGCGGCTTCCTTCAATTCCTCTCTGCAATGAACATCGCTCAAAATAGGCACATTAAATTCTTTCTTGATCTTACGCAAAATTTTAAGGCCCTTTTTTATACCCGGCCCGCGATAAGATTTCAAGGAAGTGCGATTAGCTTTATCGTAACTTGATTTATATATATACGGGATATCCAAACGGTCTACGATAGTTTTGATAAGCCCCGCGTGCCGCATAGCAGAAGTCTCATTCTCTATAACGCATGGTCCGGCGATAAGAACAAGGGGGTTCTCGCCTCCAAATTTTATCTTTCCGACTGAAACAACTTTATTCACATTTGCCCTCCCCTTTTTTTCCTGAAGGTAAGCGAGGCGCGTATGAATTCCCTGAATAACGGCTGGCAGTTATCCGGCTTCGACTTAAACTCCGGATGGAACTGGCAACCAATAAACCAGGGATGATCCTTAAGCTCTATTACTTCGACTAACTTCTCTTTAGCGTAAACACCCGTTACGATTAAGCCATTTTTGGCCATAATCTCCTGATATTTATCCTCAAAATTATTGAACTCATATCTATGGCGATGCCGCTCGTAAATAAGGCCTTTGCCATATGCCTCAAAGGTTTTCGTCGCTTTCTTTATCCTGCAAGGGTATCTACCAAGACGCATCGTGCCGCCGAGCTGTGTGATCTTCTTCTGCTCCTCGATAAGGGCAATAACCGGATGAGGCGAATCCTTATCGAACTCGGTAGAATTGGCATTCTCTAAGCCGCAAACATTTCTGGCAAATTCTATTGTTGCGCATTGCATTCCAAGGCATATTCCGAAGAATGGGATCTTATTTTCCCGCGCGAATTTTATCGCCGTTATCTTGCCCTCAATCCCCCTTGAGCCAAAACCGCCGGGAACCAAAATGCCGTCCACATCCTTAAACAACTTCTCCGCGCCATAATGTTCGAGTTTCTCGGAATCAACTTTCTTAATCTCTACTCTGGCGTTATTGGCTATTCCGCCGTGGCGCAAGGCCTCATAAATCGATTTATACGCGTCCTGCAACTCTATGTATTTGCCTACTACGGCGATTCTTGTATATCCTGCGGGATAAAGCGCGGGCTTAATAACTTTCTCTTCCCAATCCTTTAAGCCTTTATCGCGGCATTTTAATCCCAGCATCTTAACTATTACTTTGTCCAAGCCCTGGTTTTTGAACATAAGCGGCACTTCATAAATATCCCTGACGTCTTTGGCTTCAAAAACGGCGTCTTCATTAACATTACAAAATAACGCTATCTTCTCCTTGATCTTCTTGGAGATAGATTTTTCGGTCCTGCAAAGCAGGATATCGGCCTGAATTCCTATCTCCCGCAATTTTCCAACGGAATGTTGAGTGGGTTTTGTCTTAAGTTCTTCGGCGGCCTTTATGTAGGGCACAAGAGTCAAGTGAATATTTATTACATTATCACGGCCTTTATCAAGCTTGATCTGCCTTATCGCCTCAAGGAAAGGAAGGGACTCTATATCGCCGACGGTGCCGCCTATCTCGCACAATACCACGTCAACGCCCTTAGTCCTTCCGAGACGGCGTATGGATTCTTTTATCTCGTTTGTTATATGCGGAACCACCTGGACCGTCGCCCCGAGATACTCTCCCCGCCTTTCTTTCGTGATAACCGAATTGTATATCTTGCCTGTGGTTACATTGTTGTCTTTTCCTGTAACTACGGAAGTAAATCTTTCATAGTGTCCGAGATCCAAATCGGTCTCGGCGCCGTCATCGGTAACATAAACTTCGCCGTGCTGATAAGGATTCATAGTGCCGGGATCAACGTTTATGTAAGGGTCGAGTTTTTGCATGGTGATCTTAAGGCCCCTTGCCTCAAGAAGTTTTCCTATGGAAGCCGAGGCTATACCCTTGCCCAAGCTGGAAACAACCCCTCCGGTTATAAAGATATATTTTGTCATTTTGATCCTTTGCTCTCTAAAAGTGCCATTGTCTGATTGCGAGCGAGTCTCGCCAGAGGCGAACGAGCGCGGCAATCTAAAAATAAGATTGCTTCGAGCTTCGCTCTCGCAATGACAATTTTTGGTAATGCTTTATAGTCTCAAACTCAAAGCTGTCTTGGCCCGTTCCAAATCATCCGGCGTATCTATTCCCACCGTATCGAATTGCGTCTCGATAACCTTTATCTTGTAGCCACTCTCCAAAACCCGCAACTGCTCTAATCCTTCGGTATCTTCAAGCATAGATGCCGGAAGATTATTAAACGTAAATAAAAAATCCTTGCTAAAAGCATAAAGACCTATATGTTTATAGAAAACAGCGCGCTTATCAAAGCGGGGATATGGTATTGGCGCGCGGGAAAAATACAACGCGTAACCATCTTTGTCCGTAACCACCTTGACCACGCCCGGATTATTAATCTCCTCGGGATTGTCTATCGCTTTCTTTAAGGTAGACATAACAATGCCTTTATTCTCGAGCAAGGGAGTTACTATGCTGTCTATCATAGAAGGATGCAAAAGCGGCTCATCCGCCTGTATATTCACCACAACCTTGACATCCATATTATAAACCACTTCCCGCAGCCTGTCGGTGCCTGTTCTGTGCTGCTTCGCGGTCAAGACAACTTTCCCGCCAAAGGCAACAACCTCGTCTCTTATCCGCTCGTCATCAGTGGCGACTATCAAATCATCTAAGGCGGCGGCGCGTCTGGCATTCTCCCACACATGCCTAATAACCGACTTTCCAAGTAAATCCTTTAAAACCTTTCCCTCAAACCTTGTGGAATAATATCTGGCCGGTATAATTCCTATAGCGTCCATATCGCATTGCCCTCATTGTTGTCCAAATCAACATTCCCAGACTTAAGCGGAAAACCCAGTAGTAAAACAATTTAATCTTGAAATTTAAGTCTCGCTTAGAATGTCGATTTTTATCTTCGCCGCGCTGCTTGATTTTACCAATAATGTAGGGGCGGCCCTTGCGGTCGCCCTATCGCCGTTTGATAATTACAAGCAACGGACAGGCCTGCCTGTCGGCAGACAGGGGACACTGGTTACCATATTAACTACAAAATTCTTAACTTCTATTTGCGCTTAACGTTAAATTTCAAGGTAAACGGTTTCCTTACTGCGCCATTCCTCAGCAACTCATTGCGCCTGCCAATGGTGATCTCTTATGCGCGCCTTCAATTCGGGCTGCGAAGTGGTCGCCACGCCAACTTTTCCAACTACTATTCCGGCGGCGAAATTCGATATGTGCGCCGCCTCTATCATCCTGGCTCCGGCGCCTAAAGAGACCGTAAATGCCGCGATAACAGTATCTCCCGCGCCTGAAACGTCAAAGACTTCCTGCGCAACAGTCGGAATCTGCGTAATCTTTCCGCTTCGCTCAAAAACCCTCATTCCATATTCGCCTAAAGTAACCAACGCGGCCTCAAGCTTAAATTTATCCAATAATTTCCTGCCGAGTTTGTTTAAGGATTCTTCGTCTTTGGCTTTAAAACCGGCGGCGGCTTCAGCTTCTTTGCGATTTGGGGTAATAGCCGTAACTCCGCCATAATATGAAAAGTGCTCTTCTTTGGGATCAACGGTTATTATCTTATTGCGTTTTTTCGCGAGAGGAATTATCTCCTTCAACAATCTTGGCGTTATAACGCCTTTTCCGTAATCCTCAATTATTATTCCATCGAACTCATCTATCTTCTCTCTAACATAATTTACGATCCGGCGATTTACCGCTTCGCTTAAAGCGGACATCTTTTCCCTGTCTATCCTGACAACCTGCTGGTGGCGCGCGACTACTCTGGTCTTTAATGTGGTGGGACGTTCGGCGTCGGAAACAACCCCTTCCAGATTTACATTTTTCTCTTTAAGAATATCTCCCAATCTCCGCCCATATTCATCTGTTCCTATTACACCGACTAAGTGCGCCTTGGCTCCCAAAGCGGATATATTATTCGCCACATTCGCCGCGCCGCCGGGCATAAGAGACTCCCTCTCGACAAGCACTACAGGCACAGGCGCCTCAGGAGAAATCCTGGAGGTGTCGCCCCACACGAATTCATCGAGTATGAGATCGCCTATCACAAGAATCCTGATATCCTTGAATTTAGACAACGTCTTATTTATCTTTACAATATCATTGGATGTTAGCATATTCTTTTCTTATCGCGTCCCATTACTGTCCAAATTAGCCATTGCAGTGTCATTCCCGAAACCTGTTCTCCGTAGCCTTGGCGGAGGAGAATCTTTAATCCTAAAGGATAGACCTTCCTAAACCTTTAAAGGAAGGGTCTAATCGGGAATCCAGACTTGCTGTAATGACTTATGAAACTGGTTCTAATGTATGACCGCGCCCTTCAAGTATTTGAACATACTCTTTTATGCCATTTTCAAGGCTATAAGCGGCCTCAAAACCAAGCGTTGAAGAGCTTAAAGCCATATCGGCCTGCGTCTGGTCCTGATAGAAACCATATGGGTTGTCAAAGTATTCCGGCTTAAAGTTCTTGCCAATAGCTTTGTTTAGAGACTCTATAACCTTATTGAAAGTATTTGGTTTTCCCGTGCCGACGTTAAAAGCGCCGCGGACATCGCGCTCAAAAGCCTTTAAATTCGCCGCAACCACGTCCTTTACATAAATAAAATCGCGGAACTGCGCGCCCCATTTGAATATCCTTGGATTCTTGCCCGAAGCCATCTGAAGATACAATTGATAAATCATGCTGGCAAACTTATTTTTATGAAACTCGCCGGGACCATAAACATTGAAGTAGCGCAGCCCGACCACGGAAAAACCGGGATTTTCTTTTATAAATTCCCTCGCCACGGCCTCCATCTTTACTTTGCTTTCGCCGTAGACATTGGCCGGAGCGGGGATATCAGTCTCCCTCATAGGAACCTTTCCCTTCCCGTAAACAGCCGCGCTTGAGGCGTAAACTATCTTCCTGCAGCCTATCTTTAAAGCAAAAATAAGCAATTTCCTGAAAGCCTCGACGTTAACAGAGTCCATAAGCGCAACATCCATCACGGTAGTATCGGTGATGGCGGCTTGATGGAATATCGCCTCTAATTTTGGGGCGTATCTGAAATAATCGCAAAACCTTACATCTTCCCGGATAAATTCTCCCTTAAAAGCGTTAAGGTTTTCTTTCTTTCCTGCGGATAAATCATCTAAAGCGAGAACTTTGCCTGATTCCTGAAGCATTAAAGCGATGTTTGAGCCTATTAAACCGGCCGCGCCGGTAACCAAAAAATTCATATTCTTAGCGTCCTTGGTTGGATTATGATAATATAAAATTTTACCACTAATGGCGGGTTATGTCAAATTTTAGAAGGTTTTTTATACTTTGCATCGGACAGGTCGCGACCTGTCCCTACATTTTGTTATTAAACAAATCTATCCTGTAGGGTTCAGGCCTGCCTGAACCGTTACTTTATAATTCATAGGATTATTTTCGTCAGTACCCCATGTTAAAGACCTCTGCGCAACCCCCTGAAAATATGGTAAAATATCCATAAAATCAGGAGGATAAATATGTCATTCTTAACGTTCGAAGCCGCAAGCCGTCTGGGAAAAGAAAATAAGCTGATGAAATTAGCCAACGTCATAGA
>JAZDOX010000086.1:0-33281 GCA_043798215.1 Candidatus Omnitrophota bacterium | reverse complement strand
CGGGGAATTGAAAAAACAGGCGGGATGAGGGATTTAACGGCAATCAATGAAACATAAAAAATTCCAAAACCGCAAAAACCGCAAATTTTATCTCAAAAAATCGGGTTGTGATGATTTTGACTGGTTGCGCAGAGGTCTTTTGTATCTTATTGTTCGGTCAAGATACTGTAGGGGCCGACCTCTCGCCAGAGTTCGGCGAAGTCTGACGACTGTGTCGGCCCGTTGGAATTGACGGCGGGCAAGGCGTGAGCGGGAACATAGGAACATTTGTCATTCCCCGACTTGATCGGGGAATCCAGACACGGATTAACATGTCTGGATTGTCTGGTCAAGCCAGACAATGACAATTTGAAGCAGTGGTTAGCTTGGAAATGAACGGAAAATATTCAATGACACAAAAAACGAATTTGGATATTGTGTGTTAGACTACCTATGACCTACAGTAAATCAGTAAATACGAAATGATAAAATAAGAATATACAGGTTGAACGAGAAATGAAATTAGGAAGAAATGAACCCTGCTGGTGCAGTTCTGGTAAAAAATTCAAAAAATGTCATTACGGGAAAGAACACGATGCTCCTCCGACCCCAGAAGAACTAAAAAGGTTGTTGAAGGAGACATTTGACAAAAGTTATTGCCTTTATTCTGAAGCTGAAAGTGGTAAATGCATAGGTAAAATTGTCAAAGCCCATACTATCCAGCGAAATGGTGGGCTCTCTAAAATCGCCCAAAATAATCATGTATACCGCATAATCCCAGATAGCTTCAGAAAGCCTGGAATGCCGCGATGTATTCTTGACTCTATTGGAATTAAGAAAGCATCTGTTTTTACTGGATTTTGTGAATACCACGATACCCAAATATTCAAACCAATAGAACAATTCCTTTTTACAGGACAGCAGGAACAAATTTTTCTATTAGCCTACAGGCCTTTGTGCAAAGAGATCTTCCTTAAGCGAAATCAATTTGATCTTACTGAAGTTTCGATATTTAATGGATACGCTTCTACCGTCGGATAAGCTGTATCCATTATTTCGTGAAACTTCAGTAGTTCCAAAATGTTGTGCGTTATTGACAAAGGATATTCTGTCCTTGAACAACAACAGATTCAGGAAACCTGGCAATCATATAGTGTTGGAGTTTCTCTAGCAGTAAAGAACTTTGAACAACAAAAAGTAGACTATGATAACGCTCTGTTGCAAAAAGACTACTCGCAGCTATCACATGTGACAATTTTTATAGATCAATGTCCCGAGTTCTTATGTAGTGGAACATCAATATTAGAAACAGATTTTTTAGGAAGAAGTTATAGTCAACTCGGTAATTCTACAATCAGGCAACAAATCATAAATTTCTCAATAATACCGACAGATTCAGGAGGAGTTATCTCCTTTGCAACCTTAGATAAGGGCTCGGTTTCTAAACTTTTTATTGACTCGTTGAAGTCTTTGACAAGAAAGCAACTTCCTAATGCCATTGTTCGGTATGCATTTGAGTACTTTGAGAATACGTTTATATCTCCAATATGGTGGAGACAGCTTTCTGAAGAGCTTCAAAAGAGTCTTCTGCTTAGAATGGAAACTGGAATGGACCCTCTTGATATGCGTGACAGCAAGTGTCTCCTTGATGATGGCTTGTCGTATGTTAAGTGGAACATTACAAATATCTCGCATGGTTGAGAATAAAAAAGCACGAAAAAAAGTAGAGAAAGTAGAAGGGACGTTTTCAAAAATAAACTTGATATGTCCACAGTTTCTGCGATAGTGCCGCAATGTAGTTGCCCAATTTATTGGGCTAATCACGTTCGTTAGGCCGATAAATCGGCAGACTACAACGTGTTTTTTGGCGGGAAATATTTATGCGGCCTGTTCGGGGAACAGGCCCTACATTGAAATAGCTGTAAACAAATATTGTAGGGGCGAGGTCTCCCCGCCCTGATGAAATGGATGTTCGGGCGCGCCTGCCTGTCGGCAGACAGGGAAACCGCGCCCCTACACGCAACACTGTAGGGGACGACCTCTGTGTCGTCCCAAATCATTATAATTTAACGCATAACGGGCGGATACAGTCGTCAGACTTCGCCGAACTCTGGCGAGAGATCCGCCCCTACAGCGCAAAGATGTTTGTCAAATATAATTCAACGGTTTAAGATGAAAATAATATTTTAAATTATCCTTCAACGGTTCAGGTCTGCCTGAACCCTACAAAAATAACTTTAGTAACATTTAAATAAACATACAACAATGCAGCCAGGGGAAATCTTGACAACACGCACGTTATATGGTACGCTTTAAAAAAGAGGGAAATTCAATGACCACACTTACAGCTACACAGGCAAGGAGCCGGTTATACAGGCTCTTGGATACTATCGCGCAATCCCACGAGCCTATACAAATCACCGGAAAACGCCACAATGCTATGTTGATATCCGAAGATGACTGGAGCGCTATCAAAGAAACACTGCATTTACTTTCCATCCCGGGAATGCGCGAATCAATTCAAAAAGGCATAAAAACCCCGATCTCAAAATGCAGTAAAATTCTTAAATGGTAAACCCTGTTAGAAAACTACATTCTTTTACCCCGTTAGATAATAAACATCTAACGGGGCGGGCAGTTCGTGCTGACGGCAGTATTAAAACACCGTCGACTTTTTCTAACAGGGTAAACTGGAAGATAGCTTACACAAAACAAGCGCAAAGAGACGCGAAAAAACTTTCCGAATCGGGATTGCGCTCAAAAGCAGGGGACCTGCTGGAAATCCTAAGCCTAAATCCATTTCAGCCGTCACCCCCCTTTGAAAAATTAGTTGGAGATTTGGAAGGCGCTTACTCGCGCAGAATAAATATCCAGCATCGCCTCGTATATCAGGTTATTAAAAAATCGCGGACTGTAAAAATTCTTCGGATGTGGACGCATTATGAATAGGTAACGCGGCCCTACAGCGCAATTATGTTTGTCAAATATAATTCGACGGTTTAATATGAAAATAATCCTATGAATTATAAAATAACGGTTCAGGCAGGCCTGAACCCTACATTTACATTGAAAATATGAGGGTTAAACGATAGAATTAACATCTCTGGATACCCCGCTTAAAGCGGAGTATGACAATGAAAAAATACACAAACCTATGCCACGTGAAAATATAGATATTTTAATAATAAAATCCGGCAGCCAGAATGAATTATACGGCCAATTGAGCCAAACCTTGACCGGCCTTGAGCCGCCGCTTTGGGCGGCGTTGCTTGCGGCGTTCGGGAGAGAGAAGGGCTTTAAGGTCAAGATGGTTGACGCTGAAGTCAAGCCGGAGGATCTTAAACAAGCTTTGGCGGCTTATTCGCCGAGATTTGCCGCGGTTGTAGTCTCAGGCACAAATCCGTCAGCCTCGACTATGAATATGACGGGTTCCCGCATGGTTTTAGCGGAAATAAAGTCCGCGGTTCCGGATACAGAGACGATTCTTATGGGGCTTCATCCATCAGCGTTGCCGGAGAGAACTCTAAAGGAAGAAGATGTCTCCATGGTTTGCCAAGGAGAAGGTTTTTACACTTTAACGGATTTGCTTTCGGGCATTACCCGCGGCGGCGTCAGGGGGCTTTGGTATCGAGATTCGGGTAAAATCTTATCTAATCCCGCGGCTGAACTGGTAAATCCCGATGATTTGCCGATACCCGCATGGGATCTCTTGCCGATGGATGAATACAGGGCGCATAACTGGCACGCATGGTCCAACGGCAACCGGCGCAAGCCATACGGCGTAATTTACACAAGCCTTGGATGTCCTTTCAATTGTTCATTTTGCTGTATCAACGCCATATTCGGGACGCGCAAGATAAGATATAGGAACCCGGCTATCGTGATAAAAGATATCGAATATCTGGTAAACAATTACGGCATAAAGAACATCAAGATAATAGACGAGATGTTCGCTCTTAATGAGGAACATATAGAAAAGCTTTGCGATTTGATAATAGAGCGCAGTTATGACTTGAATATCTGGGCATACGGCAGGGTTGATACCATAAAAGAGACGATGCTCGCAAAGATGAAGAAGGCGGGAATAAACTGGCTGGCGATAGGCTTTGAGTCGGGAAGCGATAAAGTCCGCGGAAATGTCGTCAAGGGCAGATTTGGCGACGACGCCATCAAAGACCTTGTTCGGCTGATAAGGCGCGCAGGGATAAACATAGTCGGCAATTTTATCTTCGGCCTGCCGGGCGACACGCTCGAGACTATGCGCGATACGCTGGCTATGGCCAAAGATTTGAATTGCGAGTATACAAATTTTTATGTTTGTATGGCCTATCCGGGCTCTAAGCTGTATAATGAGATTGACCCGAAAGACCTTCCTGAATCCTGGAGGGGTTATTCGCAGTTTGGTTACGATACTAAGCCTCTTCCGACCACAAATCTGCGTCCGGAGGAGATTTTAAGATTTAGAGACGAGGCTTTTAATGAATTTTGCTCGCTGGAAGCGTATCAAAACGCGATAAGCGAAAAATTCGGCGGCGGGACATTGCTGGAGGTTAAGGATATGCTAAAACACAAGCTTAAGAGGAGGCTTTTGGGTGATTAAAACTGATAATAAAAAGGAACGGAAGAGAATCGCGTTTGGAACCGTCTCGATATCCGAGAAGTCAAAGAAGCTGATAAAAGAAATCCTTGATTCAAACCGCGTCTCCAGCGGAAAACGCGTCCGCGAGTTCGAGAAGAGATTTGCCGAATTGATAGGGACAAAAGAGGCGGTTGCCTTGAGTTCCGGCACAGACGCGGATTGCCTTGCTTTGGCGGTATTGTATGATTTCGGCGCGCGACGAGGAGACGAGATAATAATTCCGGCTCTATCTTTTGTGGCGACGGCTAACGCGGTCTTGCAGTCCGGTTTCAAACCGGTATTCGTTGATATCGAAAAAGCGACGTTGAATATAGACCCGCGCAAGATAGAAGAAGCAATAACCAAGAAGACAAGGGCCATAATGCCGGTCCATCTTATGGGCAAGCCCGCGGCGATGGATGAGATTAACAAGATTACCAAAAAACATAAGCTCTTTGTGATAGAAGACGCGGCTGAAGCGCACGGCGCCGAATATAAAGGCAGGAATGTCGGGACATTGGGTGATATGGCCGCTTTCAGCCTCTATGTGGCGCATATAATAACAACGGTAGAAGGTGGCATAGTAACTACAGACAGGGCGGATTTTGCCGAGGTCTTAAGATCTCTAAGGTCTCACGGCAGGGCGTGCAAATGCGAGAGCTGTTTACTGAATACCTCATCCGGCTATTGCGAGAAGAGGTTTAAATACGGGACAAATAAAGATATAAGGTTTATCTTCGAGCGAATAGGGTTTTCGGCTAAGATGAACGAGATGGAAGCGGCAGTAGGCCTTGGGAATCTCGACCAGTATGATATGATATTGAAGAAGAGGCGCCGGAATTTAAAATATCTTATGGCTGAGTTTAAGCAGTTTTATCCTTATCTTACGACAATAAACGAGGAACCTTACGAGATAATAGGCCCACACGCTTTTGCCGTGATAATTGGAGAGAACGCCCGATTTAGCAGAGAAGAGATAGTTGATTATCTTGAGAAACGGGGAGTAGAAACCAGAAGCTTGTTTTCCTCGATGCCGACACAATGCGCCGGTTTTAAGTATCTGGGGCATAGATTAGGCGATTTCCCCAACGCCGAATACATAGGCGATAACGGTTTCCACATAGGCGTTCATCAGGAATTGAAAAAAGATGATTTGGATTATTTTTTGGATTGTGTCAGGAGCTTCTTACTGAAGATGAACAAAGGCGAAAAGGGCAGTCAATAGATTACCACATAAGTTGTCATTGTCCGGCTTGACCGCCTGCCTGTCGGCAGACAGGGACAATCCAGACACGGTTTGGTTTAAGCTATAGGGTCAGGAAACCTGACCCCTACACGCGAATATTGTAGGGGCGAGGTTACCTCGCCCGAATAAAAATATAAACATTTAAAGATGAGAAAAAAATCCAGAATTTTGGTTACAGGAGACAAAAGCCCGGCCGGAGCCGCGCTTATTCGACGTCTAAAGGAAGAGGGATTCGATAATCTTATTGTTCCACCCAGCCTGAAACTTACGAATCAAAGGGCCGCCGGGTTTTTTTTAAAGAAGAACAAACCTGAATATGTTTTCTTGATTGATGTCGTTTCCGGCGGTATAATGACGAATTGCGCCCGGCCTGCGGAATTTATCTACGCGAATCTGCAGACGCAAAATAATATAATAGATTCTTGCCATAAAGAAAAGGTAAAGAGGCTTATTTTTTTCGGAAGCTCTTGCGCGTATCCGAAGAACTGCCCGCAGCCTATCAAGGAAGATTATCTCTTGACCGGCCCGCTCGAAGAGACAAGCGAAGCTTACGCGATCTCTAAAATAGCGGGCATAAAGATGTGCCAATATTACAGGCGCCAGCACGGGGCGGACTTCGTCTCGGTTATTCCGGCGACGATATACGGCAAAGATGATAATTTTGACCTGGAGAGTGCGCACGTAATACCCGCGTTGATGCGGAAGTTTCACGAGGCAAAAGCAGGCAGGAAAGCTTGCGTTCTTGTTTGGGGCAGCGGCAGGCCCAAACGCGAATTTCTATACGCTGACGATGTTGCAAATGGATGTCTTTTCTTGATGGGAAAAGATTCTCTGCCGGAGATTATAAATATGGGCTCCGGCGCCGATATCTCGATACGGCAATTGGCCAAATTGATTAAAAAAATAACCGGTTTCGAAGGCAAGATAAGATTCGATGTTTCAAAACCCGACGGCGCATATAGAAAGCTCTTAGATTTGTCCCGTCTAAAGACTTTAGGCTGGAGCGCCAAGACGGATTTGGAATCTGCGCTTAGAGAAACATATAATTGGTATCTCGAAAATTTAGGCTACGCAAATACTGTAGGGGACGACCTCTGTGTCGTCCCGAAATATTCACAGGACGAAACCAATTTAATGCATAATGGGCGGATACGGAGATCCGCCCCTACAAAATTATATTGACGTGACTGGATTCTCCGCTTTCGCGAAGAATGACATACGCTATTTGGGGCACATATTTAGGAAATAAACTATGCTTAAAAATCAGGATATTATCTGCATATCGTCCATAGACTGGGATTTTATCTGGCAGGGACATCAGGAGATAATGTCTACTCTCGCGAAGAACGGCAACCGCGTCTTGTTTATAGAGAACACGGGTGTCCGCGCCCCGCGGGTCAGGGACTTTCCAAGATTGAGAAAGAGGTTCAAAGATTATTTTAGAGGAGTAAAGGGAATAAGGAAAGAGGTTGACAATCTTTATATTTTTTCACCGATAGTCCTGCCTTTTCCTTATTCGCGGATGGCCCGTTTCATCAACAAGTTTCTTTTGTTGTCCGTGCTTAACAGGTGGGCGCGGGCTATGGGCTTCCTGAATCCGGTCATCTGGACGTTTCTTCCCACGGGGATTACTCTCGATATAATAAATAACGTAAATAAAAAACTTCTTATCTATTACTGCATAGACAATTTTGCCGTAAGTTCCGCTTCCGCGAAGAAGATCCGCAATACCGAGCAGAAAGTGCTAAAAGCCGCGGATTTAGTATTTGTCACCTCCAAAGCCCTGTATGATTATTGCGAACAATACAGCGATAGGGTAGATATTTTTCCCTTCGGGGTCAATGTGGATAATTTTGAGAAGGCAAGGGTATCCGCAGCCGAAGCGCCGGAAGAATTAAAGGACATCAAGAAACCGGTTATCGGGTATGTCGGAGGAGTCCATAAGTGGATAGACCAAAATTTGGTAAAAACTCTCGCGGCAAACCGCCCCGACTATTCTTTCGTGTTTGTAGGCCCTCTGCAAACCGATGTCTCATCGCTCTCGGAGATGAAGAATATATATTTTCTTGGAAGCAAAAAACACCATCAACTGCCTTTTCTGGTAAAATATTTTTCGGTGGCTATAATACCCTATCTGATTACCGATTACACGAAGAATGTCTACCCCACAAAATTAAATGAGTATCTGGCTATGGGCAAACCTGTAGTCTCAACGGCCCTGCCGGAGATAGAGATGTTTAATGAGAAATACGATAATATCGTGCGTATCGGCAACAACTATGAGAAATTCGCCGAAGGTATCGAAAAGGCTTTACAGGAAAACGATGAAACGCGCCGCGAGAAATATATAGAGGCGGCCAAAGATAACGGCTGGCTCAGCCGCATAGAGCGAATGAGCGCGATCATCGAGAAGGCCATAGAGAGAAAGATGCTTGAGAATGAGGCCGGATGGCAGGAAAAACTTATCGTTTTTTATCGCGTCACAAGAAGCAAGATTACGCGTTTTGCCGCTATTGCCGCTTCTGCGTATCTGTTGGTATTTTATACACCGCTGGCATGGTTCTTAGCTGAGCCTTTAAAGATACAGGACGCGCCAAGTAAAGCCGACGCGATAGTAACCTTTGCCGGAGGTGTAGGTGAATCGGGTAAGGCGGGTCAAGGCTATGAAGAGAGAGTCAAGTATGCCGTTGATTTATATAAGCAGGGATACGCCGATCATTTGATTTTTTCTTCGGGCTATATGTATGTCTTTAAGGAGCCGCTTGTTATGAAAGCGCTGGCAATCTCTCTCGGCGTCCCCGAAAAAGCGATTATTTTGGAGGATAGGGCAGGGAATACTTACGAGAATATTAAATTCACAAGTAAGATACTGGAAGAGAACAGCTGGCATAAAATATTACTGGTAAGCGCGCCGTATCATATGCGCCGCGTTTCGCTGGTTTTCGACAAAGCCGCGAAAGATATAAAGGTTTTATACACCCCTATGCCGAACGGCTCATTTTACGCGCACAAGATCAAAGATATTTACTCCGGGTGGAGTTGGCAACAGGTAACTTTAAAGCAGATCAAAGGGATAATTCACGAGTATGCCGGAATTATATATTATCGCTGGAAGGGATATATTTACTGAGCTACACATAAGTAGTTTGTCATTACGTTATGGAGTTTACACTGACCCTGAGCAAGACGAAATGGAAGAGCCAGAATGACGAGAGTGCCAAAAACTTGAATCTTAGAATGTGGGGTAGTTATAATTTAGCTTTCTTATTAAAAACTGGGGGGCAAAATGAGAATAATAGACGATAAAGGCAGGATCTTCGGCAAGATAAATGTTATAGACTTTATAATAATTTTTACGCTGTTATGCGTCTTGCCGGCGTTTTATCTTGGAAAAAAAATGTTGGTGCTAAAGAAAGAAATTCCCGCGGCGGTAGAAAAGAGTATTGAGATTCAGGTAAAGTTTTCGAATGTAACGGTGGAATTAGCCGATGTCTTCAGGGAAGGAGACGTTGAAAGAAATCCGCAGGGCAACGTGATCGGCATTATGAAGAAGACGGTCAGCAATAAGCTTCCGGAGACTTTTTCGCTCGATATGAAGGACAATAAATTTATAATCGTTCCCAATCCTTACAGCAAAAGCAGGGACATAGTCGCTATTTTCGACATTAAATGCGCCGAGAAAGACAGAACTCTTTATTTCGCGGATTGTGTAATCAAGATAGGCAACTCTTTTGCTTTCTCAACGGATTTATACACCATGTCAGGCGTTATAACCGCCATTAAGACACAAGAATAACCAATCTAAGTTATGAAAAAAATAATTCTACACTATTGTTTGGCAGTTTGATGACGATTATGAATTCTCATTTTCGGCTAACTAAAGATATATTCATAAACAGTCTCACGTTCAATTTGTTCGCGGAATTTTTGAACACCGCGAAGACATCTTTAAAATACTGGGCTTTAGCGCGTTTTTCCGAACCGGAAAATGGGATTAACCCGTCAATCTTGGAAACGAGCGCAGCGGTCAGGCGCGCGCTGGCAATATGGGAGAGCTTTCAGGATAAAGCGTCGGAAAGTCTTACGACCAGTCTTGCCGCGCACTTAACAAATACCGCAAAAAAAGACCTTTATTACTTTCCCTTAAAATTTTACGCGGTATTTATTATCACGGCGATTTCGGTTAATGCGTTATCCTTAGTTATTCATAAAGTTTCAACGGGGCCGTTTTACTGGACGACCAGAGGGACGCTTTTGTTCCTGGCTTTCGGCGGGTTATTTTGCGATGCCGACTGGAAGACGCTTAAATCCGGCAGCATGCTGGTAAACAGGTTATTTAAATGATGGGCAAAAAGATAAAAGTTTTAAGGATAATAGCGCGCCTAAACGTGGGTGGACCGGCCATTCACGCCATACTTCTCACGGAAGCCTTAAACAATGAGCGGTTTGAATCAATCTTAGTAACAGGGCATATTAATACCGGCGAAAAAGATATGAGTTATCTGGCTAAGGAGAAGGGAATCAGGCCCGTGGTAATTTACGAAATGGGCCGGTGCATTAGCCCGGTCAAAGATTTGGCCGCGTTGTGGAAAATATACAAGCTTATGATTCGGGAAAAGCCGGACATAGTTCATACGCATACCGCCAAAGCCGGAACCCTCGGAAGAGTTGCCGCTATACTGGCGGGTGTTCCTGTTAAGATACATACTTTTCACGGGCATATATTTGACGGGTACTTTAATAAATTTGCCGCTTCGATTTTTCTTTTAATAGAAAGGGCGCTGGCCGGTTTTACAAAATACATAGTGGTTATAAGCGAAGCTCAAAAAAAACAGATAGGAGAGAATTATAAGATAGGCTATTCCGGAAAGTTAAGAGTGATTCCTCTGGGTCTTGAGCTGGAAAAATTTTTTTTAGCGGAGTCTCGCGGCGGCGCTTTGAGGTCTGAATTTAAAATAGACGCCGACACTATCGCAATCGGAATTATCGGCAGGCTTGTGCCGGTAAAAAACCACAAGATGTTTCTCGACACGTTCAAGCGGCTGAAAAAGATTTTAGGGAATGAATTCAAACTAAAATCTATCATCGTCGGAGACGGAGAAGAAAGAGCGGCGCTTGAAAAATATGCGAGTGAAATAGGGATTATTGATTATACGATCTTCTGCGGCTGGCGGGAAGAATTATCGGAAATCTACGCTGATTTGGATATAGTCGCCCTTACTTCTTTAAATGAGGGCACACCGGTCAGCCTGATTGAGGCGCTGGCTTCCGCCCTGCCTGTCATTGCTACGGATGTCGGAGGTGTCAGGGATATTGTGGAAGACGGAGTAAACGGCTGCCTTGTCGCTTCAGGAGACACGGAAGCTTTTGCTAAAGGCTTGGCCGATTTAATAAGATCGCCGCTAAAAAGGCGGATTTTTGGCAAGGCCGGCCGCGAAAAAGTCCGGGAAAATTTTTCAAAAGAACGATTAGTCAGGGACATAAGCAATCTCTACGAAGAAAGTATTTTGTCTTGACGCATTGTTATATTGCAAAATTCCGTTAAATTAACTATAATATCTTCAAAAAGGAGTTTGCCAGTGCACTATCTTGTTACCGGAGGCGCGGGATTCATAGGTTCTCATCTTTCCGATAGGTTAATCTCGGAAGGCCACAAGGTCACGATTCTCGATAATTTATCAACAGGAAGATACGAGAACATAAAACATCTGGAAGGAAATCCGAATTTCCAGATGGTTGCGGGAACCATACTAAACGAATACCTTGTCGATAAGCTGGCGGAAAGATGCGAAGCTATATTCCATTTGGCCGCAGCCGTAGGCGTAGAGTTGGTAGTAAACAACCCTTTGGAATCCTTGACCACAAATATAAAAGGAAGCGAGATAGTTCTCGATATGGCTTATCGCTACCATAAAAAGGTCCTTATTACTTCCACATCCGAGATATATGGAAAAAACGCCAGTGGCCCATTAAAAGAAGACGAGGACAGAATCTTAGGCTCGCCATTAAAGTCCAGATGGGGTTACTCGACCGCCAAGGCCGTTGATGAGATGCTGGCCTATATTTATTGGAAGGAAAAGAGCGTTCCGACGGTTATAGTCAGGCTCTTTAACACTGTCGGGCCCCGTCAATCGGCCGCTTACGGGATGGTTTTACCGAGATTTGTCAAACAGGCTTTAGAGGGCAAGGACATAACAGTCTACGGCTCAGGCCGCCAATCGCGGTGTTTTGTGCATGTAAAAGACGTTGTCGCGGCATTGACAAAAGTTATGAATAAGCCGGCCGCTTGCGGTCAGGTATTCAATATAGGAAGCCAGGAAGAGATTACCATAGAAAACCTGGCAAAGAAGGTCATAGATATAACCAAAAGCTCTTCAAAGATTATCCGTATTCCTTACGAACAAGCGTATGAGGAGGGATTTGAGGATATGGAACGCAGAATTCCCGACACATCAAAGATATATGATCTAATAGGATTCAAAACAACTGTTGACTTAAAAGGCATGATTGAGGATGTGGTAAATTATACTAAAGGGAAGACGGTTTAAGTGAATTATATCTATGCTTTCTTGTTTTCTTTTTGCGCCAGTTTCTTGCTTACTCCGGCGGCAAAGATCATAGCTTCGCGCATGGGAATAGTGGCAAGGCCAAAAGATGACCGCTGGCATAAGAATACGATTCCTTTATTGGGCGGCGCGCCGATTTTTCTGTCTTTTATAGCCGCCTATTTTTTATTCTTAGGAAACAAGGGAAATTTTACAGGGTTAGTAGTTGGCGCGAGCGCGATATTTATTCTGGGATTCGTCGACGACCTCAGGGGATTGACTCCGCAAGCCAAGATAATTGGACAGATTGTATGCGCTGCTTTGGTTGTACTGTTAAGCATAATCACAAAAACAATTCCTTTTGCGGTTTGGGCGATTCCGCTGGCAATCTTATGGATGGTGGGAATCGCAAATTCGTTCAATCTCTTGGATAATATGGACGGCTTATCCTGCGGTATTGCCGTAATCGCTTCTTTTACGCTGTTTGTTTGCTCGTTTTTCCTTAAAAATTACCAGGTTGCTTTGATGGCTATAATAGTAGGAGGAGCTGCGCTTGGATTTCTGCCGCATAATTTTTTCCCTGCAAAGATATTTATGGGAGATTGCGGGGCGATGTTCTTAGGATTCGTTTTAGCCGCGCTCGCGATAGAAGGAACACTCAAACAAGCTTCTCATTTATTTATAGTTTTACTTACGCCGTTATTGGCTCTCGCTGTGCCCATATTCGACACGGCTTTTGTCGCCATAACCAGAAAGATTGACGGCAGGTCAGTCGTGCAAGGAGGAAAGGACCACGCTTCTCATAGGCTGGTATTTTTGGGATTGCCGGAAAAAAAAGCGGTCTTGACTCTGTATGCCATCTCGGTTCTTTTTGGGATCGCGGCTTTGACTTCGCTATACCTAAAGATTTATGTCAGCGTTATAATCATATCTCTTCTTGTCATTTTTTTTCTCGCTTTCGGCGTATTTCTCGGGCATTCGCTAACCTTTAAGAAAAAAAAGCCGGAGCTTGACGAGGCGGATGTCCCGTATTACAAAGATGAGTCGGAGCTTATAGACGCCATAGTAAAGCATAAAAGAGTTATCTTTGAGATAATCTGCGATTTTTTCCTGATATGCCTGGCGTATGCGTCAAGTTACGTTATCCGCTACGAGGGGTTTATAGACCACTTCAATTTCGGGCTTATAGCCAAATCCCTGCCCATTATCATAGTGATAAAACTGGCGATCTTTTATTTTTCGGGAGTTTACGGAAATATATGGCGGTACATAGGGCTTGTTGATTTGCTGAATATAACCAAGGCTGTTGTGATCGGCTCGGTAGTCTCGGTATTGTTTATCTTGACGATCTTTCGTTTTGAAGGTTTTTCAAGGATGATCTTTGTGCTTGACGCAATGGCCCTGCTTATCCTAATGTCGGGGGTAAGGGTCGCTTTCAGGCTTTTCAGGGAACACATATTTGTTTCTCTCAATACCAAAGAAAGAAATATCCTTATTATGGGAGCGGGGGACGCCGGAGATTCATTTTTAAGAGAAATAAGAAAGAATAAAAGTTTGAATTATCGTCCCGTTGGTTTTATAGACGATGACCGCGAAAAATTGGGACGCAGGATACAGGGTATCAAGGTTTTGGGCAATAGATCCGATATTCCTAATCTGGTTAAAGAGATGGCTATAAGCGAGATTATAATATCCATTCCTTCGGCCAGCCAAAAGACCGTAGAAGATATAAAAGCAATTTGCAGGGAAGCCGGCGTCAATTATCGTCAACTAAGCGGAATATACGTGTTATGAGAATAAACAAGGCCGCGATAGAGCGTGTTTGCGATAAAGTTATAGAGTATTCATTTTACATGCTCTTATTTTTCCTGCCTTCCTCCAAGGCGATAATTGAGCTTACCTCTACGCTGATTATTTTAGCGTGGCTGATAAAAAAATTAACCTGCATAAAAACGCAAGAGTTGTCCTTAAGAGATTCTCCTTCTTTATTCGCCGCCACGACAACAAGCCTCATCCTTCTTATCCCGTTGGCTGCGGTTATAAGCTCGGCTTTCTATAACCAGCATCTTAATTTAAGGCTTCAAACTCCAGTGCCTTTACTTTGGGCGGCAGTGGACAGCTTGATCCTGATTACCCCGCTCGCGTTATTTTTTATATCGGCATTTTCCGCCAAACGTTTCAACTTCAATCTCAAGATGTCCATTATTTCATTCCTTATTGTTACAATCGTCACCTCGATGTTTACGAGCCGGTATCCGGAAATCAGCTTAGGGGCTTTTTTCTTTAAGACGCTTCAGTACTTGCTGACATTTTTTATAGTATCCGAGGCTATAAATACGCGCCGGAGATTGATAAACGCTCTGATCGTAATATTCGTCTCTTCCTTCATAACAGGTCTTGACGGAATTTATCAGCAGGTGTTCGGCCATGATTTATTCCGTAATTTTCCGTTATTCGCCGACGTTAAAGTCTCGGCTACTTTTCAATTCTCGAATAATTTCGGGACCTACATAGCAACGATTCTCCCTGTTCCTATAGGGCTTCTCTTTTATAAAGTAACCGGAAAAAAGATGAGGTTTATCCTATTTGGATTATGCGTTCTTTTAGGCGTTTGTCTTTTGCTGACACAGGCGCGGGGGGCATGGCTTGGTTTCATCTTCGGGTTCCTTTTGATCGCTTTTTTTCACAGTAGAAAAAGTTTCCTAACAGCCGTCTGTATCTTGATCTCCTTTGGGTTTTTGGCGATATCATTCTCGCCGCCGATAGTTAAGGAACAAATCAGGTCTTTTGCAAACTTAAAGATGGACCAATCAACAGGGGACAGAATGATCATATGGAAAACGGCTTGGCGAATGTTTTTAGAGAAACCTGTTCTTGGAAATGGGCTTGGGACTTTTATGAAAGTTTTCGAAAAAACCAAGCCGGCTTCTTATCATGAAATTGTATACGCCCATAACTGTTTTTTGCAGACAGCGGCCGAGACGGGAATAGTCGGATTGTTTATTTTCTTATGGCTTGTCTTTAGTGTCTTGCGCGCCGCCATTCGCAAGTTCTTTATTCTGGAAGATCTTTTTCTAAAAGCGGTTACCATAGGGCTATTCGGCGGAATTGCAGCCTATCTTATAAACAGTTTTTTTGACACGTGTCTTTACTCATTGCCGCTTGCCGTTCTGTTTTGGGCGGCTATAGGCTTGGCCGCGGCTGAGATAAATCCCGTTAAAGAGCAAAGCTCTCTAACGGGATAAAGACAGTGCAACATCGGCGTTATCCATAGGAAATCTTCGATAATTCATTGTCATTGCCCGATTTATTCGGGCAATCCAGACACGAAATAACATCTTACAGTATGACTGGATTCCCCGCCTTCGCGGGGAATGACGCTTGCAGATTCAAGCGAAAAATATTTTTAATATGCTTAAACCAAAAAACATTCTTTTAGTAAGAACGGACAGAATCGGCGAATTGATCTTGACCACACCCGCCATTCGCGCCGTGCGTGAATTCTTTCCTGCGGCAAAAATAACTTTTATTGCTAACCCTTGCTCCTCAGGGATAATGGAAAAAAGCCCTTTCGTGGATTCGGTGATTAAATTTGATCCGGTAAAGATAAACGCCGGCTTTTACGAAAAATTAAAGTTTTTTTTGATGATAAAGAAGCTCGATCTTGATTTGGCGATAATCTTTAATCCGAGCAGGTTCTTCAATATTCTTACTTTTCTCGCGGGAATACGCCGCCGGGTCGGTTATGACAGAAAAGCGGGCTTTTTACTGACGGATAGGCTGCAAGACAGAAAGAGTCTCTGCGAAAAACACGAAGTTGACTACAATCTTGAGCTCATAGAGGCTGTGGGGATAATGACCACGAATAAAAATCTTTATTTTCCGGTAGACACCTCTCTTCGGGAAAAAATCGATACTATATTAAGGACGAAAAGCATGGACCCCGGAGATCGCATTATAGCGGTTCATCCGGCTACGAGCAATCCTGAAAAGATGTGGCCCGCTGAGCGGTTCGCGGATCTTTGCGACAGAATTATTGAGTTGGGCGCAAAAGGAGTTTACGGAAGCAGGCCGATAGTAGTTCTAATTGGAGCAAAAGAGGAAAAACCCGTGTCTGAAAAGATGAAGGCCGCGATGAAAAATCCCGTTATTGATTTGATGGGCGCCTTTACCATAAAAGAGCTCGGGGTATTTCTTAAGAATTGCGTATGCTTGATATCAAACGATTCCGGTCCTGTCCATATCGCGGCGGCTGTCGGTACACCTGCCGCTGTCTTCTTTGGCGAGGAGAGGCCCGGAGGGTCGTCAAAGAGGTGGAGCCCTTACGGCAAGAGGCATCTTGTTATCAGCGGCCCAAGGGTCGTGGATATAACGGTTGAAAAGGCCTTCGCGGATATAACTAATTGGATAACCCGACTATGAGACTGTGCCACAATGTCATCCTGAGCGTTAGCGAAGGATCTCGTATTTTTAATTACCGACGAGATTCCTGCCTTGCCGGCAGGCAGGCTTCGGCCGCGGAGTTTACCCTTGAGCGTAGCGAAGGGCTTCCTCAGAATGACAAAATGGTCAGTTTAAAAGATTGCGACCCAGTCTCTATGCCGAAAAAGCTAAGTAACATACTTATAATTAATCCGTTTGGAATAGGCGATGTCTTGTTCTCTACCGCAGTCGTGGACGCTATTGCAAGACAAATAGAAGGATGCAATGTAGGTTTTTTATGCAACCGCAGAACCGAGCCGCTTCTTAAATATAACCCTGACTTAAAATGGGTATTTGTCTTTGAGAAGGACGAGTACAGGCAGCTATGGAAGACGTCCAAGCTGGAGTGCGTAAAGAAATTCCGGCTTCTCTTGAAAGAGATAAAATCCAAAAAGTTCGACGCCGTTATAGACTTGTCGCTCTCGCGGCAGTTTGGATTTTTTACATGGCTATTGGGCATCCCGCGGCGTGTAGGTTTTAATTACAAAAAAAGGGGGATTTTTTTAACTCGCAAGCTCGATATATCGGGATATAATGACAAACATATGGTGGAATACTACTTAAGCCTCCTCGATCTTTTAAATCTTAAACCGCTTTCTTGCCGTCCAAAGGTTTATCTTTCGGAATCCGACAGACGATGGGCAGAGCTTTTTCTGCGCGAAGCTGGAATAAACAAAGATGATTTGATTATCGGCGTTATTCCCGGCGGCGGCGCCAGTTGGGGCAAAGACGCCGGAATTAAGCATTGGAATAAGGCGGGATTCTCCGAGATTTCCGACGAGCTTATCGAAAAACGAAAGGCCAGGATAATTATTTTTGGGGATGAATCCGAAACCGGCATATGCGATGCCGTAAGGAAAAATATGAGGAATCCTATCATTAGCGCTTGCGGCAAAACAACACTTTCGCAGTTTGCCGCTTTGGTTTCGATGTGCAGGCTCGTTATCGCCAATGATGGCGGACCTCTTCATCTTGCCGCCGCGATGCAAACAAGCACGGTTGGAATATTCGGCCCCGTAAGCGAGAAAGTTTATGGGCAATATCCGCCCGGAAAAAACCATAAAATCATAAAAAGTGAGATTGAATGCCGTCCCTGTTACAAGAACTTTAAATTAAGAAACTGCGCTGACAAAAGATGCTTGAATGAAATCTCTTCAAGGCAGACGCTTAAAGCCGCCGAAGATGCGCTTGAGGAAAGATGAAACTCGCCCTTATATTTAACAAGGAAAGAGAAGACACGATAGGCTGTTATTTCGAGAGAGCGGCGGTTGAGCTTGGAATCTCATATGATCATTATTGGACCAATGACAGCGGCATACCGAAAGGTTACGACCTTTATCTTAGGATAGACCACGGCGACTACAAATACGACCTGTCTTTTGACTTAAGGCCATCGGCCTTTTACGTTATTGACACCCATTTAAGAAAACCTTACAGGAAGATAAAAGCCCAAGTCGGCCATTACGATTATGTATTTTGCGCCCAAAAAAACGCGGTGGAAAAAATGAAGAGGGATGCCGGCATTAAGGCCGTGTGGGTTCCCATAGGCTGTGATCCCGCGAAGCATAAAAAATTGGCCGTAAAAAAGAGATTCGATATCGCTTTTGTGGGGACCGAGGGAAAGAGGAATTACCGCGGCGAGCTATTGAAGCTGCTGGCAAAAAGATACCCGGCAAGTTTTATAGGCAGAGCCGATTCAGTACTAATGGCTAACATCTACAGCAGCGCCAAGATAGGATTCAATTATTCTATAAATAACGATATCAATATGAGAATGTTTGAGGTATTATCCTGCGGAGCGCTGCTTGTGACCAACCATATCAAAAATAACGGCTTCGAGGATACATTTTCCGACAAAGTCAATGTTGTGGGGTATAAAACAACGGCTGAGTTGTTCAAGAAAATAGATTACTATTTATCCAATGATAAAGAAAGAGAAACAATAGCGGCTAAAGGCTATGAGATGGCCTTGAGGTTCCATACCTATAAAGAGAGGCTGAAGACGATGCTGGAGGTCTGCGGATGGAAGTGAACCCCGTTAGAGAATTACATTCTTTTACCCCATTAAATAGTAAACATCTAACGGAACGAGCGGTCTGCGCTAACGGTGACATTAAACCACCAGCGGCTTTCTCTAACGGGGTGAAATGCGATTTAGTTTTATTGAGCTGGAACAATCTTAACATCTTAAAGGAATGTGTTGAGTCCATTTTTCGTTGCGCGCGCGTTCCATCGCGGCTCGTGGTTGTTGATAACGGCTCTTGCGAGAAAGGCCTTAAGGATTATCTTTTGTCCCTTAAAAGCAACGATGTAATAGACGTTAATATTATATTGAATGCCAAGAATGAGGGTTTTGCCGCGGGAATGAATAAAGGAATGAGTCTCTCTGAAATGCCATACGTGTGTATTCTGAATAACGACTTGATTGTTACCGACGGATGGCTTGAGGAGATGATAAGGGTGGCTGAAGAAAATCCCGTCGTTGGAATCATTAATCCATCTTCGAATAACTTTGGCCTTCGTTTCGGGAAAGACGCCACACTGGAGGAATTCGCGCGCGGCCTCAAGAGCGAGAGCGGCCGATGGGTTGAGATGAACGCCTGCATTGGATTTTGCATGCTCGTAAAGAGAGAGGTCATAAAAAAGATAGGCTATTTTGGCGAGGAATACGGCTACGCCTACTTCGAAGACACGGATTTCAGCCGCCGGGCGCAAGCCGCGGGATATAAATGCGCGATGGCAAACGGATGTTATGTCTATCACGCGGAAGGTAAATCCGGAAAATTCTTAAAGAGCAAAGACGCTCAATTCAGAAAAAGCGCGGAAATTTTTTACGGTAAATGGGGCAAACCTTTAAGGGTTGTGTGTGTGGCAAGAAAAAACGGCAAAGATCTATCAGCGCGGCTGATAGAAAGAGTCAATTCGGAGTTGGCCGCACACAACAGAGTATGGTTATTTCAGGAGGAATCGGCCGATGTCAGCAATTTGCCCCGGCACCTTGATTTGATGATTACTAAGTTTTCAAAAAAGTTCTTTAATCTTAGGGCGTTTTGGAATATCATAAAAAAGAAGAAAAGGTTTGACAGGCTGTATATCGGCAACACTTGGCTGCGGGCGTTGCTGGCGCCTTATTGTTGGATCCGCAAAGCCGAGATCAGGCGTTTGTAGATATCTATTTAGAAGCGGTTTCATAAATCTTTACCGCAATCTGTCATTGCCCGGCTTGCAGACTGGAACACAATGTAGTTGTTCGATTTATCGAGCACAACATATCGGCCCAATATCATGCCTGAGGCTGAGGCGGGAATTGGGCAACTACTGCATTGTAACATAAATTTTATACTGTTCGAGCGAGGCCATTGGCCGAGTCGAGAACTATGGATACGGGCAGCAACAGAACTTCTCGACTCATCCGCCTCAGGCGGATTCGCTCGAAGAATAAGTGTTTGCTGTCTCCAAGGACTACCATGAATTAATGTTACAGAGCACTACAATATGTTGATCTATTTAGTCAAGAAAAAGGGTTGTGACCCAGTCTCTAAAGTGGGGAATGACGTTTTGCAACTTGAAGCAAGGGAACTTATGAAACCGCTTGTAGCATAAAAGGACAAATGATATATGGAAACTAAAATCCCGCTATCCGTAGTTGTAATAGTCAAGAACGAGGAAGAAAGAATAGCCGGCTGCCTTGAGAGCGTCAAATGGGCCGATGAGATAGTCATTGTTGACGATATGAGCGCGGATAAGACCCTTGAGATCGCGCGCGAGTATACCGATAAGATATTCCAAAGAAAGATGGACGTTGAGGGTATCCATAGAAACTATGCCTATTCTCTGGCCAAAAACGAATGGATTTTAAGTCTTGATGCCGACGAGAGAGTAAGTCCTGAATTAAAAGATGCAATCTCCGAGATGCTAAGAAAAGACGCTAATACCGAAACTTCTCAAAGAGAGCCTTCCCGGAAAAACGAGATTCAGCATTTCAATGTCTTTGCCGTGCCGTTACGCAACTTTATAGGCGATTATTGGGTTAAGTGGGGCGGGTGGTACCCGGCTTATAAAGACAGACTGTTCAGGAAAGGGCATTTCCGGTATGAAGAGGTCTCTGTCCATCCGCGTGTGATTTATGACGGCGCGTGCGGACGGCTGAAAGGGGATATAATACATTATTCTTACGAGAATTTTGGCGAGCTTATAGAATCCCTGAACGGTCAGACGACTAAAGAAGCGGAAAAATGGATAACTACTAAGAGAAAACTTTCTTTGGTTAGGGCGCTATGGCGTTCAGTTGACAGGTTTTGGCGCAGTTTTGTCGCAAAAAAGGGCTACCGCGATGGAATAACAGGGTTGATGGTAGCCGTAAACAGTGGATTTTATCAATTTTTAAGTTACGCCAAATACTGGGAGCTAAATGCCAAAAGCAAGACTTAGTGTTGTCATCTTGACTAAAAACGCGCAAGATCGGATAAGAGATTGCCTTGAGAGCGTCAAATGGGCCGATGAGATAGTCATTGTTGACGGCTATTCGAGCGATTCAACGCTGGAGATATGCAAAGAATACACTAACAAAATAATCCAAAGCGAATTTAAGGGATTTGCGGACGAGCGCAATCTCGGCATAGACAATGCCACGGGCGATTGGATACTGCAATTGGACGCCGATGAGATTGTTACCGAGCCTCTTAGAGAAGCGATAGAAAAAATCCTGGCTTTGTCGGCAAGCCCCGTTAAAGATGGCCACCAGCCAAAGTCAACGGCTTTCCCTGACGGGGTAAAGTATGTTTGTTATAAATTCAGGCGCAAGAATTATTTTCTCGGATGTCCAATGCGCTACGGCGGATGGTATCATTATTCCGCTCATTTTTTCAGGAAAGGCCGCGCCAGATATGAAGGCCTGGTTCACGAAAGGCTTAAGTTTATTCCGTTAGATAGCAAACATCTAACGGAATTTACCGGAGAACAGGGAAGACTGGAGGCTGAAGTGGAACATCGCCCCTTTGACTCAATAGCGCAGTTTATCAGCCGGCAAAACAGATACACAGATTATGAAGCTAAAGATATGCTATCCGAGAAAGGAAAGATTAGCGAACGCCAAGTCAAATATAACCTCTATATCAAGCCGCTTAAGCTGTTTTGGAAGTTATACATAAAAAAACAGGGATTTCGCGATGGAATGCTGGGTTTTATCTTTTCGGCAATGAATTCTTTTGTCCACTTTCTAAGATGGGCCAAATACTGGGAACTGACATATGGAAAGAGATCAGAGCAAGGCAATATGTAGATATTCTCAAAAATTTAACGGTAACATTATGTATCTTAACAAGCACAAGAAACTATAAATATGTCATTCTGAGTGTAGCCGAAGGCGTAGCGAAGAATCTAAAAAAGAGATTCTTCGTTGGGCTTTGCCTGTCTGCGTGCTACGCACAGGCAGGTCCTCCCCAGAATGACATGGGTAAAAAATGGAAAAATTCCACAAAGCAAAAGTAATATTTCTTGATAGAGATGGGGTCATAAATAAAGATCCTATGGGAAGCAGGTACGGCTACGTTACCCGATGGGATGAGTTTAAATTTTTGCCCGGGGTCAAGATGGCTGTAAAGAAATTGACGCTGGCGGGGTATAAGATATATGTTATCTCGAACCAAGCGGGAATCTCTAAAGGATATTTCACAAGAGACGCCCTAAAAGAGATTACCTCAAGAATGACGGGGGAATTGGAGAAATCCGGAGGAAAGATAAAAAAAGTCTTCTACTGCACTCATAAGAATGAAGATAACTGTGATTGCAGAAAACCGAAAGCAGGCCTCTTTAAAAAAGTTTTGAAGAAGGAGAAAGTATCTATAGAAAATAGTTTTTTTATTGGCGACAGCATAAGGGACGTTCAGGCGGGGAAGACAGCCGGCTGTGAAACAATTCTTGTCTTAAGCGGAAAGGAAAAGCTTGCCGATAGGAAACAGTGGCAGACGAAGCCGGATTATGTAAAACGCAATTTATTGGATGCCGTGAATTGGGTCCTTAAATCCGAAAGGATGAAAAAAAGATGAAGATATTTATTGTTCACGCTTCCGCGGGAGCGGGCCATAAAAAGGCCGCGGATGCCATAAAAGACGCCTTTGACGATTCTAAGGATAGACAACACGAAGTCAGGGTTATAGACTGCCTTGATTACACAAACAGTTTTTTTAAGCGCTCCTATGTTTGGGGATATAATTTTTTGGTATCGGATGCCCTTTTTTTATGGGGCATCTTCTTTTACGTGTTCGATTTCAGGCCTTTTCGAATTTTCGTCAAAGCGGGAAGAGCCTGCTTAAATTTTATTAACGGTTCAAGATTTTACAAGTTTATAATCAAAGAAAATCCCGATTGCGTAATATCCACTCATTTTTTATCAACTGAGATTATTGGAAATTTAAAGAGGCTTAAGCTTTACAAAGGAAAGCTGATAACATGCGTTACCGATTACGGGATTCACGCTTTTTGGATCTCTATGGATGTTGATGTTTATGTGGTGGCATCGGAATACTCAAAAAGAGAATTGGCGCGAAAGGGGATAGCGCCCGAAAAAATTCGGGTCTTGGGAATTCCCGTTCAGCGTAAATTTACCGTACGGTTAGATAGAAACGAGGTTATCGAAAAACTCGGGTTGAGGAAAGGACTCTTTAATATCCTTCTTATGGGCGGCGGATTAGGCGTCGGCCCCATACCGGAATTAGTCGAGGTTATTTCCAGGGCAGCCAATCCCTTTCAATTATTGGTTGTCTGCGGAAAGAATGAGGACTTGTCCGCGGAAGTCAAGTCATTGGCTTCCGGCAGTAAGATCGCAGTTAAAATTTACGGTTTTATCGAGAACGTCAACGAATTGATGGATGCTTGCGATGTGTTAATCTCAAAACCGGGCGGATTAAGCATATCCGAAGCTTTAGTTAAAGGATTGCCTATTTTGTCGGCTTCCTATATTCCCGGGCACGAAGCCAAGAATCTTAAATTCTTAGAGAAGAATAATGTGGGCATAAAAATAAAACATCCCCGCGAGGCGTTACAAAAGCTTCAAACGCTATATTCTTCTCCGGAATTACTGGCTTCAATGAGGGAGAGGGCCAGGCAGCTTGGCAAACCAACAGCCGCAGGCGACATTGTTTTACTTACTTTAGAGGAGTTGGGCGAATGAATTATTCCAGCGCAAAGAAAGAGCTTTTTAGCATAGTAAAACAGGTGAAGGCTTATATCAACGCGGAGAAAGATTCCGGAACCGAAGAGTTTTTTATTCACGGCGGAATCTCCCCAAAAAAAGACGCTTCGCCTGATCAATCTAAAACGCGCCTTTTGTTTCAAATCAGGCAGCGGGTCTCGGGATGCGAAAAGTGCGCCCTCTTTAAAACAAGGACAAACATAGTCTTTGGGGATGGCGATCCCGACGCCAAACTTTTATTTGTGGGAGAGGCGCCCGGCGCCGACGAGGACGCGCAGGGACTGCCTTTCGTCGGAAAGGCAGGTAAACTTCTTACTAAGATGATAGAAGCGATGGGCCTTTCGCGCGGCAGCGTATATATATGTAACGTCCTTAAGTGCCGCCCGCCCGAGAACAGAAGCCCGCTTCCGGAAGAGGTAAGCGCTTGCGGGCAATATTTATTGGATCAAATAGATATAATTTCGCCAAAGGTTATTTGCTGTCTTGGAAGACACGCCACGCAGGCTCTCCTGAAAACCGAGGCCCCAATCTCAAAGATCAGGGGGAAACGGCTCGATCTTAATGGAGTGGCCCTGGTTCCTACCTTCCATCCCGCTTATCTCTTAAGAAATCCCTCCGCCAAAAAAGAGGCGTGGGAAGACCTTAAAAAAATCAATAAAATTCTTTCGGAGGGTTAGTCTTGCCGGAGAAGCGATACGCCCAAGTAGTAGTCGGCTTGCCGATAAAAAAATCTTTTAATTACGAGATCCCAAAGGAATTATCGGAGGAGATTTCCATCGGGAAGAGAGTGCGGGTTCCTTTTGGCAGCAGGAACATAGTGGGCTATGTCGTGGGTTTTTCGCCGGAACCCGAAGTAAACCCCATTAGAGAAAACCACCAACCAAAGTCGGCGGGGTTCTCTAACGGGGTAAAAAACCTGAAATCCATATTATCGGTAATGGATAAAGACGGGCCCGTGCTTGATGAAGAGCTTTTAAAACTGACGCGATCGATAGCCGAATACTATCATTCATCCTGGGGAGAAGCGATAGAAGCCGCGATTCCCGGCCCTTTAAGAAAGGGCAAATCAAAGATAAGGCCTAAGCGCAAGCTGATAGAAGATTTCTATGAGCCTACAAAAAAGCATAGATTAACTAACCAACAGGAAGCGGCCCTTAAGCCTATCCTGGATTCCATTCATAAAAGATGCGGCGATATCCATCTCTTGTATGGAATAACCGCCAGCGGAAAAACCGAGGTATACCTGCAAGCTATAGAGTCGGCGCTGGAAGCGGGTATGTCCACAATAGTCCTCGTTCCCGAGATATCGCTTACGCCTCAGGCGATTGAAAGGTTTAAATCCCGATTTGGAAAAATTGTGGCGGTTTTGCATAGCGGATTACTTGACAGTGAAAGGCGCTTGGAGTGGGAGAAGCTAAAGCAGGGATCCGCTAAGATAGCTGTGGGCGCACGATCGGCTATATTTGCTCCGCTTAAAGATCTTGGGTTAATTGTAGTTGATGAAGAACATGAGACTTCCTATAAGCAACAAGATTCCCCCAGATACAATGCCAGAGAAACGGCCATTATGCGCGCGAAGCTGGCTGGAGCAACCGTAATACTGGGAAGCGCCACTCCCTCCATTGAAACTTATCACAAGGCCTTGTCCGGTGAATATAAGTTATCGCGCTTGACCGAACGCGTGGAGAAACGCGGCCTTCCGCGGGTCAATATCGTGGATATGCGTCAGGAATTGCTCGAAACCAAAGGTGTTAAAATATTTTCCCGTGTCCTCGAATACGCCGTTTCCGAGGCGCTTAAGAAACAGGGGCAGGTTATGCTCTTTCTCAACAGGAGAGGATTCTCCACATTCATAAATTGCAAGAAATGCGGTTATGTGGTCAAGTGCAAGCATTGCGATGTTTCCCTGACATACCATTTCGATACCAAGAAACTAAATTGCCATTACTGCGGCTATAATACCTGTTTCCCGGAAGCTTGCCCAAAGTGCAAGAGCGAGAGCATAAGGCTCTTTGGCGTAGGCACTCAAAAAGTGGAGAGCGAAACCGCTCGTTTGTTTCCTTGCGCAAACATTGGCAGAATGGATGCCGACTCAATGGCGAAAAGAGGAGCGTACAAGGATATCCTGACGGATTTTAGCCGGCGCAAGATAGATATCTTAATAGGAACGCAGATGATAGCTAAAGGGCATCATTTCCCGGGAGTAATGCTTGTCGGGGTAATCTCTGCGGACACAGCGCTGAATTTGCCTGATTTCAGGGCTAGCGAAAGAACTTTTAACCTCTTAACGCAGGTCGCCGGACGGGCAGGCCGCGGCGAACAAACAGCGAGAGTGATAATACAAACTTACTCGCCAACTCACTACGCCATCAAAAAAAGCATAGACCACAACTACACAGGTTTCTACGAGGAGGAGATAGCTTTCAGGCGGGATCTAAATTACCCTCCTTTTACCCATATAGTTGAATTAAAAATACGCGGCAAAAACGAGGAGAAGGTTGTAACTTTTTCGCAAAAACTCTCGGCTGATTTAACTATCGCAGCAGACGGAAAGCCAATCGAGGTAATAGGCCCCGCCACTGAATTTATCTCAAAGGTAAAGGGCCAATTCAGGTGGAATATTCTCTTGAAAGGGCGCGAGCCCCGGGATATTTGCGCGCTTGTCGACGGGGCGCTTGATAAAATTAAGGGCAGGTCGGGCTTGATTGTAACAGTTGATGTCGATCCAATCGGGCTGTAAACCCCGTTAGAGATTTATCTCTAACGGGGTAAATTAAGGTATTACCTATTCTCTGGATTTACGAAAGAGCCTTTTAGCGCCCTCAGGGCGTCCAAATCTTTCAGACCTTGCTCGGCTTCTTCATCTGAAGGGTTCACATCTATCGCCGCCTCATAATAGGCGCGCGCCTTATCGTAATTATCAAGCGAGGCATAAAGCTTACCTAATTTTTTAAAGGCGTTGTAATTTTTTTTATCTAAGAGAGGAATGGCTTCCAGTATCTTTACCGCGTTTAAGGTTTGATTCTCGCTTAACAGGCATTCAGCGATAGCGTTTAGGATCCGTATATTGCAGGGGTCGAACTTCATAGATTTTTCGAGTTGGTAGACGGCTTCCCATGTCTTGCCACTTTTTTTAAGGGATAGTCCGCGCAGAGTAAGGAAAAAACCGGTTATCTTACCGATGATCATTCTCATCTTTAAAGCATCCGGCGATCTTTTTTGCCTTTCCCACAGAGACAGCCAAAGATAATAGCGGGCTTCGGCATAATCTTGTTTTAACGCTAACGCGGAACTGAATAACTCTACGGCATAGCCGTAATTTCCGCGCTTTATCGCAGCGATGCCTTTTTCGTAGTAATCCCTTACTTCTTTGGGTATGTTGTTGCTAGGTGTATTGCTTGATTCGTTCGTCATTATGCCCTCACTAAAATTATAAGCTATCGCGGCAGAAGTGTCAAACTATTTTTGAGTTTGGCAGTGTGCTCGATTTTGCGCGAATTCGTTTTTATCCCGTTAGAGAAAACCACCGACTATTCCTGTTAAATGTTTATTATCTAAGAGCTAAGAGGGCAAAAGAACGAGGTTCTCTAACGGGATTTATTGCCGACCGGTTGTGCCTGCCAAGCCACCTCTGCCTAAGCTCGCTTACGTTGCGCGCGGCAAGGTTTTCGTCTCGGCAGGCACACAACAGCATGGTTAGGTTTGACTTTTTAGGGCTAAATTGGTAAAATTTATCTGTCGAAATCCATTCGCTCTCGAAGCAAGAGAGTGTTTTTTAATCTCAAATCGCTCGGGGAAAAGCCTCGGATCGCGCGCTGATTACGAAGAAATATTCAAGGCAATTTATGGCGGCAGGCGGCGAGAAACTTTTATTCCGGATTACGAAAGCGGCTTTCGACAACTACTTCTATCTACGGAGGATGTAAAGATGCAAACGATGATAAGTAACCGTTATTGCTATAAGCCTAATTTTGAAGTTATAGAAGAGCAGTTTAATATTTGTAAAAAGAATGATCCTGGCATCGAAGAGAAATATCATATGGCAAAGCAATTATTGAATGAAGGCATAGCGGCAATTGAAAAAGTAGACATTGAGAGAGCTTTAGAAAAAATTGCCGAAGTTCTTAAGAATATGTTGAATAAAGGAATCGATGAATTAGAGGCTGCCGCTTTCTTGTACTTGGGACAGATAGGAGTAACTGTTGCCTTGAAAGGGGGACCGGAAGATTTAGTTCTCAATTCACTCAACAGCGCCATATATAAGACCAAGGATTATTTGTTGGCTCTCTCGGCTTATAATCTATTCTCTATTTACTATTTGACAAAAAACCTTCCCGAAAAAGTTATGCCTTACTGCAAAAAAACATTTGAGGTGACGCAATCGTGTCCTTCGTCATACGAAGTTAAGTATTGTAATGCGGCGGCGAATTATAATATGGCAGAAGCCTATTATAGAAAACAGGAATATAAAACCGGAAAGGAATATGCAGAAAAAGCTTTGGTTGAATTTAAGGAACTGCTGTTAACGAATGAGGCGGCGAAGACCAAATTATTGTTGGGTGTTTTTCTTGTTCATCTCGAGGAATGCCGCGAGGGGTTGAAATATTTGGATGGCGCATTGAAAATATTAGAGAATGTTAGCAAGCCGGAAGAGATAGCTTTTTTGCTTCAATATAAAGGTCTGGCAAAAATTAGAATGGAAGAAAAAGCAGAAGGCATCGAATATTTGAAAAAGGCTTTAAAGATATACGTTCAGTTGGGGAAAACGGATTTCGTGAATTTTCTTATGTCCCAGATTGCGTCATATGAGGGGAAGTAGATGCCGCTGAAATTTGACGATATAACAGAAAATCCGCCGCAGACAGCCTATCTTGCCGGAGCAGGGATTTCTTCGCCTATTCCGTCGGCGCTGCCCACAGCGGCCGGTTTTCTTACGAAGATTATAGAAAAAATTGCTGAAAACGAAACGCAAAAAGATGCCTTGCTGCAAAAACTCTTTGGTTACCAGAAAGCAAGGAAATTTACAGGAGATTTTCTTCGTTTTGAATCGGTAATGTCCTCGATTAAATTATGTATAGATCAAAATCTGGATGTCTTGAATATTTTTACCAAATGCGAGTCGCCTAATTTTTACCACTTTTTCCTGGCGCGGCAGCTTGAAAAAGGGAGCATTATACTTGCGACTAATTTCGATATTCTTATAGAAATCGCATGCAGAGTTCTTCATATCGAATATCAAGTTGTGGTAACGGATGAAGATTTCGGGTGTTTTGTAGAAAAGCCGGAACAATATCCGCGGCCAATTATCAAATTGCATGGCGGACACAACCTTTTATTGTCGGATGGGTCGAGAAAGCCGGGTATCTTTAATATTAAGGCGACATTAGAGCAAATCGGCAGACAATACCCCAATGTTCAAAATACCAACCTTTGCAGTTTGCTAAAATTTATTTTTCAAAAACGGCACATTTGCATTCTTGGTTATTCGGGATGCGATGACTTTGATATTATGCCTATTTTAAAAAGTCAAAAAATAGAAAAAGGTATGATGTGGATTGAACACGTCAAACAAAATGAGATATATAGTATCGATGAAACTTCAGCGGATTTGGATGACGGCGGTAATCATTCAGCATTTATGCTTCCTTCGCGGGAATTATTGAATTGCAAGAAGGACAGCGGTGAAGATATTACGATTGTCGTCGGTGATACGGCAAAGATATTGAAAATTTTGGATGCGGAAGATAAAAAAGAGAAATTTCCATATCATTGGGAAAAGGAATTTGCGGAGTGGAAAAATAAATTTTTAGAGAAAAAAGAAAATAGGCAGCTACTTTTGGCAGAGATAATTATGAAAATCGGGCGATATAGAGAGGCGGTTTCTATATTAGAAAATATTCCGAATGAACAGCTCGATGCTTTTCAGAAAAATATTTCTTTATGCAGTTTGGCATGTAGTTATCTGTATGCCGATGAGCAGGAAAAAGCAATCAATAAACTGGCTATGCTGGCAGTGTCGGAGACTTCTGGGCAGGATTTGCATGTAAAAGGATTTGCATATCTAAATTTGGCTCGAATAAATACTGACATGGGAAATATCCCGCAAGCGGAAATGTATCTGGACGCTGCGGCGAGTATTTTTAAAAAAGAGAACGACATTGTTAGGCTGGGAGATTGTTACCATGAGAGTGGGCGTATTTATATAAAGGAAGGGAATATTCTTAAAGCCGTAGAATTATTGAAAATCTCTGTGAAAATTTCAGAGGCTATCGGAGATTTGGATGGGGCGGCGATGAGTCAAGGAGAACTTGGCAGGGCATATACTGAAAATAAAGACTATGAACTGGCTAAAGAATATGTAAATAAAGCCGTTTCTTCCTTTTCCCTGACGGGGAATAAAATTGGGATGGGAATTGGCTGTCATGCTTTGGGGAATATCCATTATTATAAGGAAAATTTTGAAAGTGCCGATTATTTTTATAAAAAGGCTATCGAGTTAGACAAACAAACAAATCAAAAATTGCACTTAGGGCATTCGCTGCATTGTCTCGGTAATTCCCTGCTGGCCCAAGGTAAAATCGAGGAGGCAAAAAGAAATTTTCTGGAATCACTTAGTATAAAAAGAACAATCGGGGACGAAGCTGGCATCCAAAACACGCAACAGATGTTAGAAATGATTAAACTTATGGAACAGAATTTACCTAATGCGGGCAGTTCGGAGATTTGATCTTTTGAGTTTGGATTTTCGGTCGTTTTATAGTAAAATATAGCGCGAAAGAGAATGCAACCAAGGGAAGATGATACGAGCAAACGGGTTAACGAGTGAGCGGGTAAACGAGTTGCGCATTTGCCCGTTAACCGGCTAACCCGATAACAGGCTAACATAGGAAATAACTATGGCAGTTTTGACTATATGTAAATATCCGGATCCCATATTAAGACGAAAGGCCGCGCCCTTAGAAGAGATCTCTGACGAGGACAAGTTGTTAATAAAGGGTATGATTGAGACTATGAGGTCCTCTGGCGGGGTTGGGCTTGCCGCGAATCAGGTGGGGGTTTCCAAAAGGATTTTCGTCTTTAATCCTTTTCCGCAAGAAGAATGGAAGGCGGATGCGCTGATAAACCCGGTGATTATCAAGCGAGACGGGGCAGAGAAGATAGAGGAAGGATGTTTGAGTTTACCTGGGGTTGCCGCAGACGTGCGCCGCTACAACAGAGTTACCGCGAAAGGCCTCGATATAAACGGAAAGCCGGTTCGGTTTGAAGCCAAAGGCCTGTTGGCGCGGATAATCCAGCATGAGATAGACCACCTTGACGGCAAGCTTTTTGTAGACCGGCTTAATGCCGTTCGCAAGGCGATGATTTTGCGTAAATTCAGGCGTCTTTCCTGATGAAAATAGTATTCTTTGGAAGCGCCGATTTTGCTGTGCCCGCCCTGATTAAGCTTAAGGAATCCAATAAAATCCTGACTGTCGTAACTAAGCCGGATAAGCCCAAAGGCCGGCGCCTTTTGACTTCGCCGAGCGAGGTCAAGCTGAAAGCTCAGGAATTGGGCTTAAACATTTCTCACATAGAGGGCCTTTCGCCGGCCTCCGCGTCCGAAATGCTGGCTGGCTACAGCGCGGATTTATTTATAGCCATAGCGTATGGACAAATTCTTTCTTTGGATATATTATCGCTGCCTAAATTTTATTCTGTGGGTTTGCACGCCTCGTTATTGCCGAAATACAGGGGCGCCTCGCCGATAAACTGGGCGATACTTAACGGCGAAACCCAAACCGGCGTAACTGTCTTTAGGTTGAATGAAAAGATGGACGCCGGCGATATAATATCACAGGAAGTGGTGAAAATTTTGGAGAGCGATAACGCCGAGACATTATATTCAAGGCTCTCCCTGACGGGGGCGGATTTATTATCGCGCTCGATCCCGCTTATTGAAAGCGGAAGACAAGAGCTTAAGCGGCAGAATGAAGCGAAAGCTACCTTCACCCCAAAGCTAAAGAAAGAGGACGGCCTTATTAATTGGACCGAAGACGCCACGCTGATACACAATAAAGTAAGGGGGTTGTATAATTGGCCCGGGACCTTTAGCGATTTTCGCGGGCGCAAGATTAAGATCTGGGAAACCGAGACAGCCGTAGACGCGATTCGAAATGAGCGCTCCAAACCCGGAGAAATCATTAAAGTTGAATCTTCGGCTATATTTGTCGCTTGCGGGTGTGGCGTTCTCAAGATCAAGGAATTGCAGGTCGAAGGCGGAAGGCGTGTCGCGGTCTCGGATTATCTCTCCGGCCATAAGATCTCCGCCGGAGACTGTTTTACACCGGGGGACGTTCCCCAAAGGGACACCCCATAAATTGTAGGGGACGGGCCTGCCCGTCCCGTTAATGCTTGAAATTTAATGTTTCGCTTAAAATGTCGATTTTTGTCTTTGCCGCATCGCTCGTTTGTCCCAGCGAGACAAACTTCGCTCAAGGAAAATTTTCGCTCGTCCCTTTAATGTATCATCGGGGGACACCTTGCCCGCTCAAATTTTCAATGTGCGGCTGCAGACGAAAATCTTTATTTTTTAAATGCGCTCGACATTAAATTTCAATATATGTCATTGTTCGGTCAAGATACTGTAGGGGACGGGCCTGCCCGTCCCGTTGATGCTTCGGGACCGCGTCATACCTGTCCGCCTCAGGCGGAAACTGGCTCTGCGCTCAACATTAAATTTCGGCGAACGCGCCGCAGCAATAACATTTATCCGCGATACTGTAGGGGCCGACCCCTCAGACTGTGTCGTAATCCCCTTCTTCTGCTAAATACATCAACATATTGTAGCTGCTCGATTTATCGAGCACAATATATCTGCCCAATAAATTGGGCAACTACATTATGACACAGTCTGTCTGTGTCGGCCCGACAAATTCCTTTACAAACGTAAAGGCGCAGTGTATATTTGATCTTAGGGTTTCAATTCAATAACATAAATTACGACACTCGTCTATTAATTGTTCCCTAATACCGAGTCCATGATAATAAAACATACCTACAATAAATTCAATACAATAAAACAAAAAAATTAAAACAATCCCTTGACATACATGATATAATTGAACAAGCGAAGCGACGGGATAGCGAAGCTGATCCCGTTCGCCAGCATTGTTCGATTATACAGTTAAGGAATCAAAGTGCCATAGGTTCTCTCGGTTTCAATGGTGGCCTCGGTTTAGG
>JAZDOX010000082.1:0-10170 GCA_043798215.1 Candidatus Omnitrophota bacterium | reverse complement strand
CTTCCACGCTGAGCTTTCTCTTCCCGTTCTTCTTAACATTTTCTTCCATCTTATTGCCTCCTTGTATTATTCTATCAGGAGGCCGGACTATACACAACTCCTATACGCTCTTTACTGTCCCTATCGAAAAAAAACCGGGAGGAGATATGAACATCAAGCGGTTTATCACAGCGAGCGTTGTTGTTTTTCTGGCTTTTGAGATCATTGATATGTTAGTGCATACGGTAATATTGGGAAAAGTGTATCAGGCTCTCGGCCCTGTCTGGAGGCCGGATATGATGTCCAAGATGTGGATTTTTCATATCGGATCTTTTATATTGTCGTTTCTGTTTACCTATATTTTCATCAGAGGTTACGAGAATAAAGGTTTGACGGAGGGCGCCCGCTACGGAATCGTAATCGGGCTTTACGCTAATATTCCATATGCTTTCTATGAGTACGCGATGTTTCCACTTCCTTTATCGCTTTGCCTGCAGTGGTTTGTCTATGGGATGATCGAATTTATCGTCTGCGGTATGATTGCCGCGGCAATTTATAAAAAATAGGCAGACGCTTCTTTAGAAAAGGAAGGACAGAAGATGATAGACGCGCAGATATTTCAGTTGATAGGCATAGCCTATGCTGCTGCAGGACTTGGTATAATCATCAACCCCGATTTTTACAATAAACTCGTCGACTCCTTTTCTGATAACCCAGCCTTGACCTACGTAGCATCGTTGCTTGTTTTGTTGGCAGGCTTTATTATTGTTACCTTTCATAACGTATGGGTTATTGGCTGGCCGGTAATAATTACCATTTTTGGCTATGCTGCCCTGATAAAGGGGATAGGCCTGCTTGTTTTCCCGCGGGCGTTCATAGCTATCTCGAAGGCGATGGTGACTAAGCTCAAAAATGTTCGTCTTTACGGCGCCGTAATTTTAATTATTGGGTTGGGCTTCCTTTGTCTTGGGTTCGCAGGTTAAGGCATATCGCTTCTTTTGCGGTTGCCTTTATCAATGAAAAATTCCACCAAATATCCACCAAAAATCTGCTTGACAATTTTGCGTTTTTGTAGTATAAAGATATTCGTGATGAGGCACCACTTTTAAGGGAGAAGTGGGTATTTTTTACCCACTTTTTTTATTGACTAAATTGGCAGGAGATTTTAATAGAGATGAACTATGGAAGAAAGCTTTATTTTGGATAAAGCCAGAGATTTGACCGCTTCTTTGTTTGCTGATTCAGGGGTTGAGCTTGTAGATTTGACATATCGCAGGGAAAGCGGCGGTATGGTATTGCGATTTACGGTTGACAAGAGTGTCGGAATCAGTATAGGTGATTGTGGCCAGCTTAGCCGCAAGATAGAGGCGCTTTTGGATGAGGCTAATATCATAGAAGATGCCTATATCTTGGAAGTGCAGTCACCCGGATTAGACAGGAAGTTAGTTAAAACCAGTGATTTTGAAAGAGCGATAGGCAAAGAGATCATGGTTTTTGCATACGCGCCTGTTGATGGGAAAAAGGAACACATCGGAAAATTAAAATGGGCAAATGATGAAAAGATAATAATCGAGACGTTCGTGGCGGCTGAGATCGAGATACCCAGAAACATTATAGCCAAAGCGAAACTTTACATTAAATTTTAGAGGGGTTGTATGAAAACGAACGGAGAGTTACTGACAGTTTTGGACCATTTAGAAAGAGACAAAGGGATAAATCGCGAAATTTTACTGGAGGCGGTTGAGAGCGCTTTGGTCGGCGCGGTAAAGAGGACTTTGGGTTCTAAGGGTGAAGATGTTTCGGTAAAAATAGACAGACAGACCGGCGAGATAAAGGTTTATTCAGCAGGAGAAGAGATATCCTCTGGTGAGTTTGGTCGAATTGCCGCCCAGACAGCCAAGCAGATAATAGTACAGAAAATCCGCGAAGCCGAACGCGATGTTATATTTTCGGATTATCAAAATCGCATAGGCAGCGTTATAACTGGAACCGTATATAGATTCGAGAAGGGCAATATAGTAATTGACCTTGGAAAGACGGAAGGTTTTATCCCGAAAGGTGAGCAATCCCAGAAAGAAAGTTTTAGGCAAGCCGATAGAATAAAGGCGTACGTGCTCGAGGTTAATAAGACCGGTAAGGGGCCGCAGATAATCTTGTCGCGCTCCAACCCAGGACTCATAAAGAAGTTATTTGAACTTGAGATTCCTGAGATTTATGAGGGAATTGTTGAGATAAAAGCTATCTCGAGAGAGCCGGGCGACAGGACAAAGATCGCTGTCTATTCAAAAGATGATAAAGTGGATTGCGTTGGAGCGTGCGTGGGAATGAGGGGTTCACGGGTCAAGAATATCGTTAAAGAGTTGCAAGGGGAAAAGATAGATATCGTCAGATGGAGCGAAGACGCCAAAGAATACATGATATCCGCTCTTAATCCCGCTAAGGTATCCGAGATCAAGCTTGATAAGCAGGTCAAAAAAGCTTTTGTTACGGTGGAGGATGACCAGCTAAGCCTGGCGATAGGAAAAAAAGGGCAAAACGTGAGGTTGGCCTCTAAGCTGACGGGTTGGGATATCGATATAAATCCTAAAGCTGTTTTGGCGGCAAAAGATGCTTCTGCGGTTATGTCTATACTGGGGGGGGAGGCTCCCGCGAAGGAGAGCGCGGAAGAGGTCAAAAGCGGCGGGGAAGAAACAGGCCTTTCTTCGATAGAAGGCGTTGGGCCCAAAACCAGAGAATTGCTAGAGGAGGCGAATTTAAAGACCGTTAAGGCAATTGCTTCCTGCTCAATGGAAGACTTGTTAAGCATAAAGGGAATTGGCGAAAAGACCGCCGAAAAGATACTAAAAAGCGCTAAAAAAATATTAGGTGAAGATGAATCCCGTTAGAAATTTAAAATATACGCGAAGTTTTGGTAATGCCAATTGGGAATTAAGTATTTTCCTGCGGAATAACGTTATCCATAATTTGTTGCATAGTCAGATTTTAATTAAAATTTGGAGGAATTTCTAACGGGATGAAAAAAGCTAAAGAAGAAGAGACCAAACAAGATAAAAAACCTGTAAAAGTAAAAGCGAAAGTCGCTAAAACCGTAAAAGAAAAAGCTGTTGGTGAATTAAAAGCCAAAGTTGCGAGAATTAAGCTTATTCCGAAGACAAAAACTGCCGTTTTACCCAAACCTAAACTCGCGATCATCTCTAAGGAGCCTAAGAAAACAAGAACCAAGATAAAACAAGTTTCTATTGAAGCGCCAGACAAGGAAGCGAGCCCCATTGGAGAATCACATATCTCTAACGGGGTAAAGCCGGAAATCGTAGAGAAGGCCGCTCCAGTTGAATTAAAAATAAAGCATCAGGAAATAGTTCAGTCGGAAATAAAACCACAAATAAAGCATGAAGAGAAGGAAGAAAAAAAAGAAGAAACTCAGGCATTAGTTCCTCCGGTTCAGCAGAAACCCAAAGAAGAAGCGCCTACGTATAAATTAGAAGTTCCCGCGGAAACAAAACCTAAGGAGAAGTCCGGCCTTCAGAAGTTAGTAATGAAATTTCCCATTACGGTAAAGGATCTGGCGGCAAAATTATCCGTCAAGCCAAATGATATAATACTTAAATTAATGAAGCTTAAATTTATGGCGACAATAAACCAGTCTGTGGATCTTGAGACTGCCAGCTTGATAGCCATTGATTACGGTTACGATTTGGAACGGACGCTCACCGTGGAAGAAGAGGTTCTTAAGTCTCACAATATCGAGGATAAGAGTAAATTAGTTCATAGGGCGCCGGTGGTTACTCTTATGGGACATGTGGATCACGGTAAGACTTCTTTGTTAGACGCTATCAGAAAAAGCAGCCTGACGGAAAAAGAGTCTGGCGGTATAACTCAGCATATAGGAGCGTACGAGGTTTCGGTTGGAAAAGGGCAGATTACCTTTCTTGACACGCCGGGCCACCAGGCATTTACCGCTATGAGGGCGCGCGGAGCGCAAGCCACCGATATAGTAATTTTGGTAGTGGCGGCCGATGACGGTGTTATGCCGCAAACCTTGGAAGCCATAGATCACGCCCGCGCCGCCAATGTTCCAATTGTGGTTGCCCTAAATAAGATAGATAAACCTGAAGCCAATCCGGACAAGGTCAAAAAACAGCTTATGGAAGTCGGCTTGACGCCTGAAGAATGGGGAGGCAAGACAATAACGGTAGGAGTTTCGGCAAAGACGGGCAAAGGGATGGATGAATTATTGGAGATGATTTTACTTGAGGCCGAATTACTTGAATTAAAAGCGGATCCAACGAAAGCGGCTAAAGGTGTGGTGATTGAAGGCAAGCTATCCAAAGGCGGTGGTCCCGTAGCTACTGTTTTAGTCCAAAATGGCACATTGAGACCGGGGGATATGATTGTGGCTGGCCAATATTTTGGAAAAGTCAGGGCCCTGATAAATGATTTAGTTCATAGAGTAAACGAAGCCCCTCCCTCGAAACCGGTTGAAGTTTTGGGTCTTTGCGGTGTTCCTCAGGCCGGAGATGTTTTTTTTGTTGTAGAAGAGGACAAGGACGCCAAGGAGATAGCAACTCGCAGGATAGAAGAAGCTAAGCTTAAAGAGGCTCATCCCGTAAAAAGGATCACGCTGGAGGATCTTTCCCGTCAGGTAAAAGAGGGGAAGGCCAAAGAGTTAAAGATTATCTTGAAAGCGGATGCGCAGGGTTCAGAAGGGGCTTTGATTCAGTCCCTAAAAGGGCTTGAGACCAAAGACGTTAGGTTAGATATAATCCATTCCGGTGTAGGGAGCATAACAGAATCTGATGTGATGCTTGCTGCCGCTTCCAACGCGATTATCATAGGTTTTCATATTGAACTTACTCCGGAAGCTGGAGAAAAGGCGAAATTGGAAAATATAGATGTGAGGATATACAGGATAATATATGAAGCGATCGCTGACTTAAAGAATGCTATGGAAGGTATGCTTGAGCCTCATATTGAGGAGGTTTTTATAGGCCGTGCGGAAATAAGGCAGGTATTTAAGGTGTCCAAATCTGGAACCATAGCGGGTTGTTTTATGATAAAAGGCAAAGCTACGAGAGGACTCAATTGCCGCTTAATAAGAGATAAAGTTAAGCTATTTGAAGGTAAGATATCCTCTCTCAAGCGGTTTAAAGATGACGTAAAAGAAGTAGCCGAAGGATTTGAGTGTGGAGTATCTCTTGACAAGTTTGACGCCTTTAACGTTGGAGACCTAATCGAGATATATGAAATCAAGAAAACGGCGAGAAAACTCTAAGGTATTAATCCCGTTAGAAACATTTGTTTAACGGGGGCAAAGGGGGGTTTCTAACGGAGTGAAGAAACGTATTTTAAGCGGGATGCGCCCAACGGGCAAATTGCATCTTGGCCATTTAGCCGGGGCGTTAAATAATTGGGTTCGGATGCAACAAGAATATGATTGTTTTTATATGGTTGCTGATTACCATGCTTTAATGAGCGAGTACGAAAACCCTTCGACTATAAAAGAAAATATTATTGATAATGTCGCTGATTGGATAGCTTGCGGAGTAGACCCCGAGAAGTCCCTGATATTCGTTCAGTCGGACGTGCCGGAGCATCTGGAATTATATATGATTCTCTCTGTCATAACTCCGCTATCGTGGCTTGAGAGATGTCCGACATATAAGGAGCAATTAAAGGAAGTCGAAGGCAGGGATTTGGCCACATACGCCTTTTTAGGTTATCCGGTTTTGCAGTCTGCCGATATTCTTCTTTATAAAGCTGATGCCGTGCCGGTTGGGGAAGACCAGCTTCCTCATCTGGAATTGACGCGCGAGATAATGCGAAGATTTAATTATTTTTATATGTCTGCCGCCCAGGAGGGCAAAAAGGAGATATTTCCCGAACCCGAAGCCATATTGACCAAGACCCCTAGATTATTGGGGATCGACAACCGCAAGATGTCTAAGAGTTATGGCAATGCTATAACTCTGTCGGATACGCCGGAAGACATCAAGAAAAAAGTGGCGGCGATGATAACGGATCCTTCAAGAGTAAGAAAACAGGATCCGGGCCATCCGGAAATATGCAATGTTCATTCTTACTATAAATTTTTCTTTCCTGATTTTAGCGAGACGGTTGCCGGCGAGTGCAGGGCCGCCAAAGTGGGCTGTGTTGAAAATAAGGCGCGGCTCGCAGAACGAATTATAGAATTACTAAGGCCGATCCGGCAAAAGAGGAATGAATTGCTTGGAGACAAGAGTCGGCTTGAAGGGATTTTAACCGCCGGCGCCGAAAGAGCTCGTCAGGTTGCGCGGGAGACGTTAAACGAAGTTAAGAAGGCAGTAGGAATATAGCGTAAAGTGCAAAGCGTAAATTTCAAGGATAGATTGTTTTGCCCGTAATGACTGGATTCCGTTCACGCAAAGGCGGGGAATGACAAATACGTTATTAACAGAGGCATTATGACATACAAAGTTAAACTCGATGTATTTGAGGGGCCGCTTGACCTCCTTTTGTATCTTATAAGGAAAGAAGAAGCCGATATATTTGATATACCTATAGCGAAGATAACCGAGCAGTACTTGCAATACCTCGAGTATATGAAGTTGCTGGATTTAAATATCGCCGGCGAATTTATCGTTATGGCGGCGACCCTGATGCATATAAAATCAAGGATGCTGCTTCCGCCGGACGAACAGCCGCCAGAAGAGATGGAAGAGGAAGATCCGCGAACCGAGCTTGTGCATCGTCTGATAGAGTATAAGAAATTTAAGGAAGCCGCCGGAGAGCTTGCTCAGATGGAAGCGAAAAGGTCTTTGGTTTTTCCGAGGGCTGTGGACGAAGCGCAATATGCGGATCAAAATGAAGGATCGTATTTTGAGGCCTCAATATTTGATTTAATCAATGCTTTTTCGACGATACTGAAGTCTGTTTCGAAAGAAGCGTTTTTGGAAGTTGTCAGAGATGAATTTACGGTGGAAGGGAAAATTCAGGACTTGCTTTGTATGCTCAACCAAAGCCCTGTGCTGAATTTCAAGTATATTTTTCAGAGGATAGGCAGCAAGCTGGAGTTAATCGCAACATTTTTGGCTTTGCTTGAGTTGATAAGGTTAAAAGAGGTTGTAGTAAGGCAAAAACGGATTTTCGGAGAGATCGAGGTAATGTTTAATCCCGATAACCCTAAGTTTAAGGCGAAAGCAGATGTTTCCGTGGCCGAAACTGCCTCTGACAGCTATTCTTTGGAAGGAAAAGAAGATGGACAGGAATGAGGCAAAGCGTGTTGCGGAGTCGCTTTTGTTTGTGTCCGAAAAGCCTATAACGGTTGATCAGGTTAAAGAGGTATTGGATGAGATTGATGCGAGGGAAATAAGGTCGATAATATTGGAGCTGAAGTCAGAATACGAAACCTTAAATAGAAGTTTTAAGATTTATGAGATTGCCGGCGGTTTTCAGATGGCGACTGAACCGCTATTCGCGGAGTATGTCAAAAGGTTTTATAAAACTAAATCGAAGGATAAGTTGACAAAGCCTGCTTTGGAGACATTGGCTATAATTGCCTATAGGCAGCCGATAACAAAAGCGGATATGGAAGATATACGCGGGGTAAACGTTGATGGTGTCTTGACTACCTTATCGGACAGGATGTTGATAAAGTCGCTTGGTAGAAAGGATGCTCCAGGGAAGCCGATTCTTTATGGAACTACTAAGGAATTTTTGGATAGGTTTGGCTTGAATTCATTAAACGAGCTGCCTAAGCTGTCAGAATTTACCGAAGCGGATATTGATTTAAGCGAAGTGGCGTCGAATTTAAAGAAAGAGGAGATTAAAGATTCCGGTGGCGAGGAGGAGAGATATGGAGCTGGAAAAATTACGCGGGAAAATAGACCGGTTGGATTCACGGATAATTTGCTTGCTCAACAGCAGGGCGCGATTGAGCGTGAAGATCGGTCGCCTGAAGAGAAAGAACAATAGAAGCGTATATTCTCCCGATAGAGAGATGGCGGTCTATGATAGAATAGCTAAACAAAACCATGGCCCTCTTTCGGAAGATACGCTTAAAGCCGTATATCGCGAGATTATGTCGGGATCGCTGGCGCTGGAGAAGCCGCTAAGGATAACGTATATGGGCCCTCCGGCCAGTTTTTCAAATATCGCCGCGCTTAAAAAATTCGGTTCTTCAGTAGAGTATATTCCAGTCAATTCAATAACGGAGGTATTCGCTGAAGTTGAGCACGATAGAGCTGATTACGGTGTTGTGCCTATCGAAAATTCCATCGAAGGGGCGGTTAATTATACGCTGGATATGTTTACCGAGTCGGATCTGAAGATATGTTCCGAGATCTCGTTGGAGATATCGCATAATCTTCTTGCTAATTGCGGCATGGAGCGCATAAAAAGGGTATATTCAAATCCTCAGGTATTTGGCCAATGCAGGATATGGCTCGAGGCTAATTTACCCAATGTTGAGTTAGTAGAGGTTTCTTCGACCACAAGAGCGGCGGAGATTGCCGTGAAAGAACGATATTCCGCAGCCATTGCCTCGGTTCTTGCGGCTGATTGTTACGGATTAAAGATCTTGGCGCGATCAATAGAGGACAGTGCGCATAACGTGACCAGGTTTTTGGTTATAGGAAAGGCTGAGAGTAATCCTACGGGCAAGGATAAAACTTCCGTTATGCTTTCCATAAAGGACAAGATTGGAGCTTTACATGATATGCTTGCTTCTTTCAAGAGGTATAAGATAAATTTAACCAAGATAGAATCGAGGCCTTCAAAGAAAAAAGCGTGGGAATATTTTTTCTTTATAGATATGATGGGCCATTGTCGGGATGAGAGTATAAAGAAAGCTTTAGCCGCCGTGAAGGATAACTGCGCGGCAGTAAAGATTCTTGGGTCTTATCCCATTGCTTGATTATTGGCTGGGAAAGATATGAGCAAATTGGCGCGAACAGGAATAATGAATTTAAAACCTTATGAGCCCGGAAAGCCCATAGAAGAGGTGAAGCGGGAACTTCTTTTAGATGAAGTCTATAAGCTTGCTTCGAATGAGAATGCTCTTGGGCCTTCGCCTAAAGCTATAACGGCCATAAAGAAGGCGCTGAACGGCATCAACCGCTATCCCGATGGCGGCTGTTATTATCTTAAGGTTAAATTGGCCAGGAAATTGAAAGTAAAGCCTGAAAACTTGATCTTTGGAAATGGTTCAGATGAGATAATAGAGTTGATCATAAAGGCTTTTGTCAATCAAGATGAAGAAGTTATAATCGGCGATCCGACGTTTTTGGAATACCGCTTGATATCGGAGGCTTGCGGCTCGCGCGTAAAAGCGATTCCTCATTTGAATCTTAAGTATAATCTGGAAGAGATAAGGCGCGCTGTAACGGCCAAAACGAAAATAATATTTATTGCAAACCCCGATAATCCTACGGGCGCCTATATCACGAATAACCAGATAAAGCGATTTTTGGACGGAATTCCTGAAAGCGTAATAGTTGTGATGGATGAAGCTTATTATGATTTTATTGATGTTGACGATTATCCCGATATGTTGGAATATATAAACGATAAGAATGTGTTAATATTGCGAACTTTCTCAAAAGCGCATGGTTTAGCCGGCTTGAGAATAGGATATGGCTTGGGTAGCTCCGAACTCATCAATTGCGTTAATAAAGTTCGCCAGCCTTTTAACGTAAATACGCTGGCGCAAATTGCCGCTTCGGCGAGCCTTGATGACTCGGCGCATTTAAAGAATACGAAAACGACTATTTTAAAGGGCAAGAAATATTTATATCGTAATTTTGATAAGATGAGGCTTTCCTATATGCCGAGCGCCACGAATTTTATTCTTGTGGATGTTAGGCGCGACGGACGGCAGGTTTTCGAGAACCTGCTTAGGTATGGCGTAATAGTAAGAGATATGAAAGCTTATGGGTTGGATAATTATATTCGCGTTACTATAGGAATTCAGAAGGAAAATAGCAAATTTATCGAATCGCTAAAAAAAGTAATGAGTAGTGAGTTTGAGTAATGAGAAAATTTTATTTTCTATCTTACTCATATCTTACAACTCACTACTGCATTGTAACATAAATTTTATACTGTTCGAGCGAGGCCATTGGCCGAGTCGAGAACTATGGATATGCCTGCCTGTCGGCTCGCCTCGCGGCCCGCTTCGCCGATGGCAAATCGAGGCGAGCGAAGCCGAGGGCAGAC
>JAZDOX010000081.1:0-10443 GCA_043798215.1 Candidatus Omnitrophota bacterium | reverse complement strand
TTTAAAACTTGCGAGAAAGGAGAGATTGGCGTATTATTACGAGTGTAAGACAAAGGTAAGAGAGCAAAAATCAGGCACTCGGCTGGAAGTTGTATACAACTCCTTCGCATTTTGCTGAAAAAATCGAAAAAAAATTCCGTTACCAGCTGTTAAGGCAAAGTTTTTTGAATTAAAGGAGATGAGACATAAAGCAATCCATTTTCGCCCTGAGGCCGACCTTAACGGTAGAGAATTAGCATTACGAGCTATTTGTTGTCTTCAAGATATTATTGGAGCACAATTTTCTGGTTTTGGGAATCAGCCTTGGTTCATTACAGACATCCCAGGCGAGGTCTATATAAAAAAGGAATGGGAGAACCATGCATTTATCAAGAAAGTTTATTTGTCTAATTGTAATTATGTAGGGTCTAAGCATTTCATCGAATCTATATATCCACGAGTAGTCGTTAACGATAGGTTTGATTATCTCGACAAAGAAATTTCAGATGATGAATTTGTTAGTTTACGTAACGAAGCACGATCACGCAGATAACATAAGCCAAGTGATGGTTCCTGCCGCTAAAGCTAAAGTCGTCTCTGTTTGTGATAATTTTGTAGGGACAGGGCTTGCCCCTGTCCGTTACTTGTAATTATCAAAACATAGTTGGGCGGCCCCAGGGAGACTGTGTCATAATCTCTTTCTTCCGCTAAATGCATCAACGTATTGTAGTTGCTCGATTTATCGAGCACAATATATCTGCCCAATGAATTGGGCAACTATATTATGACACAGTCTCAGGGAGCCGCCTCTACAAAACAATTATCTTTGTTAAATATAATTCAACGGTTCAGGCAGGCCTGAACCCTACAGGATAAATTTGATATAATAAAGCCATAGCAGTTCACTCCAGCGGACTGTTTCAGCCATCCTAAATCAAGGGCATAGCCCCGTCAGAGGCGGGCCGCTGAGCTCAAACGTTATGTCTTTAAAATAAACAATAAACGTGCTATTATATTGAAAAATATATGGGAGGGTTAGAAATGAAAACTAAATTAAATATGATTTATTGGAAGGGTGAAAAATTCTGGGTGGGTAAATTACTTGAATATCCCGAGATAATGACGCAGGGAGAAACATTGGAAGAGCTTGAAGAAAATATGAAAGATGCATATATGCTAATGACAATGGAAGATGTTCCAGGGGATCATATGGTTAAACAACTGACGTTGAGCGTATGAAAAGGAAAGACCTTATCAAGAGATTAACTGATGTAGGTTGCGTTCTTGTTAGACATGGAAGTCGACATAACCTGTATAAAAATCCAACCACAGGCAAAAAGCAACCAGTCCCAAGGCATAATGAAATAGACGAGCATCTTGCAAAACATATTTTAAAAGAATTGACATAATAATTCATCTGCAGTGGACTGCGCCAGCCATCCGTTAGCGCAGGGTAAGGCCCCGTGCCAGAGGCGAACAGGCCGAAATTGTTAACGCGGCGCGTTCGGGGAGACTATGTCGTAATGCCTTTCTTGCGCCAAATGCATCAACATATTGTAGCTGCTCGATTTATCGAGCACAATATAGCTGCCCAATATCATGCCTGAGGCAGACCCGCCTCTGGCGGGAATTGGGCAACTACATTATGACACAGTCTGTTAGCTAATCGGGATAACAATGTCGTAATTCCAGTATTTACAATACGTTACGTTTTTTATCTGAAGAGGCGTTCTTAAGCTTAAATTTGGCTTGCCTTGACAAAGCCGTAATCATATGGTATACTTGCTTAAAAAAATCAGGGGAGGTCTGAATTGCCCGAATTTTTTCAATGTATTAACTGGATTGATATTTTATCCTTAATCCTTTTGATAAGAACAAGTTACATCGGATTTCGCGCCGGGTTTTCGGTCGAGATATTTAAGACGCTCGGCGTTTTTTTGGGGCTATACTTTGGAATAAAGTATTATTCAGACCTTAGCGCTTTAATAAGTTCCAGAGTTTCTTTTTCTACCGAGATGGCAGACGGCATTTCTTTTTTAACGCTAACCATAGCTTGTATATTAGCTCTAAAATTTCTCAGCATCTTATTATCAAAGATAGTTAAGATTACCTTTGCCGATAAAGTCGATAAGTGGGCCGGGCTGGTAACAGGTTTTTTACGCGGCGCGGTTTTATTAAGTCTTATGTTTATGTTCTTCGGGATAATTCAGGCGGACTATTTCATAAAATCAGTTGAAGAGAGGTCATTGACGGGCCCGTATATAAAAAATATAGCGCCTTTAGTTTATGGAATGATTTCCAGGACTTCTCCCGGGAATTTGTTGATAGAAGAACCTATTAAGGCAGGTGAGAAAAAGTAGCGAGAATAATACTTGATTGCGATCCGGGCATAGACGACGCGCTTGCGATTATTCTGGCGTTGTCCTCCAAAGAATTAGAATTAAAAGCCGTTACCACTACATTTGGCAATGTCGGCCTGATTCAAACAACCAAGAACGCCTTAAATGTTCTTGAGTTGTGCCGCTTAAACGAGCCTCCGGTTGTAGGCGCCGGAAGCAGCCAGCCGCTAAAAATAAAGTCTTTGCCCGCCCGCGAGGTTCATGGAAGTAACGGGTTGGGAAACAGTAAGTTGCCTGAGCCGGGAATAAAGCCTGTTGCTGACGGAGTAGGCCTGATAATATCGAAAATTAATTCTGGAGAAGTTGAGACGATTATAGCCACCGGGCCGCTTACAAATTTGGCCCGGGCGATAGAGCGCGATCCCGGGATAAAGGGAAATATCAGGGATATTTATATAATGGGCGGGGCGGTTTTTACGGCGGGCAACATAACCCCTTACGCGGAATTTAATTTTTATTCCGACCCTGACGCCGCCGATTATGTGCTTAACAGCACAATTGAGATTACACTGATAAGCTTAGATGTTACTCATAAGATTAAGGTAACGAAAAAAGAGATCGATTTTTTAAGGGAATACAAAAATAATCTCGCGGTTTTTGTCGTTGACATAATAGAACATTCCATAGGTTTTCACACTAAGCATCGCGGAGTAGATGGGGCTTATTTGCACGATCCCTTAGCTGTGGCGATAGCCGCCGCGCCGCGGCTTGGCGAGTATGAGAGACTTTCGCTTGGCGTGGACAAAGTTGATAAACGCGGAATGGTTAAGGTTAAGACCGGAAAGAAGAATGTCAGGTTTGTAAATAATGTGGATGCTGAAGGTTTCTTAAACTTATTTTTTAACAGGATAGGAGGGAAAGTTGGAACTATCGAAAATTTATGAATTTGTCGTGAAAGAAGGCATAGTGGCTGATCCCCGGGGCAAGGAAGCCGTATTAAAGAATTTGGCAAAGACAAATAAAGAATTTGAGACGTTAAAGGATAAAGATAAGGAGATATTTGACAAGGAAAGACTGACCAATCCGTATGCCGACACGCGTATATTAAACGGAGACACTAAGACAGACGTAAAGAAGGCTATGATAGGCATTGACATAGAGGTAGGCGAGATACTTTTGGCGGACAGGCTAAAAGAGAAGGGCGAGGCAATTGATCTGGTGATTTCGCATCACCCTGAAGGAAAAGCGTACGCCAATTTTTATCAGGTAATGAGTATGCAGGCGGATATCTTCAATAAATTCGGCGTGCCCATAAATGTCGCCGAAGGATTATTGAAGGAAAGAATGAAGGAGGTTGAGCGCAGGGTTCTTCCCGCCAATCATACACGAGGAGTGGATGCCGCGAAGCTCTTGAACATCGCTATGATGTGCGTGCATACTCCGGCGGACAATCACGTCGCGGGTTATTTGCAGGGGCTGTTTGATAAGGAAAAACCTGAGGATGTGGCGGAGGCGATGGAGATATTAAAAGGCATTCCGGAGTATCAGGAAGCGATGAAGATGGGCGTTGGGCCCAAGATTCTTTACGGCGATCCTAAAAACCGCGCCGGAAAAATTTTTGTCGATATGACGGGAGGCACGGAAGGGCCTAAAGAGATATTTGAAAAACTCGAAGTCTGTGGCGTAGGCACGATAGTGGCTATGCATCTTAGCGAAGAGCATTACAAGAACGCTCAAAAGGGGAATATAAACGTTATCATAGCCGGGCATATCTCAAGCGATACCTTGGGGTTAAATCTGCTTATGGATAAATTGGTCAAAGAGAGTAAAATCGAGTTTGTTAATTGTTCGGGATTTAAGAGGGTTAGCCGATAAATCCCGTTAGAGAACTATGTTTTGTAACGGGACTAACGGTTTGTGTCGTCGGCGGCTTTCTCTAATGGGGTAAAAGTATGGCTTTTTCAGAGCAGGTTTTAGAGGAAATCCAGAGTAAATCCGATATAGCGGAGGTGATAGGCCGTTATATATCCTTAAGGCGCGCCGGCGGGAATTTTAAAGCCAACTGCCCTTTTCATAAGGAAAAGACCCCTTCGTTTATGGTAAGCCCCGCCAAGCAGATATTTCATTGTTTTGGCTGCGGGGCCGGAGGAAATGTCTTTAGTTTTGTGATGAAGATTGAAGGGGTTGAGTTTCCGGAAGCGGTAAGGATTCTGGCCGAGAAGGCCGGCGTCTCCCTGCCTCATTTTAGCCGGGCCGAATTTGAGCAGAGTTCTTACGCTACCCAGATTTATAAGGTCAACGAGTTGGCCGTGTTGTATTATCAAAATATGCTCTCGGAATCAGGGAAAGGCAAGGAGGCCATCGAATACTTAAAGAGGCGAGGTGTAAGTTCCGACACCATTATTAAAGCTAAGCTTGGATTTGCTTCGCAATCATGGGAGGGTTTTGTTGCTTTCGCGAAGAGCAAAGGTTTTAACGCTGGCTTGCTTGAAAGAGCGGGTCTGGCGCTTACCCGCGAGGACGGCGGCTATTACGACAGATTTAGGAATAAGATAATGTTCCCGATCTTAGATATCAAGGATAAGGTTGTGGCGTTTGGCGCCCGTGTTCTCGATGATTCATTGCCGAAGTATATTAATTCTCCCGAGACGGAGGTATATGTCAAGAGCAGGCACTTGTATGGTTTTAATCTCTCGGTTCAGGCTGTAAAAGATAAGGATCTTTGCGTGATAGTGGAGGGTTATCTGGATTTTTTGATCCCTTTCCAAAACGGGATAGGCAATATTGTGGCTTCCCTCGGGACAAGTCTTACGGATTTACAGGCGAGGCTTATAAAGAGATACACAAAAAATGTTGTTATGCTTTATGATGGCGATTCAGCGGGAGAGGCGGCTTCTTTGCGCGGGCTTGATCTGCTTTTGCAGGAAGGTATGAATGTCAGGATCGCGGTTTTGCCGAAAGGCTATGATCCGGATTCGTTTGTAAGGGAAAACGGAGTTGCCGATTTTAATTCCCTTGTAAGTTCCGCGCTGAGTCTATTTGATTATAAACTGGGAATATTAGTCTCAAGGCATAATCCGCGCGAGGCAATTGGCAAATCGAAGATTTGCGCCGAGATGCTTCCGACGATAGCCAGGATCTCAGACAGCATCTTAAAGCACGAGTATTTAAAACAGCTTTCCGAGAGGCTTCAGGTAAGGGAAGAGGCGCTCTTCTCGGCGTTAAAGCAGGTAAAATCCGATTATAGCTACGAACCTAAGGTTGAAGTTTGCGCCCAAAGGTCTTTTTGCGATACGCCGGAGAAGATTATAATAGGAATCATGCTGGAAGATCCGGGCTATATCGCTTTTGTGCGCGATTCTTTAAAGGCGGATGAGTTTACAGACGAGAGCGCCCGGGATATTATATCTGAGATATTCGAGGCGTATTCTCGGAGTGAAATTTTTAAGCCTTCGCAATTGATAAACCGCCTCAATAACGAAGATTTAAGCAGGATTGTGTCGGAGGCTGTTAGTTTTGCGGAGAATATAACCGAGAGGCGCAGAAATCTTGAAGATTGCGTTAAGAAGATAAAGGAAAGGAATGCCAATGGCAAGCTTTTAGAATTGCGGAATTTAATAAAGGTTGCTGAAATGATGGGCGATGAGGCCAAGGTATATCAGTTAGTGTCCGAATATAACGATTTGCTTAAATGTTCAAGGGAGTTTGCGAGAAGATGAGCGCTGTGAGAAAGAAAATTGCGTCAAAGAAAAAGATAAAAGGACTTGATAAACTTATCGCACTTGGCAAGGAGAAGGGGCGACTTACCTTTGAGGAGGTAAACGATCTTTTGCCGGAAGAGATAACTTCTTCCGAAGAGATAGATGAGATCTTTTCTGCCCTAGATAAGGAAAATATCGAGATAGTCGATAGCGAGGAGAGTCCTCTTAAGGAAGAGCCGGAGGAAGAGAAGGAAGAATTGCCAAAGCCGGAAGTTGAAGCCGAAGAGATACCGCGAATGGCTCAAATGGAAGATCCTGTGAGGATGTACTTGAAACAGATGGGCCAGATTCCTCTTCTTTCAAGGGAGGATGAGTTGTCGCTGGCAAAGAAGATTAGAGCGGCTGAGGTTAAATTCAAGGAATCGATATTTGAATGCAGGCTATGCAAAAAAGAAGTTTTATTTCTTTTAAACAAGGTTTTCGCCAAAGAGGTCAGTATAGACGAGATAATAGATGTGGATCCTTTCGAGAAGACAGAGAAGGTTTTAAGTAATCTAATGCGGCTTACCAAGAGGTTAAGGGGCGCGAAAAAAAGCACTAATCTTGTTCCTCTTTTGCTGGAATTTAAGTTATCCACCAACGTTGTTGAGGATATTTCCGATAAGATAAAATCGCTTGTGGCGGAAGTGGAAAAAATAGACAGGGATTTAAGCAGGTTGCGCGATAGAAGCGGCGTCCGCGGTCAGATATCTGTCTTGAAGAACAGGAAGCGAGAGATAGTCAATGACTTCTCAGAGCTGTTGCTTAAGGTCAAAGAACGGCTTACGTTCTTAAGAAAACGCGAAGGACAGTTTGAGAGGGCTCAGAAGAAACTTGTCGAGGCCAACTTAAGGCTTGTGGTTTCCATAGCCAAAAAATACACAAACCGCGGCCTTTCTTTTCTGGATTTGATACAGGAAGGCAATATAGGCCTTATGCGCGCCGTTGACAAATTTGAGTATGAGAGAGGGTATAAATTCTCGACTTACGCGACTTGGTGGATAAGGCAGGCTATTACGCGCGCTATCGCGGATCAGGCCCGCACTATACGCATACCAGTCCATATGACCGAGACTATAAATAAATTAATACGCATATCAAGAAATTTGGTGCAGGAGACAGGCCGGGAACCCAGCCCTGAAGAGATAGGCCACGAAATGAGGATGGCCACCGAGAAGGTTCGCGGCATCCTTAAAATAGCGCAGGAACCCATATCTTTGCAGACTCCGGTTGGAGATGAAGGCGACACTCATTTTGGTGATTTTATAGAGGACAAACGGGCGATCTCGCCGGCAAACGCCACCGCGTATTCGATGCTGAAAGAACAGCTCGAAGACGTTCTGACAACTCTTACCGAGAGAGAGAAGAGAGTCCTTAAACTTCGTTTTGGCATAGGTGACGGTTGTCCCCGCACTCTTGAGGAAGTGGGCTCAATATTTAATGTGACGCGCGAGAGGGTCCGGCAGATAGAAGCAAAGGCGTTGCGTAAACTCCGCCATCCTATCAGATCCAAAAAGCTTAAAACATTTCTCGAGGTCGGATTGGGCTTGGGCGAGGAGAACGTGTTATAATTTGTTCCGTTTATATTTATGGAATAATTCAAATCGTAGGGGTGAGGTGACCTCGCCCGAATGAAAATATAAACGATAACGTAATCGGGCGCGCCTGCCTTGCCGGTAGGCAGGGAAACCGCGCCCCTACATTTCATACCTGTCTGTCGGCAGACGTACAATGACCGTAATTAAAACACTGTAGCGCTCTGTAACATTAATTCGTGGTAGTCCTTGGAGACAGTAAACACTTATTCTTCAAGCGAACTCTCCGCAGGCCTGCCTGCCGGTAGGCAGGGAGTGAGTCGAGAAGTTCTGTTGCTGCCCCTGTCTGCGTGCCACGCACAGGCAGGCGTATCCATAGTTCTCGACTCGGCCAATGGCCTCGCTCGAACAGTATAAAATTTATGTTACAATGCAGTAGGGGCCGACCTCTGTGTCGGCCCATTGGAATTGACGGCGGGCAGAATCTCGCGTGGAATATAGGTATATTTGTCATTCCCCGCCTTGAGCGGGGAATCCAGACACGGGTTGATATGTCTGGATTGTTTGTAAAGAAATATAAATACTGTAGGGGCGAGGTCGCCTCGCCCGAATGAAAATATAAACGATAACGTAATCGGGCGCGGAAACCGCGCCCCTACATTTCATACCTGTCTGTCGGCAGACATACAATAGCCGTAATTAAAACACTGTAGGGGCCGACCCCTGTGTCGGCCCGTTGGAATTGACGGCAGCGTAGGGAACAGCGCGAAATGTCATAAAAAACGAATTCGTATATATATACTAGACAAAAAAATGAAAAAAATAATCATAGCTATTGTTATTTTTGCCTTAATATTATTATATAAATATACGTCAGTAAATGATATGGCGCGGCTATTGCAATTTTTAAAAGTAATAACCCTTGTAGGCGGATGGCTTGTCGCCGTATTTGTATTTAAACAACTCTCTCCACGCGTACAAATTACACTTTATCCAAAATGGCATGATTTTGAAAAAGGAGTTTTACATTTGCAAGTTGAAATTAAAAATAACTCTAAAGTGAGGGTGCAAAAGAAAGGAATGTGTTTATTTCAGATATTGGTTTATGATTTACAAACACACGTGTCCAAATTATGATTGAAAAAGCCTAACCACAACCTTATGATGGTGATAGCAAACAACTGTCACCCACACCGATTCTCGTCGGTAGATAAGGAGGGCTAGGCTATGCACCATAATAACACAATTTTAGGGCAAATGTTAAAAATGTTTTCGAGATACGAATTTCAAAAAGCTGTTTCAGAGACCAAAACCGAATATCACTCACGGGGCTTCAGCTCATGGAACCACTTTGTAGCCATGCTCTTTGGCCAGCTTGCCGGACAAGATAGCCTACGCGGCATTGAAGCTGGTCTTGCGACACACGCACACAGCTTGTACCATTTGGGAGTAACGCCAGTCCGCCGATCGACCTTGTCCTATGCCAATGAGCGCCGAACGCATGAGCTCTTTCAAAAAACTTTCTTCCGGATGCTGTCCAAATGTGAAGCCATAGCGCCGAAACATAAATTCCGCTTCAAGAACCCGCTTTACAGCTTGGATGCCACAGTAATAGATTTATGTTTATCGCTTTATAACTGGGCGAAGTTCCGCACTACAAAAGGGGCGGTAAAACTCCATATGAAACTCAATCATTCAGGATACCTGCCTGTCTTTGCGGTCATCACCACAGGTAAAGTCCATGAAACTCAAGTAGCGCCTTCCATACCGCTTGAACGAGGCGATGTGGCCATATTCGACAGGGGCTATACCGATTTCGAGTGGTATAAAACGCTCGACGATAAAGGCGTATATTTCGTGACCAGGATGAAAAAGAACGCGTATTATCAGGTTGCCGTGCGTAATGATACCAGCCACCATAAAAATATCTATTCCGATCAAATTATCCAGCTTAAGGGATTCTATTCAAAACAAAAATTCCCTCACAAGTTGCGCCGTATCCGTTCCTGGGATCCTGAAACCGGCAAGATAATCGTAATCTTGACTAATAATCTTGCCTGGTCGGCTGCTACTATTGCCAAAATTTACAAAGAACGCTGGCAGATTGAGCTGTTTTTCAAATGCATTAAGCAGCAACTTAAGGTCAAAAGCTTTGTAGGCACTTCAAGGAACGCCCTGCTGTCCCAATTGTGGGTGGCTTTAATAACGTATCTGCTTCTAAGCTACTTGAAATTTAAATCAAAATTCAGCTGGTCGCTTTATACGCTGTGCGCTATATTGCCTACGAATCTATTTTCAAAGAGGAATCTCTGGGATTGGCTCAACGCACCATTCCATGAACGCAGCAATGCTCCCCCAGAGTTATTACAACAACAGTTCAGTTTTTGCTAATTTGGACAGCTATGATCCATATTAATGAATATATTATATATTTTTTCTACCTCTTCATGGAATAATTTAAATCCTTTTAATGAGTAAATACTAATATTTTTAAACTTAATTGAGTACTTTTTTGAATAATCTGGAGCACTTGAATGAGCTATCGCATTTCTGATACGATTCAATTCATCAATTATACACCCAACATTTGGGATATTAACAATATTTTTAAATATTCTGTATTTTTGTAAAATTGTCAATTCTTCAAATATATCATCGATAATATCAGTAAAGTCATCTGCAGGTAAAAAAAGTGTATTTTTTGGTGGCGGCCCGGTTTTTTTTCGATAGGGACAGTAAAGAGCGTATAGGAGTTGTGTATAGTCCGGCCTCCTGATAGAATAATACAAGGAGGCAATAAGATGGAAGAAAATGTTAAGAAGAACGGGAAGAGAAAGCTCAGCGTGGAAG
>JAZDOX010000080.1:0-12540 GCA_043798215.1 Candidatus Omnitrophota bacterium | reverse complement strand
AGCGTGTTATCCGTCCAAAATGTCTTGCACAGCCTTAACGTTTCCGGTGAAGTGATATAAATCGCGCCATTCGCGCAATAATAATCTCTATCAGCCTTCCGGACGTTGGAACAATTTTTTTTAGCGCATTCGAGAGAAACTAATTTATTTCCGGCCAATGTCTTTAAGTAAGGGGGGGTTATCTTCGATCTCTTCACCGAAACTACGCTCTTGGGCCTCTTTGAAATAAATAACTCTAAGGCCTCATCAATATGCCGGCTTGTCCTTAAGGGCGATGTTGGCTGCAATAAAACAACTATTTCAGGAAAATAATTCTCCGACTCGGCTGCGTAACGCAAGGCGTGCAATAATGAATCAACGCTCGATGTCTCATCAAGCGCTAATTCCTTCGGCCTTATAAAAGGCGCCTCAGCGCCGCATCTTTTGGAAATCTTCGCGATATCTTCGCTATCTGTTGAGCAGATAATCCGTTTTATATACCGCGAATTTTTAGCGGCTTCGATAGTGCGCGCGATCAACGGTTTTCCGCAAAAATCGGTTGTATTTTTTCCGGGCAAACGGCGAGAACCGGCCCGAGCGAGTATCACCGCGCAAACTTCGAACTTCTTCATTGTTTTGTCATTCTACTGAACTTTGCATAAGCAATGGGAGGAATTTTGTCATTGCGAACGAAGCGAAGCAATGACAGCTGTTTTTTTAACATTCTTATTAGTCATGCAAAGGTCGGCAAGATCGGCTTTTAATGACAAGGTGCGGTTCAAAGAAGAAACACTCGCGCAATTATGTACGCCATAATGCCTATAAACCCCGAATTCCTTCCAATGAAATATATCCTTGATATCGCCTTTCGAAAAAGATATCGCGGTCTTTCCGGCCAATGCGGCAATTACCAATGCCGTGCTGCAAAAACCGACCACATGCCTGCAACCGAAGAGATCTTCCGCTAAAGAATTTCCGGTATCGCAAATAGAGACGTTCTTGATCATGGGGCCGTAAGACATAAGGCGGTTATACTTTTGCAAAGGGTGTAATCTAATCTTCACGGGGATCTTCTTGCGTTCGCATATTCTTATAACATCTTCAAGTAAATCACTCTCATCCAAAACAGTGCCGGAAAATTCCTTCAGATTGCTCTTCCTGGCCTGGCTTATGGGACTGGACAAAAAAAGAAGGGAATTCTCATCATTGGATTTCCCGCTTTTCTTGCTCAGGTAAGAATACGCTTTGAGCAGCTCATTTAAATAAGGACTGTGGATCTTTTCCACGCCGCAAAATCTATCAAGATGCTGGCGCCAAACAATTTTTTCCGCCACTTCATCGCAGACTATAAGCTTATCGGGAAGATTCTCTCTCCAGCACGCTTCAGGAAAACCAAAACGGCCCGAGTAGTCATACCAGCTGTCAAGAATCATATCGCTCTTTACATTCCTCTTTCTGGCCATTCTTATCATCCTGAAAGCTATATCATCTCTCCAACTCATAGAAGCGAGAACACGGCTTATGCGGGCATCCCATTCGCGGCTGAATTTATAAGAAGGGCCGATAAGGCCTCTTTTCCTGAAGATCATTATTGCCGGCCCCCTTAAATAAAATATCGGATTTTTTAAGCGGCGGTCTCTCACGTAAGCCGCGAGCAATTCCGCCCCGCCGGCGTCACTCGACACTATCGCGGTTGCCATAAATATATCTTTTATTTCCTGGCGAGAATCACGAAATGAAACCCCCATCTGTCGCAGTAATGGTTGTCATACCAACCAACCTCGTCAACCTTAAACATACTGAAAATTTCTCTTATGTGCGCCTCATCTCTAAAGATGTATATCTGCCATTTAACCGCCTTATTAGACTGCCCCTCAACGCCCGTGTAAAGATAAACATCCTCATCTACTTTTTGCCCTCGTTTGCAAAATTGATTTTCGGGTCCGGCCGTGGAAACTATCATTTTTCCGCCCGGCCTAAGGACGCGATAAAGTTCATTAAGTACGCTAATAACCGCGTCGCGGGATGGGTAGTATTCAAGAACTCCTATCGAACTTATGTAATCAAACGTATTATCCTCATAAGGAAGTTTTTCCGCCTCGGGATCAATGAGCGTAAGACGGGCATTGAGCTTTAGGTGCGGGACTTTCTCGTTAAGTTTTCTGCCAACCAATCTCACCGCTCCTTCAGAAACTTCCGCTCCCTCCACCTTGTAGCCTCTTCTAAGAAGGTGTATGAGGTTTTCTCCTGTCCCAAATCCATGATCAAGGACATAGCTTGCCCTGGGCCCGCCAAAATACCATCGTTCCAGCCTCACAAAATTCTCATTAGGATACATATGGTCCATTCCTTCACCGCTGTATCCGTAGAAATGGTTATACGTCTCCATATTTAACTGATCTACCAATTTCCCCATATCTTAGCCCCTTTATTTACATTTTTTACATCGTCATTCCCCGACTCGATCGGGGAATCCAGACACCTCAATACTCTGTCTGGATTGTCCGGTCAAGCCGGACAATGACAAATTAAAAGTTACCGATAAAAATCCTTCACGATACCTGATATTTTAGCTTCCATTCGCCGTTCACCTTTCCCCAGAGATGTTCCGCTCGAAAACTATCGACTATCTCCCAGAAATCGCTCTCTTTCATATCGACATATTCCAAGAAAGCCTTGAAGTGCTTCTTGGGAAATTCTCCGTCAAAACGCCTGACCAAAGCTACCGCTTCCTCGCGGGTTATGTGGCCGTCGCGCACCTCATGGGCGGCATCGGAAGTGCAGCGCCCAATCCCAAACTTGATAAAAGCAAAGTAGCTGTGGAATCCGGCCAGTTTGTCATCAAGACTGGCGTATTTAGAATATGTTCCTTCGGATCTTCCGTCAGGCTCCGGCTCCAAACCTCCATGCTCGACAGCATAATAGTAATTCTCCTGAGGAACCCATTTGCGATAATAGCTGAAGAAATGATTCTCCAAGCCAACCGACTTGGCTTCTTCTTCGGCCGGAGGAAAATAATACTGCAAGTCGCTTCTGTTGACTCCGCATTTAACCCAGTCCTCGGGAGAAAAACCCGAGAAATAATGTTTGACCATATCATCGGTCACGTTATGGGTCGGCCTATCCTCATTCTTATCGTCTCCGCCATACTCGACTTCGCCATTCTCGCCGAACATTACTAAAGGAATCTTGTATTTCACGGCAACCTGCATCGGAAACGCTTTTTGTCCGTAAATAAAAGGCTGGAAGACATCGCCGAGTTTCTCAAGAGAAAGTTTGGTCAAAATTCTATGGACTTTTCCGTTCGGCGTTCCCAGAACATTGTCCAATCCGGAATTAATCATATGCTGCAAGTTTCTCCAGCCCACATCGGTATAGATATGCGGCGCCCATGTAGCCGTAAGCGGTTTCATATTATACTTATACTTCAGCATATGCGCGACAAGAAAGCTGTCCTTTCCGCCGCTGGAAGGCACAACAACATCCCAGTAACCATCCTTTCTACGATGCTTATCCAATAATTTTATCAGTTCCTTCTCTCTCTCCTCCCAGTTAATGAGGCGCTGTTTCTTCTCCGCGAAACGGCAAGCGCTGCACACGCCTTCCTCATCAAGGCGTATTCGCGGCCGTTGATTCGATATTACGCACCTCTTGCAGTATTTAACTTCAAGCGGCAGATTGTATTTTTTAATAACATCAACCTTTGGTTTTACAAGCATTTCACTTCCTCCTTTAATTAACGACAAAATTTTCTACCATCTTTACGCCATTCCTGCCGCTCTTCTCGGGATGAAACTGGCATCCGGTGATATTATCCTTCTTGATTGCCGACGCGAATTCAACCCCGGCATAACGCGTAACTGCCAGGCAATCCTTGCTATTATTGGTCTTGACTATAAATGAGTGGATAAAATAAACGTCTTTGCCTTCGCTAAAATCATTTAACAGCGAAGACCGCCAGAACTCCGAAGAATGAGAAGCCGGCGCCCATAAAGAATTCCACCCTACATGGGGAATCTTTTCGTTTCCCTTTGGCTTTAAAGCCACTGTCTCTCCGGAAATCAAGCCAAGCCCCTCATTAAAACCAAACTCTTCGCTGGAATTAACTAATAACTGCATACCAAGACAAATCCCCAAAAGAGGCTTTCCGCTCTTAGCGAAATCTTTCACCGCTTCCGACAAACCGCGTTCCCGCAGTTTTCTCATCCCCTCCCCATAGGCTCCCACTCCGGGCAATATCAACTTATCGGCCCTTATTATAACCTCGGGATCATGCGTAATCGAGGTCTTAACGCTGAATCCCTCCAGAGCCCTTATAATGCTGAACATATTCCCGCAATCGTAATCCACTACCGCGACGCTTAACATCTCAATTGTCTCCCAGATGATCGGCAACATCTATGCCCCGCTGCCTTAAATGAGTTTTTATAACTTGTATTGAGGCAATATTATAATGCAAGATTGAGGCTACCGCCACGGCGCTGGCCTTTCCGTTACTGATGACATCTTCTACGTGCTCTATGTTTCCCGCTCCGCCGCCGGCAATAACCGGCACAGGCACAGACTCAGCCACCTTGCGGATAAACTCCGTCTCGTATCCTAATTTCATTCCCTCCTTGTCAATGGAGGTTATCAACAATTCTCCAGCCCCCAATTCCACCGCTCTAAGCGCCCATTCATACGCCTCCAGCCCCGTCTGCTGTCTGCCGTTATCGGCATAAACCTGAAATATATCCTGAAACCAATCTTCGGAATCGCCAACCTTCGTCCGGCTTACGGTCTCATTGCGTTTGGATAAAAAGGAGCGGTCGGGCCATTGTTTTATATCTATGGCGACTACTATGCATTGAGAACCGAAAGTCTTGGCGGCCTCAGTGATAAGCTTGGGGTTCTCCACCGCAGCGCTGTTAATCGAAACTTTATCCGCGCCCGCGCGCAATAAAGTCTTTATATCGTCTAATGAACGTATGCCGCCGGCCACCGTGACAGGTATAGATATGTTCCTTGCCGTCTTCTCAACAATATCAAAAAGATTATTGCGCCTATACAAACTCGCTACTATATCAACATACAATATCTCGTCAGCGCCTTCCTCATAATATTTAACGGCGTATATCTGGGGATCACCGATAATCCGCAAACCCTCGAGATGGATGCCTTTAACCAAATTAGGGCCTTTTATATCCAACCTCGGTATAATCCTTATCTTGCTCATTTTAAGATCCAGCCATAAACATCTTTTTTGCTACTCCGATCCGCTCTCTCTGCCTGCCTCCAAATGATAAAGGCTTTCCTTGTATTCCTTCCACTGCCCTAAATCAAACCAGCCATCGCAAACAGGATAAACAGTCACTTTGCCTTCAGCCTTTACGCGCTCGATAAGATGGTTCATATCTATATGCTCTCCCGGCGAAATATATTCAAGCGCCGCGGGCTCCATTATGTAAACACCGGTATTTAGGACTATATCGAATGTGGGCCTTTCCTTTATAGTCTTTAGATGCCCGTCATTCATCTCAAGCGCGCCATAAGGTATGACCATCTCCTTATGGCATCCTATTAAAGTTATAAGCGCTTTTTCCCCTTTGTGCCAAAGCAGGATATTCTTAAAATCGCTCTCCAGTAAAACATCGCAATTACACACGAAAAAAGTCTCGTTAAGCTTATCTTTCAGGAGGCCAAGACTTCCGGCAGTGCCCAAATACGCCTCTTCCTCGACCCATTCAACGCTATACGGAAACTGGTTCTCCCTGAAATACATCTTGATTATTTCTTTCTTATAATTCAATGTCAGGATAAAACGATTGAATCCGTAGCGGTTGAAATTATCCATTATCTTCTCGATTATAGGTTTATCCCCGAAAGGTATAAGCGGTTTCGGCAATATCTTCGTAAACGGGTCAAGCCTCGTGCCCTTGCCACCCGCCATTATAACCACAGGATTGCTGACAAGGCTGACGCTGTGAGACTCAAGCGGATGATTGTCGAAAAAATTAAACCAGAAGAGAATATCCGTTATCCGTCCGCTATCATCAAGCGCCGGTATGGCGTAAAGTTTTTCCTCCATCACGTATCTCTTGGCCTTATTCTCAAATTCCTTATCCGAGCGCCGGACAAAACGGGGGGATTTAAACATTATCTCGGAAACCGGCCGCTCAAATGAGACGCCGTTTAAGATAGCCCTTCTTATGTCGCCGTCGGTTACCGAGCCAATAAGCTTATCTTCATCATCAACCACGAATAAAACCCGTATGCCGGCGCCGCTTCCTCCGAGAAGCTTCATCGCCGCCCTTAAAGAAGCTGCCGGAGAGACTATCGTTTTCTTCATATCTTCCAAATTCATCGCCTAAGATCCTCCATTCGATCTTACTGAGCTACGTATAAATAATGAAAATTTTATAGGCCTATCTTTGGCCTGCTGCGGCGTTACTCCTTCTCGCCCCCCTTCTTGCTTTCGCAAGAAAGCAGAGGGGCTTCGTCGTCGCGCCTTGCCTGTCTGCCGCAGGCAGGCATCAGGTTCAAATCTAAGCCTCTAAATCTTTCCATTACTTATGCGTAACTCAGTAGAGAGCTTTTTCCGGGTCGCCGGCCGTTCTGAAAAATATTCTTTTATTGCGCGCGTCACAAAAACTATCTCGTCTCTCTTTAAACCAACACTACAGGGAACGTTAAGGCAGGTCTCATAGGCTTCCTGGGAGCGCTCTATTTCATAAGCCTGGCATTTCTTATACATCGGCAAAGTATTAATCAACCGCCAAATCGGCCTGACTTGTATCCCTTTCGAAAGCAGATATTCCATTAATCCTTTTTTGCGATCTTTAGCGACTTTTATCGTGTAAAACCAAAAATTGCTTTTAGCCCATAGCTCTTCCCATAAAAATTCCACGTCATCAACTTCGCTCAGGAGGATTTTATAAAGATTGGCGTTGGCTCTCTTTATTCTAACGTATTCCTCCAATTTCTCCATTTGGGCAAGACCCATCGCGGCGTTAATATTGCTAAGGCGGTAGTTAAAACCTATGGCGTCATGATCATACTCCACGAACCCAACCCTCGCCTGCGTCGTCAAATGACCTATCTTTTCCGCAAGCCTAAAATTATCCGTAAGCGCCATTCCGCCGCCTCCGGTCGTGATTATCTTATTGCCGTTAAATGAAAGGCACCCCACTTTTCCGAGAATGCCGGTCTTCTTATTCTTATACTCCGAGCCTAAACTCTCCGTGGCGTCTTCTATCACGTCTATATTTCTACCGGCGCATACGCCGTTAATCGCGTCCATATCAACCGGATGGCCAAATATATGAACCGGAATAATGGCTTTTATCCTGTTGCCGCTATCCCTGTTATAAGTAAAACCGTCTCTTTTTTTAACCGTCTTCTTCTTAAGAAAATCGCCTGTCTTCTCCGGGTCTAAGCCCAAACCGCGCGAAGCGCAATCCATAAACAACGGCTCAGCCCCGCAGTATTTAACGGCGTTGGCCGTAGCCACAAACGTAAGCGCGGGAACAATCACCTCATCGGAAAGTTGAACGCCGCAAGCCAAAAGGCTTATATGGAGAGCGCAGGTGCCGTTCACGGTAGCTACGGCATACTTGGCGTGACAATATCCGGCAACCTTATCCTCGAATCTCTTGACATAACTGCCGACATACGAAACCCATCCTGTATCAAGGCATTCTTTTATGTACTTCCACTCATTGCCCCTGATACATGGAACCGAAAGCGGTATCGCGGTTTTCATATGTTATATATTCCCGTTTTATACAACGCCAAATTCTTTTTATCGCTAAACCAGTCTATCGTCCGGCTGATCCCGTCTCTTAAAGAATGCGCGGGGCGCCAATTGGTAAGAGACCGGATTAAACTATTGTCACCCAAAAGCCGTTCAACCTCGCTGTTTTCAGGCCTGATTCGTCCGGAATCAGTAATTATCTTTTTGTTCTTGCCTGTCATATCAAGGATAAGCCCGGCCAATTCTCCTATAGACACCTCGCTGCCTGAGCATATATTCATAACTTTTCCGACAGTTTTTTCGCTCTTGGCAATTTCTAAAAAACCCTCGCAAATATCTTCGACATAATTTAAATCTCTTCTCGGCGAAAGATTGCCTAATTTGATCTTTTTTTCGGCTGATAATGCCTGGGATATGATCGTTGGGATAACGGCCCTCGCCGACTGCCGCGGGCCATATGTGTTAAAAGGCCGGGCGACAGCAACTGGAAGATTGAAACTAAGATGGAATGATTCCGCTATCTTATCGGCGCCAATCTTAGAGGCTGAATAAGGCGACTGCCCCTGCAAAGGGTGGCTTTCGTCTATGGGAACGCGCCTTGCCGTTCCATAAACCTCTGAAGTCGAGGTAACTATAATTTTTCTAACGCTAAAATCCCGGCAGGCCTGAAGAACATTTAATGTCCCCTTGATATTTGTATCAACGTAAGAATCCGGAGAATGATAAGAATAAGGTATGCCTATCAAAGCGGCCAAATGGAAAACCGCTTCCGCGCCCTTTACGGCGGTCTTTACTCCATTTGAATCCCGGATATCGCCGCAAAAAATCTCGACATCTTTAAGCTTCTTTTTAGGAAATGCCTCAAGCCATCCCCAAGAATTGAAAGAGTTGTAAAAAACGAAGGCTTTTACTTCGCAGCCCTCACCAAGCAAGCGCTCCACAAGATGGCTGCCTATAAAACCGCAGGCGCCGGTAACAAGAACTTTTTTATGCTTTAATTCCATTATTTCTCCAACGCGTTATCTTTTATTTGCCTGAAATCTTGCTCGCGCAAAGATCCCAAACCCTGCCCAGAGGCGTCTGAAGCCTGAAACGCCGGTTATCTATCCATTTTAAATTCTTTAAACCTTCCATAAAATCCGCGTAAGGAATATCCTTGACGAATATATCTTTCGCTTGGCGCTGAATTATTCCCGGGTCGCCGGCTAAATCCTCAAGAGAAGCTATCTCGCCGCTATCATTCAAGAAATATAAATGCCTATAAGAATCAAAGAACCTCCACTTATTGCCTATCTTCACGAAAGAAACCGCTATCGTGCGCCGCGAATTCTTGTCCTGCGTCATAAACCACGTGGCTTTTATTCCCGCGTAATTGCAAAGGTTGCAAAAGACATCGTTTGATTGGTCGTTGGCGCCATACCCTCTTATGATTATATTTAATATATGATCGTCAAAGACAGGATAGCCTTCCGGAACTTTAAGTATGTTTTCACAAGTCCAATCGAAGATTGCAAGGGTCTTCTCTTTTTCCGTCCGCTTTCCTTTAACTATCTCATCGACGAGCTGTCTATATTCTAAATGCCTGTATACAAAAGCAAACGATTTTAGGTATAAAGGTATCTTCTTCCGCGTTACTTTTCCATTTACTCCCTGGCTTGTGACAACCTGAATATTCAGGATAGATACGCAGATTGTTGCTATAAGCGCGGAGAATATTATCCTTTTCACCACCGGACGCGTATTAAAACTCATTATCTCGCTTCCAGCGGGCAGAGCTTCGCCCCTTCGGTTACATAACCAACCTTTTTTAGCATTTTTTATCTTTTTTTTGCTTTCTGCCCCGTTAACCCGCTAACTAATTGACCGGCTAACCACTAACTTGTCCCCGTGTTTAGATTTCAAGGAAATCTACGGGGATCAAAGCCTCTCTACCGCGCTATTGTCCACTTCTGCCGCTATTGACCTTCCGAGAAGATCAACCGAAACAACAAGGGTTCCTTTTTTATCGTTGAACCGCTCAAATATCCCCACCGCGCCTCTTAACGAACCGTCCACGACAACCACTCTGTCGCCAAGTTTCAGGTACGGATGAGGGATAGGGTTCACGCCGGAATCTATCAGCTTGCGAACCGAATCAATCTGTTCCGATGGTATCGGCTGGGGCGTTCGTCCGCTGCCCAGTATATTTACCACCCCTTCGGTCTTCTTTACCTCCAGCCAATCCTCCGCGGAAGAAAAACACTCAACGAATAAATAACCGGTAAATAAAGGCCTCGCTATCTTCTTCTTTCTGTCTTTTCTTCTGCTCCATTTAAGAATAGTCGGACAAAAAGCGTTTAGCGACTTCTTCGTCAATAGATCGTTTACTTTAAACTCATAATTGGAGCGGGTCCTAACAGCATACCAGTTAAGCGATGCGCCTTCCATATAATGCCTAATACCCTATAATGAATAGACAGGAACGCCCGCCAAGTCCTTATTCAGGCTAATCCTGCGCGTTATCTCGTCCTTGTATCGTATCGAGGTAATTATAATCGCGTCCGGATTCAATCTCTTTATATCTTCCAGGCCGCTTATATCTATACCGAACATCTTCTTGCCCTGCTTATTCTTATCGTCATCTATTATTCCCAAAAGCTCAAATTCAGTCTCGTGAAGGGTCACAAACGCGACCTCCATAACGTCTCCGGCGCCGTAATAGACAATTCTTTTTACGCCATCCTTCGAGATCAGCGTAAGCTTCGAAGAGATGTTCTTCTTTAAATTTATATAATAGTGGACAGTATATTCCAGAAAATGGTAGGTTAGTCTTGTTTTTTCCGTAAATCCTTCGGGGGTAAGGTAATAAGATATTCTCTTGTGGTTTATACCTTTGATCTTGATATATCCCTTTTTGACCATTTTTTTGAGGCAGGCATTGGTGACGCCCAAGGCTACGCCCAGGCGCTCGGAAAGTTTCCTCTGGGAAGCGCTGGAATCGCGCGAGATCTCTTCTAAAAGCTGAAGGTCTCTTAATTCTTCGGACGGCTTTAAAAAGTTATTATTCATATGCCCCCTATGTAATTAAAACCGGGATAACGTTCTAAGAATGAACGATATCATTTTATGCTATCCTGCGGGTTATGTCAACTGGAAAATGTGAGGATGTGTGGAAAATAGAACGGAAAAATGGAGATTTGAGGTCGGTTCCTACGGTATTTTAATTACGACTATCCTGCTTGCCGACAGCTCGGTATACAATGTAGGGGCGGCCATTGCAGCCGCCCTATCGCCTTTGATAATTACGGACATTTTATCGATATACATCTTTGCGATGGCCTAAATCTAAAATTATAACTAAAAGTTTACCACGGTACACTTCGTATATAATCCTATAACTTCCCATTCTGTGAGAATACAATCCCGAAAGCTTACCGTGGAGAGCCTTGCCGCTGCCATGACTTGTTGCGATATCATTGAATGCGTTAATAAATCTTTGATATAACGCCCTATCGGAACGATATACTCTTCCTAAGTCTCTTGCGGCCTGCCTGCTTAATTCTAACCTATAGACGCTCAAGGCGGCGCCTTAGATCTGTAAGCGTGCTGGTCTTTCCGGCTTTTGCCTCTTTCCTTGCCTTTCTGATACGCTTCAAAGCGGTCTTGTCAGACAGGATTTCTATTGTCTCAAGAAGCCCTTCGAAATCTTCCGGGCTGATAAGCATCATAATGGGATTGCCCCGCTTCGTGACAATATAGCGATCATACTTGGATGCCACGGCGTTAGCCACCTTCGGTAATCCGGGACGTAAGTCTTTTAAAGTAATCGTATAGGTCATTTCCTTATCCTCCCTGACATAAATCAAGTATACACATAATTGTATACTTTGTCAAGTTACATTTTATACTACGCCGCCTACCCGGCAACAAGCGTAGAAATAAGTACCTTAATCTTGAAATTTAAGCCTCGATTAGAATGTCAATTTTTATCTTCGCCGCACCGCTTTGTTTTGCCAATGTAGGGGCGACCCTTGCGGTCGCCCTATCGCCTTTTGATAATTACAAACAGCGGACAGGGGCAAGCTCGCCTCTCGGCGAAGCCGAGGGCCCTGTCCCTACATTTTGTTATTATAGCATTTATAATGGAGTGATTTTATAGGTAGCGGAAGGATCAAGACCCTCCCGCTAATTTATTGTTTTTTACATTTTTATGATCTATCATTCAAGCTCAGGCGCCTTGTCAAATGTTTTTATTTAAAAGACTTACTATCTACTCTGAGTTTGCTAATCACGTCGTCTTCAATCACTTTTTGAGCTTCTTCAAGGTGAATAATATCGCCTCTTACATAAATTGGATATTTTTTATTGCAGTGCTTACACCACAAAACACCGTTGCAACATTCTGGAATTTCTGCATCTTTACGCCCTAAATAAACATCATGTACAGGACACACAAAATTAATCCAAATATTCCACCCCCTATGGGGATCATACTCCTTAATATCTGCTACCCATTTGAAACCTTTATACTTACCTTTCATTTTGAATGGTTTAAACTCTTTGCTTTTTTTATAAAAAACTAAAACAAGAAAACAAGTAATTAAAAGAAGGGTGGCTAAAAATAGTATAATCTTAAGATATAGAAAGATTGGCACATTTTTTAAAACAGGGACTATCGCAGGCAAGAGTTCGGAAAAGATGGATGTGAACACCCGGTTTTTTTTCGATAGGGACAGTAAAGAGCGTATAGGAGTTGTGTATAGTCCGGCCTCCTGATAGAATAATACAAGGAGGCAATAAGATGGAAGAAAATGTTAAGAAGAACGGGAAGAGAAAGCTCAGCGTGGAAG
>JAZDOX010000001.1:0-5609 GCA_043798215.1 Candidatus Omnitrophota bacterium | reverse complement strand
GTCTTCTCCATCCACTCGGCGATCTTCTTCTTCGCTTCATTATTCGCTAGGCCGTCGAATTGCGCCGAGTTTACCTGGACGCCGTCATTTTCGTAGGCTTCGGTCATTTTATCGACCGATAAAGTCTCGCCTTGCCCTCGAAGGGCAGGCTGGATGACGACGCGCATCGGAAGCCTATGCTCTTTCGCGAAAAGGAAGTCGCGCTGGTCGTGCGCCGGGACCGCCATGATCGCGCCGGCCCCGTATTCCATCAGGACGTAATCCGCGACCCATATCGGTACGGCCTCGTCATTGACCGGATTTATCGCGTAGGCGCCGGTAAATATGCCCTCTTTTTTGACATCTGCGGCGACGCGGACGAGCCTGCTCTCCTTCGAGACCTTTTCTGTGAATTGAAGGATTTGTTTCTCCTGCGGTTTTCCCGCGATCAATTTTTTGACTAATGGATGCTCCGGGGCGAGGACGATATAAGTGCATCCGAAAATCGTATCTTGCCGTGTCGTGAATACCGGAATAACCTGCCTTGTCGTTTTCTCTTTGTCCTCAGGACAGGCCTTCCTATCCTCTGAAGGAAGGGCCCTGAAGAATATCTCGACGCCCTCGCTCTTGCCGATCCAGTTCTTCTGCATCGTGATGACGCGTTCCGGCCAGTATTTGAGCCCTTCGAGGTCATCGAGCAATCTCTCTTTATAGGCGGTGATCCTGATAAACCACTGCTCGAGTTCCTTCTGTTTTACCTCTTTCTTGCAGCGCCAGCATCTTCCGTCGATGACTTCCTCGTTTGCGAGTGTCGTCTTGCAATCGGGACACCAATTGACTATAGCGGCTTTTTTATATGCGAGCCCTTTTTCCAGCATCTTCAGGAATATCCATTGGTTCCAGCGGTAATAATCGGGAAGACATGTAGAGACCTCCCTGTCCCAATCGTAGGAGAGCCCCATCTTCTTAAGCTGCTTTCTCATGTTATCGATACAGCTCAACGTCCACGCCTCGGGATGGCTATTATTTTTTATCGCGGCGTTCTCAGCGGGCTGGCCGAACGCGTCGTATCCCATAGGATGCAGGACGTTATAGCCCTGCATTATTTTGAAACGCGCGGCCACGTCGCCTATCGTGTAATTACGCACGTGGCCCATGTGGATGCGGCCCGACGGGTACGGGAACATCTCGAGGAGGTAGTATTTCTTTTTGGCGGGATCGGCCTTTACGTTAAAGGCGCCTTCCGCCTCCCATCTCTTCTGCCATTTCTCTTCTATTGTCTTGAAGTCGTACATTGTTAATCCTTACCCACTCACCCATCCCTCTCCCCTATGGGGAGAGGACTAAGGTGAGGGAGATGTTTATGTTTTCCTCATCTTCCGCACTGCCGCAAGGTTCATCTTGTCCGCTCTTTCGGTATCTTTAGGCGTTTCGAGGATAAAAGCGCAATCTTTGAGCTTCGGATGATTCACTATGCGCTTCATCCCTTCCGCGCCGATCTTCCCCTTGCCGATATGCCAATGCCTGTCGTTGTGCGAGCCCATTTCACTTAGCGAATCGTTGAAATGTATGACCTTTATCTTATCAAGCCCTACGGTAGAATCAATGTTTTTTAAGGTCGCATCGAGCCCTTCTTTGGTCTTATCATCGAACCCCGCCTCGAATGTATGGGCGGTATCGAGGCACATCCCCACCTCGACCTTAACCTTATCCTTAACCTTTTTCATTATCTCCGCGATATCCTCAAACTTAGACCCGATCGAATCCCCGCCGCCCGCCGTATTCTCCAGGAGTATCATGAGTTCAGGCTTCGTCCCGCTCAGGCGGGATTGTACTTTGGCGATCGCCTCGTTCATTCCTTTCGAGAAACGCTCGACCCCGTAATCGCGGCCCTTTTCTTTCGGGCTCCCGAGGTGCGTGACAAAATAATCCGCGCCGAGCATATCGGCGCGTTTGATGTCTTCGATATAGGCGTCGACTGATTTTCTCCAGAGGGCGTCATCACCCGAGCAGAGATTTATAAGATAAGGGATATGGACGACGACCGGGGATATCTTCTTCTCTTTGCGGCGTTTCTTGAATTCCCCGGCATCGGCCGGGTTTAGCTCTAACGCCTCCCATCCGCGCGGGTTGCGGCTGAATATCTGGAATGTGTTGCAGCCGAGCGCAGCCGCCCTGTCAACCGCCTCGTAAATATGCCCCGCTATCGATACGTGAACGCCGAGTTTCATAGCCTTCCCAAAAAAATGGTGGTCCGTTTATCAATTTGTTCGAACCCATTTCAGTGGAACCCTTGAAATAAAATCTTAAAAAAGAACTTTCAATGCTTGGCTCGGCATCGTCCCGCCATCCCCACGCCGTAGCTACACGAGGAAGCATAACGGCTACACTAGGCGGGACTCTCGCGTCCTCGCCCGCCTGCTACACGCTAAAACACTATGGACGGCGGGCTACCGAGCTACTCACCAGAACAACGCGGGCAAAATTACCTTTTTGCCAAAGAAAGAACGAACATCAAAATAATCAATGGGCAGATTTTGGTTAGTATTATGCTATATTTTCAAGGCTATTCAAAGATTCTTGTTTCTACTTAACATATTTAGTGGTGTTTAATTCTATAACCCAAACTCCAGTCTCGTCTTCGGCATCGCTATACCCGCCCTTTAGAAGATAGTTGCCTTTTTTATTTTTATAGAGCATAAATTCACAACTACCAGCTTTTATTCCATTTCTCTGATATTCTCCCATAAAATTAATCCCATCCTGGCTATTTAATTTGACGTGATCGCCATTTTCGCAATCGATAATAATTTCTGTATCATTTTTCCTAACGATGGCTTCTTTTACATTCCCTTCAATTACTTTTGAATTATTAGCCCACCAATGCTTTCCTGTGAAAATCATGTTGCTGCTCCTATCTGTAAAATGATTCTTTGGCTAGCCTTTGGTAAACTTACAGTAACTATATTCATCTATTGCTGTTAAAGGATTGTCTTCTATATTTTGTTTATTATTGAGATTTTTCAAAAATTTTTCCTTTTTTGCTATCCCTTAGTTTAAATGTATAACTATAGTCATCCTTATTAACTATTTGATACTCCATATTTTCCACAGTATATAATTTTTGGTTAACAAAATGGCCTGGGATATACTTAATAGCAAAGAATTTAATGGTATCATTAAGAACGTGATCTGGTGAGCCGATGCCTTTTAAAGCGATTATATTATTTTCGATAACTAAAGTGACTGGACTAAAAGCCCCGTGTTCATTTGATACCTCTACACTATTTTTTTCTGGAATATTCTCTAATTCAAAAAATATTATAGCTCTTTCATTAGAGAAGCCAGGATACGAGAAGACTTTGACTCTTTTATTTAAATCCTGATTCTTAAATTTCTCAAACGTAAATTCTTTGGGGGGATTAACGGAAACATCTACTTTATTTGCGGTTATTCCTCCGGATTGATTATAACTAGTAATATAAACATTCTTTTTGATATCATTTTCGCCAGTATTTTTGATTTCTTTTTTTGGATAAACAAATATAAACCATGACCAAATAATAATCCCTACAATATATGCTATTATCCGTAGAGGTAAAGACAGATTGATTAAAAATTCATTTAACATCTGTTAATGTCCTTGTGGATTGATATGGAGGTCAATTTCTTCAATGCTTTTCATTGGCTTTCCAATGCAATTGTGTATTTCGATTTCAATCTTTTTTATGACCTCTGAGGAGGCCTTGATAAAGCACAAAGTTTCTCGCTCACCTTTTATGGTGATATTATCTTGTCCTATGGAAAATTCTCTAATCTTCTCATTAAAATCTGGAGTAGAGAAAGCTCCTCCGGTGCCAAAGAATTTTGAACTAACCTTATAATCTATAGCTATGTCTTGGCAATCCTTTAACTTACATTTCTCGCTATCCATTTATCATCCTCTTTTATGGAGTCATTCTCTTTTTTATAAGCTTAGCGATCTGATTGACAAATTCTTCGGCTGTATTGATGGCATCGCGGGCTTCTTTTATTGAGCAGGGAATACTTGGTTCATATATGAACCTGTTTCTCTTTTTCCTCATAAAATCATAATCATTAATAAGAGTCTTAAATTCTTCTCCTAAGATTGCGCTTGCGAATCTGACGATTGTCTGATGCTTGTCTTTTATCTCGGGCCTGTATCCTTCGCTAAACATGAGCGCAAGGCCTGAACGCAGCATTCCGTTATAAGCGTAGTTATAAGCGCACTCTTCATCCGCCTCTAAATTCCTCTTAGCCGTTTTCAAATCTGTGGATGCGCGCTTTAAGAGGTTTTCTATAGCTTTACCATCAACAGGGCACTTTTTTATCAGCCCCTCTTTTAAGAGATTCTCTTTGGAGTCTTTATAGATCATCTGCTTTCCCCAATATCATTATTTTAGGATTTTTTAAGAGATCCATAATGAAACCGCTCCTGGCTCTCTTTTTTGCCTTGTATTCACGCATCGAGTAGACCGTTGGATTTATTTCTCTCTTTAATCTACGCTCCAGTGTAGATAGTTTTTCATTAAGAAGAGAGGATTTAGGATCTCCTATTACCATGAGGTCTATGTCACTGGCGGATTTTTCCTTATTCGCTGCGAATGACCCATAGACAAAAGCTATTTCTATATTCGGAACAGCCGACAGCTCTTTTCTCAGGCTCGCCTCCACCCCAACGGTCTTAGAAACAATGGCTTTCAATTCTTTAAATAGAGGATGGCTTGTGTTGAGAGAGTAATAGAGAAGGTTACCTACTTTATTTGTATTAAAGAGGCCGTCCTTCTGAAACTTTAGCAATTCTCTGCGTATGCTTCCCGCAGAGTACCCAATGATCCGCTCCAGTTCCCTTAGATAATATCGTTTTTGCGGATTAGTGAAGAAGAGCGCGAGCAGTTCCTGGCGGATTTTAGATCTGGAAATATATAAAACTTCTAACATGGGATTATCCTATTTTGAGTACGATTGTACTCAAATAAGCGTACAATGTCAACTTAAATTACGATTGTTAGCGGACATCTCCTTCGATATCGCGTCGAATTCAATGCGGCCGTAAATTTTGCCTTACGGGCATAATTTCCTGGCCTGAATTCGACATGAATTCGCTTATGCTGAAATATTAGGCGAATTTTATGGTGGAGCCGGCGGGAGTTGAACCCGCGACCTCAACACTGCCAGTGTTGCGTGCTCCCAACTGCACTACGGCCCCACGCAGGAATAAAATGATATCACTTCCCCACCCCGTCGTCAATACAATTGGCTGGTTGACAATGGCCCTATTGGGTGGTATATTTTTACATACCTAAACGTGGGGGTAAAAATGAAAAAAAGCCTTTTAATAGCCGCGCTTTTTTTGTCTCTGGTTCTGGCGGCCGCGCCGCTTTTCGCCCAGACAGAAGGAGGAAATGCCCTAAAGGGGATTCTGGATGGCCTGAAGGACCCGAATATCGTCTATCTCCTTCTTATTATCGGCTTCTACGGGATAATATTCGAGATAGCAACACCCGGCGTAACGATCGGCAGCGTCATAGGCATAACGAGTTTGGCGCTCGCCTTCATCGGGATGGGCTCTCTTCCGGTCAACTATACGGGCTTGATCGTCATGCTGC
>JAZDOX010000075.1:0-55529 GCA_043798215.1 Candidatus Omnitrophota bacterium | reverse complement strand
TAGTGCATTGTAAAGTTAGTTCTTGGCAGTTTGTCATGCCCGAATGTTTTAATCGGGCATCCAGACACGCCCATTTCTGGATTCCCGCTAAAAGATTGCGGGAATGACAATTAGTGAAAACTAATTTTACAATGCAGTAGTTTTTTTAATTTCATTTTTTATTAAGTCCGACTTTCCTGAACAAAAAATAATTACTAAAAAAGCGACGATAATTGAAATTGGATAAATATTTTAACATATACTTGGCTTAAAAAGAACATAAAATAACTTTTAACCTAACGGGACCGGCAGGCAACCGAAACTTAAATTTCAAGGTAGATCGCCTTGCCCGCAAGACACACTGAAAAAACCTAACTCAGGTAAGTGGAGTTTCCCCAAAAATTAGCAGTGTTTTTCTGTAATACGGCCAATTCAAATAAGTTACAGAAAACAAAAAGTTTAGATATTATAAGCGGAGAAACAGCCGCGCGATATTGTTCGAGCGAAGCAGCGACTTTAAGTTCTCGACGGCGCTCGAACAATAAAGTCGCTGCCGAGTCGAGAACCGTAACATTGATAGAAAATTTTGGGGAAACTCCACCTTAGGTAATCGTTGACTTGTGATTATTGTTGTAGTAATCTTGAGATTAAATAAAAAGGAGGTCGAATGAAGCCATAATTTATGGAAGTGTTGGCAACATAAATTATAAGCTGAAAGCTGTGGCTGAATTTGACCCCGCACCCAATAAAAAAGGAAGATACGGATAAAAAATTTCGGCCGGGCAATTAGCGCGCTTAAGACAAAATTAAGGAATCGTTAAGTAGATTGCTGGGTGCGGGATTTAATTCGTCCGCCTAAGGCGGACTCATTAAAGGAGGGGCAAAATGGCTATCGTGGCAAAATTAAAGAAATTTTTGGACGCCAACAAAGTGAAATACAAGTCGCTCAAGCACAAATTAGCCTACACGGCGCAGGAGATCGCCGCCGCGCAGGACGTGCCGGGAAGACAAATCTTAAAATCAGTTCTCGTGAAAGCCGATGAAAAATACATTCTGGCGGTCCTTCCGGCAATCTATCTTATCGACACAAAGAAACTCTTGAAAATAGCAAAATGCAAGAAATTAAAGATAGCCAACGAAAAGGAGATTGAAAAAATCATCCCGGATTATGAAGTAGGCGCTATGCCTCCGTTCGGAAGCCTCTTTGGCCTCGATACCTACGCGGATAAGACATTAAAGGAAGATGAGGAGATTGTCTTTAACGGCGGAAACCATACCGATACCGTCAAGATAAAATATAGGGATTTCGAAAAACTTGCCAAACCGAAATTGGCGAGTTTTGGAAAACATGTATAAAGTAATACTGACTGATGTATTTTTACTGTGCCCTAAAAAGCGTGGTTTGGACACTGCTCGAACGTATCGAGCAAATCCGGCCAATGTTCGCGCCAACCATCCGTATGAGTCGCGCCTTTAACATATATTACGCGTATAGTATTGGGGCGGCCGCTTACTTTAAAAAATTTCTCGGCGATAAACGGCGGAACAACGTCATCTTTAGTTCCAACAAAATGATACTGAAGAATCGCCGCTATATCCCGCGCCGCGTCAATAGGATTAAGCGAGCCGGTCAAGGGACTCACTCTGTGGTATTCGCAAAGCGCCTCGGTATCCAGATTTCCGGCAATCGTTCTTACGCTTAAAACATCATTCCTCTTCGAAGCTATGAGAACTGACAGCCCCCCTCCACCCGAATAACCGATAAGTTCTATTTTTGAGGCGCCGGAATCTCTTTTAAGCTCGTCTATACTCTGATTTAACGAATTAACCACTTCGGGAGAAAATCGTCTTTGAGACCAGTAGGCAGGATCGCAAAGAACCGAATCAGGGGCGAGGTATTGTCCTGGTCGCGCGATATAGGCGAGATTATCGTAAGCATCGAGGGCGGCCAAGCGCAGCGCCATAGGCTGCTTCGGAGTTGGATCGATAGACAACCTTCTTCTTGACTGCCACGCGCAACCATCTCCTTCTATATATACTCGCAGAGGTTTCCCGGAAGAATTGAATCTATTATATCCTGTTAGGGTAAATGGGGGAGCCTTAAGATATCTCTTGGTAAAACCTGCCTTAAAAGCTACGTCATCGGCGGCCGTGTTTCTGTCGATAAACGAGAGAGCGCCGACACAACCGGAAGAATTCAGCGCCATCAAAAGCGCGATCGCCACTCTGCTATAATTGGCTATTACGGCTCTTCTCAATTAGAAATTATACCTGACGGTAACCGCCCCGTGTTGGCCCACAAAGTCTTCTTTTACTTCAACGTCGTACTCCGCCGTCAGTGAAAGATCCTGCTTATGAGCCAAAAGTAACTTCGTGCCGACGTCAAAGCTGCTCTGCGCCGGCTTATATCCCTTTGCCTCAAAGGACGCGCCGCCGCCGGTAAAAGTCGAGGTCATTGTTACTTCATCGCCAAAGAAATCATAAAGCCATTTACCGTGAACCTCGCTTGTCAGAGTAAAATTCTTGAACTCTATGGGATATTCCGTCCGAACGCCAAGTCCCGACTGCAAGGTATCGTAACCCTGCTTTTTAACGCTTAAATTAAGGGCATCCGCCCCTGTTTCGGTATAACTATCCAGATTAAGATGGCTATATTGAAGAGAAACAAGAGGCGTCAGCGTGGCGCTGCTGTAGCCCTTTATGTCATAACCGCCTCCGATATACGCGCCGTATTGCCGCCCGGAATAGTCCGCGTTGGTAGTTCTCTTTATCGTAGATCCTATATTGATATTTCTCTTTCCGTTATACTTGTTCCAGCCGAATGAGCCGGCGGCAGTTACAAAAAAAGGGGGCGCCCTCGTTATCGTAAGCGCCGTAAACGGTAGCCTGTCCGCCATCTATATCCGTCTTTCCATTATTTGCGTCGGAATTCACGTCTCCGGCCGCCCAACCGCCGCTAATCCCCAATCTGGCGCTATTCATAAACGAGCGATCCACCCCAAGAATTGTGCCGAATGTGGTTGAGTTATACCCCTTTATTCCCTTTCGTTTATCTTGCGTTATATAAGAACCAAATCCTTTTACCCATATTCCGTTTAAGTTTTCTTTATCCCCGGCGGAAAATCCCGATTCCGCTTTATCCGCGCTCTCACGCGCAATCCGCATCGCGCTCTCGGCTCTCTCAACCGAAAAATTCACAAAGTTACTGTTCATTACCGTAGTCGCGTTTATCGCGCCGGCATCAACCGTGGGCACAAAAGTATCGAGAGAAGAACTTACATCTGAAACCGGCAAAGATTCCAAGGTATTTAAAACTGTGAGCATATCGCCCACAGCTCCCGCTTTTCCGGCTGAATCAAGCGCCGCGCCCACGGCAGCCGCGTTGTCGTTGGCGGCAATCTTATCAAAAGAATTGGTGCGATTTGCGGTCAATATCAAATCGCCACTCGAACTGTTAGCGCTAAAGCTGACAAATGCGTCATTGTCGGTAATTGTCGCAGGAACATTTACACCCGCGCCGCCGGCTCCGTCAACAACCCTATACGTTGTTCCGTTTGGGATATAAGCGCCGTTTGTGGCAATATCCACCGCGCTGTTCGCGTTAACTACCGCGTTACCCGCGCCAACTATCTGACCTGAAGTTGACCCGGCGACACCAACCGCGAGTGTCGTGTTTGCCCCCTGAGTGTATATACCCGTGCCGGCTAAAGTAAGTGTATTTATGCCGACATTTAATGTGCTGGTTCCTGCAAGTGTCATATCGCCTGTTATCGTTCTGTTGCCGGTTAACGAACATACGGCATTATTATTCGCCGTGGCGGTAGTCGCCGTAATATTGTGGCCAAGGCTTAAGGTTCCGCCATTTATATTAACGGCCGCAAGCGCATTACCCGCAGCATTTCCAATATTTCCGCCGGTTGTCGAACTGCCGAGATAGGTCAAAGCTCCCTGGCCATTTGTGCCGGCGGTAACAATATTGTTGATATTTTTGCCCGCCGCGATTGTTACCGTAGATGTCCCTACAAGCGCGAGGTTAGCAGTATAAATATTCCCCGTGAAAGCAACAACTTCACCATTATTGCCGGCATTAATTTTCTTGAGTTCAGCTCCGCTGGCGCCGACATCTCCAGTGATAGTCGAGGTTCCTTCTATTGTAAGGGCGCCTGTGCCGCCGGTAGCCGTAGTAATATCAGCGAAAATATCTTCATTATCGGCTATTGTAACGAGGCCATCAGCGGTATAAGCAAGAGTATCCGCAAAAAGACTGCCGTCAAGATTCAGGGTGCCCGCCCCTGCAATTGTAACGGCGGTAATAAACGAATCGGCTCCGGCAGCCGCGCCGACCTGAACAGTCTTTCCGGCAATACCATTACAATTAATGGCTTTGATTATGTCTATATTTTCACCGATGCTTCCTTGTAATACCGAACCTCCGACAAAATTAACCGTTCCTGTATCAGGGAAGGAAGCTTCGCCGCCATCAATGCTAACGGTCCCTGTTTGGCCTAAATTGTCGCCATCGCCGACATCATAATTGAAATCTCCCGTAAAGACAGCTCCTTCATTTAAGGGATCTCCGTTCGTTCCGTAAGCCTGATGATCCGCAACGATACTTTCCTGAGCCGCAAAAACAATGTGGGAAAAAGAAAACACATAACCGATTACCGCCAAAACTACTGCCAGTTTTCTCACTATATTCTCCTTTTTATCCTTGTGCAATCAGAAACTATAATCTCTGACATAATTTACCGATAAGATTTTGTATCTTTAGAGGGGATAGACAACAAAAATATTATATAAAAATTCTTTATAAAACACAAGAAAAATCCTGTACGGGACTGCCAAAAAAATTCCCGAAAATCAACCTTCAAAAACCTAAACTCCTGTCTAAGCTTCTGTAGTTTATCGCTTCCGAAATGTGATCTACTTTTATCTCTTCACAAGCGGCTAAATCCGCTATTGTCCGGGAAATTTTAAGAACTTTATCATAGCCTCTGGCGCTAAGGCCGAGCTCGAGAACAGCTAATTTTAAAAGCTCCTCTGCCTCCTTGTCAAGGCGGCAAAACCTGCCGAGCTGCCTCGAACCCAGATGCGCGTTGCAAAATACCCTTAAATCTTTATAGCGCGATTTCTGTATTTCTCTGGCGCGATTTACCCTTTCTTTTACGCATTCCGAATTCTCGCCGCGGCTCTTATCCGAAAGCTCATTATATTTAAGAGAGGCGACTTCCAGATGAATATCTATCCTGTCAAGAAGCGGACCTGACACCTTCGAGAGATATCGCTGTATATCCCGCGGAGAACAATGGCATTCTTTATTTGAATCCGTAAAGTAACCGCAGGGGCAAGGATTCATAGCCGCCACAAACATAAATTTTGCCGGGTATTTAAGGGCCGCAATCGCTCTTGAAATAGTCACTTCCCCGCTCTCCAGCGGCTGACGAAGCGCTTCCAGCGCGTCGCGGCGGAACTCGGGCAGCTCATCCAAAAACAACACGCCGTTATGGGCAAAGCTTATCTCGCCCGGCCTTAATTTTATGCCCCCTCCCACCAAGCCCGCGTAAGAAACGGTATGATGAGGCATTCGAAAAGGCCTTCTTGAAACCAGAAAATTCTGGCTGTCAAGCAGGCCCGCGACACTGTGAATTTTTGTCGTCTCAAGCGCTTCCTCGAAGGATAACTCCGGCAAAATACCCGGCAGCCGTTGAGCCAACATCGTCTTTCCGGAGCCGGGAGGCCCTATCATAAGGACATTATGCCCGCCGGCGGCGGCGACTTCAAGGCCTCGTTTCACATGCAACTGTCCCTTAACCTCGCAAAAATCGATATCTGAAACCGCGGAAGCAGTATTTAAGCCCCCTGATTCGGCAACGGCGGCGTCAATCTTAACCTCGCCTCTCAGGAACTTCACCACCTCACCTAAATCCTTCACCGGGAAAACCGACACTCCGCTAACCACCGCCGCCTCTTTGGCGTTGCGGGAAGGCAGAATAAATTCATAGCCCGTTTTCAAAGAACCAGATTGGGAAATTTTAGATAATCCGGCCGCTATCGAAAGAACGCCGGCAACGGGCTTTACCTTTCCGTCTAAAGAAAGTTCGCCGCAAAATATCCTGCCCTCCACATCCTGCTGCGCAATCTCGCCATTGGCTATCAAAATCCCAACCGCAATAGGAAGATCAAGAACCGCCCCCTCTTTCCTTAAATCTGCCGGCGCCAGATTTATGATAATCCTCTTCGGCGGAAATCTAAAACCACAGTTCTTGATGGCCGAAATAACCCTGTCCCTGCTTTCCTTAACCGCCGTATCGGCAAGCCCGACTATCGCGAAATGCGGTAATCCGCCGGTTATATCCACCTCCACCTCGACTTTCTTCGCCTCAATCCCTAAAACAACCCTACTCTCTACTTTAGCAAGCATCTTTAGCTCCAAAAAGCGTCCTTTATTAAATCTATTTCGACGACCTTAAAGTTCTTGTCAAACAATACTGAAACGCAATCAAACCTCGAATCCCGGTCAATAAGTTTAAAACGCTTCTGAAATTCCACCGCCGTCTTCTCAAGGCGCTTTCTCTTCTCGTAATTAATGGTCTCATACGGCAAACCGAATTCCGAACCTGATTTTGAACGAACCTCGACGAAAACCAATGACCCTTTTTCCTTAGCCACTATATCTATCTCGCCGCCGGCTCCGCGATATTTCTTAGTCAATATCTCATATCCGCGCCGTTTAAGGAATTTCGCCGCGAGTTTCTCCGATAGATCGCCTAATTTTTTATTGCCTGTCTTCGTTCTCAAAGGCTTCCATAACAACGCGCTCAACTTCTCTTTTGGCTTCATCCGTAAGAGCAAGCGCAGTGCTATACCATTTTCCGTTATTTCCCGCTTTAGTCGGTCCAGAAATAAACAAGCCATTTTTCCCCTCCACCACGCGGAATCCCTTTACCAAGAATTCCTCACCGATAACCAGATCCGCTATCGCCTTAAGCGGCCCCTCTCCATTAAACTTGTACACCCTCTTTACGCTGAAAGTTAACATTTTACCCCTCCTTTATAACAAGAGACGATAAAAGCAGAGATTTTCTTTCAAAAATTTTTTAAGCAGATTGGGGAGAGCCTAAAAGCAGTTTGTGTGAAAAAATTAAAAGCGGATTTGTTGGGGATTCAAATTATCTTACCTTAAACACGATTATCGTGCAATCATCATATTGAGGCGCCGCGCCGACAAATTTAGCAAGGTGGGCCTTGATTTCCTCCAAGATCCGGTTCACCGGCAGATCCCTGTTATTAACGACCGCCTGAACAAGCCGCTTCTCGCCAAACTCTTCCTTGTTCGCGTTACGGGCCTCAGTAACGCCGTCGGTGTAAAGAATAATGGCATCGCCGGCATCCAGCTTCACGTTCGTTTGCGAATACACCGCTGAATCCATAAGGCCGAGTGGAATTCCTTCAGCTCTTAAAAACTCTACTTGCCCTGCCGCCTTAAGGCATATGGCGGGAGGATGTCCACCGTTTGAATAAACAAGACTTTTGTCAAAACGATCATAAATCATATAAAACATCGTGACAAACAACCCTGTCTTATAATTAAGGGCTATCTCTTTATTAAGCCCGGCGAGAACGAATGAAGGGCTCGGAACGCCGGCGGCTAAATGCCTGAAGTCCGCTATCGAACGCGCCATAAACAAAGCGGCGTAAACTCCCTTGCCTGAGACATCGCCTATCATAACGCCAAGTTTGTCTTTATCCTCCACGGAAAACTTGGTCATACTTGGAAAATCGTAAAGATCTCCTCCCACCGCTTTTGCCGTCTCAATTGAGGCGGCTATATCTATATCCTCCGCCTGAGGCGTTGAAGACGGAAGAAAATCCATCTGTATCTGCCTTGCTATCGAGAGTTCTCTCTCCATCAAAAGGCGTTCGCGCTTCTCAATAAAATATCTTTTGACCGTAAATCCCAGATAGACGCCGATGGCAAGCGTAACGGGACAAAATAAATCTATCCAAACTCCGAAGAAGATAAACAAGGTAAAACCAAAAGCGATAAATATAAATATAGCGGAGGAGGAGATGCCCAACCCCGATAAGGGCCTTGCTTTATTAACCGCTAAAGCCACGATAACGCACAGCGCCAGCAAGAGCGCTAAGTTTATTTCTTTCTTGGCCCTAATCAAAAATTTATTCTCTGCTATCGAGTTAAAGATGCTGGCATGAACCCCCATCATAGGATAAGCGGGCTCAAGCGGATTTGGTTTTAAGTCATGGCCTCCTATCTCTGTTTGCCCGACAAAACAAACTTTATTATAAAAATTGGAGAGGTTTATTCTGCTCTCTTCCCCTCTTACGGTCTGCTCAAAAGAAGCCAGCACATCCGCGAAAGAATAATGTTTGAAAGTACCGTTCCATTTTCCCGGATAATTCACCAGAAAATTTCCGTCGTCTCCAAGAGGCAGGCGCAAAGAACTGCCGTTAACATAATCTTTAGCGGCAAGATAAGCAAGCTGAAAATGTTTCTTGTCCGCGGATTCCGCGGTTAAGGCAACTCTGCGCGTTTTGCCATCACTATCCGCCACGGCATTTATAAAACCTACTCCTTTTGCGGCGCGCGCCAAACCATCAATAAGTGGAACTTCTATGCCAACAGCCTTAGGCCCTGCCGCTTTTCCGCCGCGTTCAAGCGCCAAAACAATCGGATAATACACCAAACCCTTGGCCGCGCCGGTAGCCTCTATCAATTCCGCGTCGTCCGGACTTTCTTCGCCAAATAGTATGTCAAAGATAATCGCGCGCGCGCCAAGCTGGCGAAGGCAGTCTATCAGATAGGCGTGATATTTTCTGCTAAAAGGCCATCTGCCGAATTCCCTTATCGAATCCTCGGCTATCTCGATTATAACTATATCTTGATTTACTTTTAAAGGGGGCCTCAAACTAAATCTTAAATCGAAAGTCTGAAGCTCATATGACTCGAGGAGCCTGAAAAAAGATACGGAAAGCAAAGCAGCCACGCATAAAAAATACGCGGCGTATTTAAACAGTTTGATCTTCAACATAAAATCAGCCGTTAAAACCTTAAATGCATCCCTAAAGTGGTTATGGAACCGGAATATTTCTGGCTTGGATTATTTGAGCGATTTTGCCTATACGCATAAGAAAAAGCCAGCGTCGTATTCTTATATAAGTCATAGAATATTGACGACATAGCTACATATCCGTGATCATGCTCGCGTCTGGTAATATCGTTGGGTATAGTCCTTGCCGAGAAAGTTTTAAACTGTTTGGTAAGCGAAAAATACGCGCTCATCTTGTCGGTAAGCAAATATATCAGCGAGCATCCTAATTTCTTTGACTCATAATCATAGTAATCGTGATATGCCTCATTTGATTTATTCAAGAAATATTCGCCTCTAAGCTTTAACATAGCTCTCTTGAAATATACCCCTACATCATAATCGAAGGTATTTCTATGATCTACCCTGTCTTTATCTGATTCTCCGCCCCAGCCGTTTGTTGCTTTCCTGTCGGAATAATTCTTATAAAAAAATTCATAGCCAAAGGTATGAAAAAAATTATTCGGCAGTTTTTGATTCAAAGTAAGGATTGTCTTGTCCCCGATAAATTCTCCATCATCATTAGATTTATATTCAACCATCTCTATGTCGTTTAATGCGGTTAACGATATATTAGCAAACAACTTGCCTTTAAATCCAAGCTTAAAATTTGTGTCTACGAGACTGGCGTCGGTGGCTTCCCAGTAAGATATATCGTGAACCGAGACGTCTCCAATGACATCCCATCGGCTGTTTAGGGAATACGCTACGCCCGCGTCAAAAATTCCCTCGGAAAAGGTGTCTTTTTTCCGCCGCGGATCCAAAAAAACGTTGTTGTCATAGCCCTGCTGCGCAGAAAGAAAAAACTTCGCTTTATATTTTTTGCCTTCTCTGACTGCCTCAACCTTTTTATAAACATTTTCTTCCGTGACACCCAAATCTCTCTGGGTCGTCTGTTCTTCGATAATATCGGCGGCCATAACTTCAAATCCCGCGATAAATATTAAAAACAAAGTTAAAAATGAGAAAGTTAATTTATTCATACGCGCCTCTCCTGTTAGCCACTGGTTAAGACGGGCAACCCCTGTTAGAGATTTATCCCTAATGCCCTGTAACATTAATTCATGACAGTCCTTGAAAACAGCAAACACTTATTCTTCGAGCAAATCCGCCTGAGGCGGATGAGTCGAGAAGTTCTACTGCTGTCCATATCCATAGTTCTCGACTCGGCCAATGGCCTCGCTCGAACAGTATAAAATTTATGTTGCAATATACTAACAATCTTTAAGTTATAAATTCTATTGTTATAAATTAATAGCCGCTGCATCCGCCGCCGGAACTAGTAGTCGTTTCTTCCTCCTCAACATTCTCACTCTCCACTCTTTCCTCTATCTTCTTTACATCCTCGATTTGCGATATCTGCTCTTTATATTCGTTCTCTGCCTCGGATCTATCCTCAATGGACTCTATATTCTCGAAAGCCGCCGTCTTATCTTCCATTTCTTTTCCTATAGACTCCGCGCTCTTTGATTCCGGCGTCTTATTTTCAGCTTTGCCTTCGGTAGTTTCCGGTTCTTTGGTCTCTATCCTCTCGCCTAAATCCTCTTTCCATGAACTCCAATCCTGCTTATCCATATTCGTAAGTTCGATCAACTCGCTAGGAGCCTGAAATCTCTCTATAAAAACCTCCCAGCCTTCTCTTATAACTATCTCTTTTATTAAATCCCCCTGCTCATCGAATGATTGAACGAATATCTCATCCTCATAAGCCTTAACCGTATCTCTGTCGGCGTCCGCAATAACATCCCATCCGCTTCCTCTTGCCCCGGCCACAACGGTAGGCGTCTTTATCTCAAAAGATGACTTTTTGCCAAGTTCCTTTATTATAGAACGAATCCTGCCCCGCGGCAACTCGATTTGTTTTAGCATTTTTCCGCGCAATATGGCCGTGGAATTCTCTTCCAGCCGAATAACATTCTTGTTATCCTTATCGAATGCCACCTCTAAACTTGAATCTTTTCCGGTAGTGGCCGTATCGCCATCGGAAAGTATCATCCCCTCTTTTGCCGCAAGCCACTCAGTCCTGCCCGCTTTCTGTATCTTGGCATCCGCCTTTACCATTATAACCTTAGCCTCTCTCTCCAGCTCTTTGGCAAATATCAGATTAGAGCTCAAGAATAAAATGCCTACAGACAACCCAAACGCAAAATACCTGACTCTGTTCATTGCCGCACCCCCTTTTTTTGATACTATTGTAACATAAATTTTATACTGTTCGAGCGAGGCCATTGGCCGAGTCGAGAACTATGGATACGGGCAGCAACAGAACTTCTCGACTCATCCGCCTCAGGCGGATTTGCTCGAAGAATAAGTGTTTGCTGTCTCCGAGGACTACCACGAATTAATGTTACAGAGCGCTACTAAGAGTTCTGCTGACTTTTGAATTTATTGTGTAGCTGCAGAGCGAAGCTCTGCAAAATGCGCGCAAAACAATTAGCAAAGCTGACGCTTTGCGGCTACAACATGATAGCAAAACTGACACCCGCCACAACGCATTGGCGGACTGAAAGTCAACAGACTATTTTACAGTATCCCTTTTTTTATTTTTTCCCGTCCTTCGGAAATTTTTCCTTAGAAACTTCCTTTCCTTTAATAATAAGCTTCCACGGATTACGCCTTATGTCATCGCTAAACTCTCTAAAATTCACGGAAGTATCCTTTAAATTCAGGATAACAGTCCTGATGTCGTCTTTGTTTTCAACCAATACCTCATCGGTATGCCCCATTAATTTTTGCAAATCGCGCATAGACGAATCAAGCCTTGAAGCCAGATCCCTGCCCATCTCAACCAGCTCTTCCATCTCGAACGGATCTATTCCGGTCAATATCCGGCTTTTGTCCGCGACCGGCGAGCCCTTTGAGCCTCCCGTAATCTCGATATATTTCTCTCCAATCAGGCCGGTTGCGCTAATCCTTATCTTTGAATCCTCTCTTATCTTAGCACGCTCATCCAGCAACAGTACAACTAAAATCTTTGTCTGGTCTTCAAAATAAGTAAAGCTAATGTTTTTGACCTCTCCAACCTTGACTCCTGCGAGCCTGACTGGGGCATTCTCCTCCAACCCGCTTACGTAATTGAAGAGGCATTTCTGCTCATAACCTTTCGTCGTCTTTATTCCGCCCGTCTTATAAAGCATAAACAATAAAAACAATCCTCCAAGCATAATAATGATTCCGGTTTTAGCCTCGTTAGTCAATTTTAGCGACATTTTACCCTCTACTGCTCTGTAACATTAATTCGTGGTAGTCCTTGGAGACAGTAAACACTTATTCTTCGAGCGAATCCGCCTGAGGCGGATGAGTCGAGAAGTTCTGTTGCTGCCCGTATCCATAGTTCTCGACTCGGCCAATGGCCTCGCTCGAACAGTATAAAATTTATGTTACAATGCACTACAGTTTTAAGTCGTCAATTCCTTGAGATAATCCTCGTCAGGCCTAAAAAACTTTATCGGGCCTTCGGGATCGCCGTTAATAAACTGCCTGACATATTCGTTCTGGGAATTCTTAATCTCATCTCTTGTGCCGACTTGCAAGACTCTTCCACTGTGAAGCATAGCTATCCTGTCGGCTATTCTGAACACCGAATTCATATCATGAGTGACAACGATGGAAGATATCGAAAGTTTTTCGCTTAAATCCAATATCAATTTGTCTATCACTGCCGCAACCACAGGGTCCAATCCCGCGGTCGGCTCATCGTAAAAAATTATCTGCGGATCCATCGCTATCGCCCGAGCCAAACCCACCCGTTTTTTCATTCCTCCGGAAATCTGAGAAGGATAAAGGCGCTCGAATCCGCGCAATCCCACGAGCTCCAACTTCATCCTTACAATAATCTTTATTATGCTCTCGCTGAGTTTTGTGTGCTCTCTCAAAGGCAAGCTTATATTCTCTTCGACCGTCAGAGAATCGAATAAGGCCGCGGACTGAAAAAGCACTCCGATCTTTTTTCTCAACTCGTCCATCCTGCTTTCTTTAGCCGCAGTTATATCTTCTCCAAAAAGATAGATATTCCCGGAATCAGGTTTCAGGGTTCCTATTATATGCCTAAGAAGAGTGGATTTGCCGCAACCAGAACCTCCCATCACAACCAAAGTCTCGCCCTTATAAGCCTCCAGAGTAACGCCGTCCAGCACGCGGCGTCCGCCAAATTCCCTCACAAGATTATCCACCCTTATGACTGCTTCATTATTACCCATTATATTCTCGAAAAATAGAACGCCGCCGTTAAAACGCAATCGGCCAATATTATCATAATAAAACTTGTAACAACGCTTAAGGTGGTGGCGCGGCCAACCCCTTCGGCTCCGCCATAAGCTTTAAGGCCCTGATAACAGCCTATAAGCGCGATTATCACCGCGAACACAAAACTCTTAAACAACCCCGTCATTATGTCTTTTACGGTAAGAAATTGAAAATTAGTACTTATATAAAGGCCCGGGCTTATCTTTAAATTATAGACGCCTATCAGATAACCGCCAAACATACCCACGAGATCGCCTATAGCCGTCAATACCGGAAGCATAACGATAAGCGCCAAAAATCTGGGAACGACCAGAAATCTCACAGGGTTCAAGGCCATCGCCTCAAGCGCCTCTATCTGTTCGCTGACCTTCATTGAACCGATCTCCGCGGCGATAGCCGCTCCCACCCTTCCCGCTATAACCAACGCTATCAACACAGGCCCTATCTCTCTGGCTATAGAAACGCTTATAAGGCCCGCTACATACCTAACCGCGCCAAGCTTATCTAACTGATAAGCGCCCTGCATAGCCAAAACTACTCCTATAAACAAAGCGACAAAAAATACTATGGGCAACGATTGAATGCCCGCAAAAACCATTTGTTCAAAAATATAACGGCGGCCGATAAATTTCCCTTTCAGCGGGGCGAAAAAAACCCAATATAGCGTATTTAAAAATAAAGCCGCTATGTCCCAAATAGCGGCTGACGTTTTTAACGCGAACTTGCCTATATTCTCGAATATTCCCATTTGCCTGCCCGTTTAAAAATTCATCCGATATTCCTTAAAGCCTCTTCTTCTGACTGAAATACTCTGAACAACTTCTCGAGCTTGGTTATCTCAAACAAACTCTTGACTTTATCGCTTAGATTAGCAAGTATCAATTCTCCGCCGGCGCCCTTTATCTTTTGATACGCCTCGACCAATGTCGCCAGCCCTGAAGAATCCACGTAATCCACGCCGGCGAGATTTACGACTACTTTTTTTAGGTTAGAATCGGGAATCCTCAAAAAAGCTTTTCTGAAATCAGGCGAAGAGTTAAAATTTATCTCGCCGTCCACGGTTAAAACCGTTATCTCATTAACCCTTCTGTCTTTTACTACCATAGAGCTTTCCTCCGGTCAAAAACTTCACCATTTTTATTTCATTGCCCTTATCGTTGAATTTAATCTCATCCATAAGGTTGCGTATCAAGAATAAACCGCGGCCGCCGGATTTTAAAATATTCTCTTGCGACGTCGGATCGGGAAGAGAGGAATAGTCAAAACCTTTGCCCATATCCTTAACTATTATCTCCAGTCTGTCGCCAGTTATAGAATAATTTATTAAAATCGGCAGGTCTTTTTTGAAATTATTGCCGTATTTAATGGCATTTATAACCGCCTCTTCCACAGAAAGCCTGATATCGAAAATAACGTCTTCCTTTAAATTAAAATCTTTTAACGAATTTATGATTCTAGAGGAGGCTTCTGTGATATATATCGGATCACTTGGTATCTCAAAGGCCGGATTTATCATTCCGTCAAAAACGCTCCGATCTTTCTGTATTTTTCATACCTCGCCTCGATTAAATCGTCTACGGAAATCGTGGAAAATTCCTTAAGGTATTTCTTTATAACGGCTTTGACCGTTTGCGCCATCTTATCCGGACTACGATGAGCGCCTCCTAATGGTTCCGGCACAACCTCATCTATCAATCCAAACTTTAGCAGATCCTGCGCCGTAAGCTTAAGCGCCCTCGCCGCCTCGGGAGCTTTGGTTCTATCCTTCCATAAAATAGCGGCACAGCCTTCGGGAGATATTACCGAATAATATGCGTTCTCAAGAACGCATATTCTGTCGCCCACGCCGATTCCAAGCGCGCCTCCGGAACCCCCTTCGCCGATGACAAAAACCACGATCGGCGTCTTTAATCTCGCCATATCCACAAGATTATGAGCTATGGCCTCGGCCTGGCCCCTCTCTTCAGCGCCTATTCCCGGGTAAGCGCCGGGCGTATCTATAAATGATACCACCGGAAGCTTGAATTTCCCGCCTAATCTCATCGCCCTCATCGCCTTTCGGTATCCTTCGGGGTGAGCAGATCCGAAGTTGCGCATAAGATTTTCTTTTGTATCGCGGCCCTTCTGATGTCCTATAACAATAATCTTCTCGCCGTCAATATTCGCCAAACCGCAAATCAAAGCGTTGTCGTCTCCGAAAACCCTGTCGCCGTGAATTTCTATAAAATCCGTCATTATTAAGCTTATGTAATCCAGGGTATACGGACGTTTCGGATGTCGGGCTATCTGAATCCTCTGCCATGGAGTCAGACTATCAAAAATCTCCCGCTTAATCCTTTCTAATTTGTCGTCGAGTTTCTTTATCTCGGAAGATAGATCTATCTTTTCGGAAGAAGCAAATTTTTTAAGCTCCTCTATCTTACGCTCCAGCTCTAAAATAGGCTTCTCGAAATCCAATCCGCTCATGTTCATATCATTCCTCATTACTGTTAATTTGTAATTGCGGGCAAAACAAGATAGCCTTAAAATTTAAGTCTTGCTTAAAATGTCGATTTTCATTTTCGCCGCGCGGCTTGATTTTGCCAATGTAGGGGCGACCCTTACGCTTGCCCGCCTACGCTTTGTGGCGGGGCCGCCCTATCGTCTTTTGATAATTACAAGCAACGGACAGGGGCAAGCTCGCCTCTCGGCGAAGCCGAGGGCCCTATCCCTACAAAATTCTTAATTTCTATCTGCGCTCGACGTTAAATTTCAAGATAAGCAGTTTTCTTGCTATGTCATTTCCCAACTTTTGAGTTGCTGATTTTCTTATCTCAATCCACTATCGTAACTTCAGCGCCCTCGGGCAAAATAGAATAAAGCTCTTCGACTTCTTCATTGCGCATTCTAACACAACCGGCGGTAACCTGTTTTCCCAAAGAATCGGGGTCAGTCGTTCCATGTATGCCATAACCGGCTTTCGATATACCCATCCATCTTGTCCCAAGAATATTATCGGAGGATCCGGGCTGAACCACGGAATTGGCGGCATACCAAACGGGATCCGTTAATTTATTTACTATCTTAAAGTTTCCAACCGGCGTCGAATTATTCAATCCTGTCGAAACTTTATACGACTTCACAACCTCTCCATTTTGTTCTAAGATAAGTGTGTTTTGGGATTTGTCAACGACAACGCTGAATTTAGCCGTTACAACCTTAATACGCGCGCCCTGTCTTATTGTGTCTTTTTCCAGATTATTCGACCTCTTGAGTAAATCAACGGTAGTGCCGAACACTTTCGCTATCTTAGCCAAAGAATCTCCCTTCTGCACCTCATAACTCTTGCTTGAAATGTCCATTAAGGGGGAAAAAAGTATCCTCATATTCAAATCCTCGACTCTGGATTTGGCATTCTTGACAATCTCGGAATCGGGATACGTCTCCATGGCCTTTTTGTAAGAATCCCTGGCTTCTATTAAGTTGCCCGATCTCTCGTAAAGCTCAGCTAAGCAGATATATGAATCTGCCGCTTTTTTACTCTGCGGATACTCTGTTATTATCTTTTCGTATTCCTTTATGGCATCCTCGGTTCTTTCTGTCTTCTCAAGCGCCTTCGCGTTGTCCAATATCGCGTTTTCCTTGAAACAACAGGAATTTCTCGCGGCTAAAAAACCTAAAACCGCCAAAAGAATCAAGACAAGCGCGATAACCGGCAAAAACAATTTAAGCTTCATTTAAGTCTTCTCCCTTTATGCTCTTAACGAACTTACGATATGAATAAACTGATAGCGCTTATATAGATTCTTCACCCCGCTTCGCGGAACTCAGAATGACACTTAAAGCTCCACGCCCTTACAGGCGTGGAATCTTTTCCCTCGCTTCGGCTAAGCGAAAACCTCGCCGAAGCGGAATTTCTCGCTATCCATCCCCACCCTTACAGGTGGGGAATTCCGCGAAGGCGGGTTAAAAAAACCGCGCGGCTAAATCATAATCAAGACAGAGACGACTACGCCTACCATACAGCCGACCAATACCTCGAATGGCGTATGACCTATAAGCTCCTTCAGCCTATCTTCCCGAATCTTCCTGCGCCAATATATGTCATCCATTATCTTGTTTAATATTTCAGCCTGCTGCCCTGTCGAGCGCCTGACTCCTTGCGCGTCAAAAGCGATTATCATCGCGAAAACCAAAGAAATAATAAAAATGGTAGACCTGAATCCTTCCTGAATGCCCACAGCAGAAGCCAGCGCCATAACCCCTGCCGAATGAGCGCTGGGCATCCCCCCGGTGCCTACCAGCCACCGGAAATTAAACCTCTTCTCCTTTAAGCTGTTTATGATAATTTTAACGGATTGGGCAATTATCCACGCGAACAGCGTGGCCAAGAACACTTTATTCTTAAAAACCAAAAAGACAGAATTATCCATATTGGGTATATTATACTATATTCGGGAAATCTTTAATAATAAATTTTGAAGCGGCTAATAAGCCCGTCTCTTAAGAACTACGGCATGTCCGCCACACAGAGACTGTATGCAATCTCTTTCTTCCGCTAACTGCGTCAAAATATTGTAGTGCATTGTAACATAAATTTTATACTGTTCGAGCGAGGCCATTGGCCGAGTCGAGAACCACAGATATGGACAGCAACAGAACTTCTCGACTCATCCGCCTCAGGCGGATTCGCTCGAAGAATAAGTGTTTGCTGTCTCCAGGGACTACCATGAATTAATGTTACAGAGCAGTAGTACATTGTAAAATTAGTTTCCACCAGTTGTCATTCCCGCAATCTTTTAGCGGGAATCCAGAAATGGGCGTGTCTGGATGCCCGATTAAAGCATCCGGGCATGACAAACTGCCAAGAACTAACTTTACAATGCAGTAGTTACCCAATTTATTGGGCCGATATGTTGCGCTCGATAAATCGAGCAACTACATTGCAACGCAGTCTGACAACTCAACCCCTGATAAGCGCGAGAGCCTCGGCCCGGGTTTTCTCATTAGCCCGGAATATTCCTCTAACGGCGCTTGTAACTGTCAATATGCCGGGTTTATTCAGACCTCTCATAGACATACAAAGATGCTCGGCCTCTATAACTACCATACATCCGCTGGGCTTAAGGGTCTTCATGATCACTTCGGCGATTTGAGTCGTAAGCCTTTCCTGAACCTGGGGACGTTTAGCCAAAATATCCACCGTTCTCGCCAATTTGCTTAAGCCTGTAACGCGTCCTTCTCTCGGAATATAAGCTATATGCGCTTTCCCCAAAAAAGGAAGCAAGTGATGCTCGCATACCGAATAGAGAGGTATGCCTTTAAGCAAGACTATCTCCTCATGTTTTTGATCAAGGGTTACCTCCAACTCTTTAGACGGATCAAGCTTTACCCCGGAAAAAATCTCCTCATACATCTCGGCAACCCTTCTTGGCGTCTCAATGAGGTCTTTGCGGGAAGGGTCTTCGCCTATCGCCTCCAGGATCATAGCAACGGCTTTGATTATCTTTTTTTTATCCATAATTGCGTCTCCTATTTCTTAATTGATTGGTATTGATATTATTCAATTAGCTTTATGTTATTGCACGCCTGAAGTGCACAATAATACCGCAGAAAATGTCATTGCCCAACTTGATTCCTGTCCGCCTCTGGCGGAGGGCAATCCAGACACGTTGCTTTTCTGGGGACTGCTGGTCGATCTACAATCAGGCCTGAATAGTTTAACATCTTCGATGTTTCTTTGGATACCTAATCCGATGTCTACCATTTCAAGGATATCCTCGAAATGGTCTTTTACTCGCATGTCCACTATTTCATGGAAATTTAGGGTATATGGCCATATATTATACGGGTTTACCCAATATCACTTATTAAAGCTATCTAAATCCAATTTTCTTCTCTGGGTAAAAATGAAATGTTCCAGGTTCAACCTCTTCACTGCTCGGGACAATCTGTTTCTGCTCGATTCTTCGAGCCCATTCTATATCGCTAGCAGCTATCTGAATTTCTCGCGATAACGAACTATTATTAATTTTTTCTTCAAGTCTCGTCAAGCCCAATCTAAAAAGAAATTTCTTGTTCTGCTCCATAGTAGATCGCTTTTTTTGCGCGTCGTTCCCTGGCAGATTAAAATAATCTTCAATAAATTCTGAGCTAAAATTAACGCGAACGGTAATTATCCCAGTTTTTTGATGGTCCGTCTTAAAAGTTAACCGTCCATTCTCACTATCAAAAGCAGATGGTTTAATCCAGATATAATCTATTCTTTCGGGCATATCTAACCTCCTCGTTTTTACGTAATGCTAACCGCGACAACCTTCATCGTATCATTGCCGAATATATCCACAACCTTAACCGCGATTTTGCGACGGCCTTTGGGGCATTCGCGGAACGCGCTTTTTAACTCAATTGTCCGGTCTTTTTTTGTGCGGAATGACTGTCACTCATTCTCAAAGACATAATCTCCTGTCCGCCGTCAATTCCAACGGGCCGACACAGGGGTTGGCCTCTACAGTATGATATGTAGGGGCGCGGTTTCCCTGTCTGCCGACAGGCAGGCGCGCCCGATTATTTTATTACTTATATTTTCATTCGGGCGAGGCGACCTCGCCCCTACGACATTTGTTTACTATTATACCAACCGCGCTGCATAAATATCTTCCGTCAAAAAACACGTTGTAGTCTGCCGATTCATCGGCCTAACAAACGTAATTAGCCCGATAAATCGGGCAACTACATTAAACCAATTGCATAGGCTTGTGTCCGCAAGGAACCTCTTTAGTCCGAGCGGGCAGGGATTCCGCCCGCTATTTACCCTTTGCGGAAGAACGAGGGCTAAAGTGGAGCGAGAAAATCCTCGCCGGGGATTTTCGAGCGATTCCTTGTGGGCACAAGCCGAAGCAAGAAAAATTTATAAAATCGTGTCTGGATCCCCCTGTCAAGCCGGGGGATGACATACATTGTTGCGTTCGCGGCCTGTTCAGGGAACGCGCCCTACATTTCATTAACGGGACGGGCAGGCCCGTCCCCTACAGAGCTTTCATTAAGCCCATGCAAGAAAAATTCATAAAACCATGTCTGGATTACTTCCCCACGCAAAACTGCGAGAAGATCCTATCCAGCACATCTTCGTCAATAACTTCCCCTGTCATTTCGCCTAAAGAATCCAAAGCGGACTTTAATTCAACTGCCGCTAATTCCGGCAAAAAATTATCTTCCGTCAAATCAATGGCGCGGCATACCGCCTCAAAAGCGCGGCCCAATGATTCTTTCTGCCTTAAATTAGCTATCACCGCTCCTTCGGCCGCGTTGATCTTGCCCTTCCAAACCATATCATACATTCTGCTCTTTAACTCGTCCAAACCAACGGCTTCTTTTGCCGATATCTTTAACGGACGATAAACGCTTATCGAGTTTAAATCCATATTCTGCGGCAAGTCGCTCTTATTAACCGTTATAATACGGGGTTTATCTTCGGTATCGGCTAAAAGCGTCTTGTCCTCCTCAGTCATAGCAACGCTGCCGTCAAGGGTCAAAAGTATTAGATCCGCCCTCTCAATGCAATCGCGGCTTCTTAAAATTCCTTCTCTCTCAACAGTATCTTCGGTAGATATTATCCCCGCGGTATCAACCAATTTAAACGGTATTCCGTTTATATTCGCCGATTCTTCTATCGTGTCTCTGGTTGTGCCCGGGATAGGTGTAACTATAGCCCTATCTTGCCGTAAAAGGGCGTTGAGCAAGCTTGATTTGCCCACATTCGGCCTGCCGCATATGACACAAAAAATTCCCTCCCTCAATATGGCGCCTTCATCCGCGGTATCGAGCAATTTGGACAATCTGTCTTTTATAACCCGCAGTCTGTCAGCCGCATCCGCCTCAGAGACTATCTCGAGATCCTCTTCAGGGAAATCTATCGAAGCTTCGACGGCGGCCAGGATGCTTAATAACTCTTCCTTAGCGCCGTAAATAAAACCGGATAATTTGCCGTTTAACCGGCCTAAGGCCGTCTTAAGAGACGCTTCTGTCTTTGATTTAACGATATCCAGCACCGCTTCGGCTTGAATCAGGTTAATGCGGCCGTTTAGAAAAGCGCGTTTGGTAAATTCACCCGGTTCGGCAAGCCGCGCTCCGTTATTTAAGACAAGCTCCAGAATTTTTCTCAAAGTTACAAGGCCGCTGTGGCAGTTTATCTCTACCATATCCTGTCTTGTGTAGCTCTTTGGCGCGCGCATTACAGTCAAGAGAACTTCATCTGCTATCCCCCCGGCATCATATATATAACCATAATGAATCGTAAAAGAACTGAGCTTAGAGGGAAGAACGCCTTTCTTCGATTTAAATATCTTATCCGCTATACTTAGCGCTTCTTTGCCGCTCAAACGGACTATTCCTATAGCGCCTTCGCCTATCGGCGTAGACACGGCCGCTATAGTATCTTCCAAATCAATCTTTAGTTGTTTTTTCATACCCTATATTCTTCTTTCCTAAAAACTGCAACGCCTCTCCGGCCACAAAAATAGAGCCGGTAATAAGTATCAAATCCTCTTTATTCGCCTGCCGCCGGGCCAGCTCTATCGCCTCTGCAACGTTAAAAGTCGAGACGGCGTTTTTTTCGTAACTGCGGAAATGCTTTTTAAGAACCTCCGGCAATATTGCCCGCGGCGTGTCCGAGCGGGTAAATAATATTTTATCCGCAATAGGCAAGAGATGCGCTCCGATGGCATCTATATCTTTATCGCAAGAAATACCCAATATAAGTATCAAGTTCTTGCGGGGAAAAAGCGTTGTCACGGCTTCCTTAAGCGCCTTGGCGGAAGCCTCATTATGCGCCCCGTCTAAAATCAACCAGGGATTTCTTTCCATAACCTGCAGCCGTCCCGGCCAATTCACATTTCTAATCCCATCAGCTATATTATGCGAACAAATGGTTAGTTTTCCGGCCCTCAAAACCTCTATCACGCCGATAGCAGTGGCAGCGTTGACTACCTGATGCCGGCCTAAAAGAGGCGTTGAAAGCAAAGGGTATTCTCCGGCTATCCCATGAACGTTAAAGGTCTGCCCCTCGCAAGATGAGGTAATGGGTTCGTAAAAGATATCTTTGCCCAATTCATATAATTTGGCTTTTTTCCCGGCGGCGGCTTCGCGTATATAACCGATAACAACCGGATCCTGTTCTGATGACACGACAACCGAGCCTTCTTTTATTATCCCGCATTTCTCTTTGGTTATTGATTCGAGCGTTTTCCCCAGTTTATCGGTATGATCGAAGCTTATAGGGGTTATCGCTATGGCGAGCGGGTCTAAAACGTTGGTAGCGTCAAGCCTTCCGCCTAAACCAACCTCCACAACCGCTATATCCACCTTCTTTATACTAAAGAATAGAAACGCCAGAGCGGTATAAACCTCGAAGAAAGATGGAGATCCGAATTTCGAGGATTTAATGAAATTGTCGAGAAACGATTTGATTCTCCCGACTATAGCCGCAAACTCAGACTCATCGATAGTCCTGTCTTTTGGATGCGAGATCCTTATCCTTTCTTTAAAATCTACCAAATGGGGCGAGGTGTAAAGCCCCGCTTTGATGCCGCTCTCCTTTAATATTGAATAAATAAAAGCGCAAGTGGAACCCTTGCCTTTTGTGCCTGCCACATGCGCCGATTTAAACTTGCGCTGCGGATTGCCGAGGCCGTCCAAAAGGGCTTGCATCCTGTTGAGTTTCATAACATTGCAATATCTATAGGCAGGCAATTTTTCGTAATCTATGAACGACTCCAAATACTTTATCGCTTTTTCATAGGTCATATTTTACCTCCTATGACGTATTCTGGCTGATAGCAGATTACGATCAACTATCGCGCCATTGCTATCTAAATTAGCATTTGTCATTCCCCGACTTGATCGGGGAATCCAGTCACGTTATAAGGTGTTATTTCATGTCTGGATTGCCCGAATAAATCGGGCAATGACAGGTTTCGTAACAACCTATGAAACCAGCTCTAATCAGCTATCGCGTCTTTAGTGCCTAAAATGCCTCATTCCGGTAAAAACCATAGCTATCCCGGACTTCTTGGCGGCTTTTATTACTTCCTCATCCTTAACAGATCCGCCGGGCTGGATTATCGCTTTAATACCTGCCTTGGCCGCCAAAAGAATTGAATCGGGCTTCGGGAAAAACCCGTCGCTTGCCAAATATGCGCCTATAGCGTTCTTGCCCGCCTTATCAAGGGCTATCCTAACCGAGTCAACTCTGCTGGGCTGTCCGCCTCCGATACCCACAGCGCGCTCCCCTTTGCATATGACTATGGCGTTTGACCTGACATGCTTAGCGGCTTTCCAAGCAAACAAAAGAGATTTAATCCCGCTTTCGGTTAATTTTCCTTTGTTCATAATCTTTAAGTCGCTGGGCGCAATAGCGGCTTCGTCGCGCCGCTGAACAAGCAATCCCCCCTCTACTTTTTTAATGTCATATCCGTATGCGTTTTCCAGCGGCTTCTTAAATAAATCCGGAAACTCTATTATCCTTAAATTTTTCTTGCCCATTAGGATCTTCACCGCTTGAGCGGCATATCCGGGCGCTATAACGCACTCCAGAAAACCACAATCTCGAATCTTCCGCGCCGTCTTCGAGTCTACTTTTCTATTTAACCCCACTATACCGCCAAAAGCCGACAGGCTGTCGCAGGCGAAAGCGCGCGCGAAAGCCTCGCTAATCCTGCCGCAACAAGCTATCCCGCACGGAGAACAATGTTTGACAACGCAGGCGCAGGGAGAATCAAAATCTTTCACTATGCCCAGGGCCGAACTCAAATCCAGGAAATTATTAAAAGACAATTCTTTGCCATGCAGTTGTTTTATTCCGGCAAAACCGCCTTTCGGGCTAACCGAATCGGCATAAAAAACCGCTTCCTGATGCGGATTCTCGCCGTAGCGCAATCCTTGGACTTTATTAAAAATGAGGCTCAAAATGGAGGGAAAGCAAGCATTGTCCCGCGATCTGGATTGTAAAAACTCATATATCTTAAAATCATATTCTGCTGTTCGGCTAAAGGCATCAACCGCAAGCGCGGAAAGCGTATCATCGGATAAAATGCGTCCGTTCTCCACAAGTTCGGATAAGACTTCGGCGTATCTCGCGGGATTACAGACAGCGCCAACATACTTAAAATTCTTGGCGGCTGAGCGAATCATGGCGGGGCCGCCTATATCTATCATCTCAATGGCATCCTCTAATTTAACATTAGAATTAGCTATCGTCTCTTCAAACGGATACAGATTTACGACAACTAAATCTATAGTCTCTATGCCATGCTTCTTGAGTTGCGAGGCGTGTGCTAATTCATTGCGTTTGGCCAAAATGCCCCCGTGTATCTTGGGATGAAGCGTCTTGACCCGTCCGTCCAATATTTCGGGAAAACCGGTAATTTCCGAGACAGATCTTATCTTTACGCCTTTAGACCTCAAGATCTCCGACGTTCCGCCGGTGGAAATCATTTCTATCCCCAATTTTTCAAGGCCCTTCGCAAATTCGACTATGCCCGTCTTGTCAGAGACACTCAAAAGCGCTCTGTTTACTTTTACCATTTATTTCTCCTATGTTACCCTGTTAACGGGTTAGCCGGTTATCGAGTTAACGAGTTATCGAACTGACGGGGTACTCGTTTACCCGCACACCCGTTAACCCTTCATTCGTTTGTTCGTTAGCTGGTTTGACTCTTGTAGCATAATTTTACCAAATGGGCTTATCTAAGGCAAGGGATAAATCCCGTTTAGAGAACCCTGTTTTCTAACGGGATAAAGAAAGGACTTTAAAACTTAAGAAGATTTAATTCCTCTCTATATAAGCGCGCCTGTCTTCTTAAGGCCGCTATCTCTTCCTCCAGTGAGGAAAGCTGGCGGATTAGGTCTTCCGAATTAGCGCGCCACTTCTCTTCTTCGAATTGGGGCAGCTCCAGTTTCTTATTCTCTAAAAGTTTCTTGGCATCCCGAAGGGAATTTTTCAGCGTGCCGCGCAAACTTTCTTTCGTCCTAAGCGCCGCTATTAATTCACTTATACGAGATTTTATTACCTTTCTCTGGGGATCTAACTGCAAGCTAAACTCATTAATCCGGCCATAAGTTTGCCTTCTGGCCGCTTTAAGCTCTTCCTCCAGCTCCATAATCCTGGAGGATATCTCGCAATGTTTGTCTCTTAACTCATTGCGCAATGCTTCCACCTGTGAATCCAATTCCGACTTATTCTTCAGGACTTCTTCAAAAGAAGGGTCAAACTCGAGTATCTGTTTCTTAACGTCTTCCATATCGCGTCTGGGCGCGCAACCGATAAAACAAAGAACGGAGCATACGCAAAAAACCGATACAATAAAATTCCTGCCCTTCATTAAATTTCTCGATTCCCCGCTTCTAAGCGGCAGACTTAGCTTCAACGGCTTTCTGTTCCTTCTTATCTTGTTTAGCCTGGCCGGGTAAAAGCCTTCTTATCTCCGCTTCCTCAGCCGGTTCATGATAAGTGAATATGCCGCCGGCGTAATTCCTAAGCGTAAACATTCCCTTAGCCTGCGAGATAACATAATTCGGCGCGACCGGAATCTTGCCTCCGCCGCCCGGGGCGTCAACAACATAAGTGGGCACCGCGTATCCGGAAGTATGCCCCCGTAATTTCTCCATAATATTAATGCCAACCGCGACGGGTGTCCTAAAATGGCTTATGCCCTTGGCGGGATCGCATTGATATATGTAATAAGGGCGAACCCTTATTTTCAGCAACTCGTGCATCAGTCTCTTCATTGTCGACGGCCTGTCATTTATCCCTCTTAACAAAACCGTCTGACTGCCAAGTGGAATTCCGGAATCAGCAAGCATATCGCAGGCTTTTTTTACGCGCTTGGTTATTTCTTTAGGGTGATTAAAATGCAGGGATACCCATAAGGGAGAATACTTTTTAAAAACAGATATAAGGTTTTCGGTAATTCTCATAGGCATTGTAACCGGCATCCTTGTGCCCAAGCGAATAAACTCAACATTAGGTATATTCCTAAGATTTCTTAATATATCCTCTATGGTCTCATCGGGCAGCATTAATGGATCTCCGCCGGAGATAAGAACATCGCGTATTCTTCTATTAGCTCTTATGTAAGCGTAAGCCTGCTCAAAATTCTGCGGCGAGGTAAGGTGAGCTTCCGAGCCTACAAGCCTTCTGCGCGTGCAATGCCGGCAATACATCGCGCACTTCTCAGTTACCAAAAGAAGCGCCCTGTTAGGATATCTATGCACCAAGCCAGGCACAGGGGAATCCTTATCTTCTCCGCAAGGGTCTTCCATATCATCCGAAGAAACATCAAATTCATCGGCTGTAGGCACAGCTTGCCTTCTTATGGGGCAAGTAACTCTCACCGGATCCATAAGAGACGCCCAATAAGGAGGGATGGCCATCAATAACCTGCCCTTGAATCTCTTAACTCCTAAATCCTCGGAGGGCGTAAGCGGAAATATCTCCTTTAGGCCGTCGTAAGTCATTATCCTGTTCTTAATCTGCCAAAGCCAATCTTCCCAGTCGCTTTCAGGCACATCCTTCCAACGCTCAAGTAACGAACTTGTAACGTTTATCAACGCGGGCTCCTTTCTTGCAAGGTAAGCTTTTTATTGTTTAATTTATGACGTTCTACAGCCGCTTCCAGTATCTTATTCATCAAATTTGAATAACTTAATCCGGCGCATTGGGCCGCGTAAGGAAAATTTGAATCTTTAGGATCCAATCCCGGCAATGGATTGATCTCCAGCACGTACGGTATGCCCTCTTCGCTCAATATTATATCGACTCTGGAAAGATCAGCACACCCTATAGTCGAATAAACCTTTAAAGCCGTCTCCTTAACGATACAAGTCTGGTTTTCGTTTAATCTAGCCGGACAATGCCATAGAGGACTTAATCCCATGCTCTCTTCGACTTCTTTTTCATATTCCTTCACTTTCCATGTATAAAAAAATTCTCCGGAAGCTTTACAACTCGAGAAGTCTATCTCAAGTATGGGCATTGCCTCCGGAGGAGCATTACCTAATATGCCCACGGTGAGTTCTTTGCCGTCAATAAACTCCTCAATCAATATTTCTTGTTTGTAAATCCTGTACGTTCGCTCGACTTGAGAGATTAGCTCTTTTTCATTGCCCACAACGCTTGACATAAGAATGCCCTTGGCCGATCCTTCGCTATTGGGCTTGACTATCAACGGATACTTTAAATTAATGCCGCGTATATCTTCCGGAACTTTGATCAATTTATACTTAGGCGTCGGAATTCCGCTCTGCTCAAAGAGCCTCTTGGTAAAAGCCTTGTTTAGCGCAGCGCTCAAGGCAAGAACTCCCGAACCCGTATACGGAATTCCCAAAAAATCCAGTATCGCCGGAACCTGAGATTCCCTCGATTCTCCGTGAAATCCTTCGGCTATATTGAACACAATATCAACCTTATTATTCTGAAACCAATTTAACAACCCTTTGTCGGCCTCGACCAAAAATACCTCATTGCCGCCGGAACGTAAGCTTGCCGCAATAGCCTCTATCGTTTCCTTGCTGTCAAACTCAGAGTAATAATCTTCCGGCAAACCGGCATCTTCGGTTTTCCTCTTCAAATTATAGGTAAGCGCCACTTTAAGTCTCATATTTATTTAATACCGTGCCTTTCTAAAGCATAATTCAATATTTTATTGATCATCTTGCCATAAGAGATCTTCATATGTCTTGAAATAACCATAAAAACATCTTCCATTGAAAGAGAAGGAAGAGGATTTATCTCCAACACATAAGGATCTCCTTTTTTGTCAACCCTTATATCAACTCTGCCAAAGTCGCAGCATTCAACAGCCTGATAGGCTTCAAGAGCTGTCTTTTTTATCTTTTCATCCAACACCCGCGAGATTTGCGCGGGACAAACATAGCTTAAAGCATCCGATCTAATCCTTGAAAAGGTATAACATAACTCCCCTAAATCTAATTTGTCGTCTATTCTGATTTGCACGATGGGTAAAATAACAGGCCTTTTATTCCCAATTATAGGAACAGTAAATTCGCGGCCGTTTATGAATTTTTCTACCAAAGCAGGCTGTTTATAATTTTTAATTACCCAGGCAACCTGCTTCTTTAATTGCCGAAAATCATTAACTACGGACTTATCGCTTATTCCCTTACTTGAACCCTCATATCTAGGCTTCACAATCAACGGAAAACCCATCTGCGGAACGTTAAAATCATTCAAGTCGGATACTTCAAAAAATTCCGGCGTAAGAATGCCGTGAGAGATTAAAATCTTCTTGGCCATAACCTTATCCAGCGTAAGTCCAAGAGTTAAGCCGTCGCCGCCAACAAAAGGAATTCCCATCATCTCCAATATAATTGGCACCTGCGACTCCCTATTGCGTCCACTGACACCTTCCGCAATATTAAAAACTATATCAACATTTAAATCCTTCAACTGGCGCAAGAGATTATGGACATTACCAATCTTTACGACTCTATGCCCGCCGGACTCGATAGCATCCTTTATCACCTCTATAGTGTCCGGATGGTCAAACTCGGCGTTAGCATCTTCCGGATCGCCATCCTTAAAGATATAATCGGGCTTTATGTCATAGCTAAGTCCCACTATTTTGTGCCGCTCTTTGCTTCTTCTATCAATATATGCCATATTACTGACGTTCCCGACGTAAAAAAAGAAGGGACTCGCTGTCGTCTAAAAGTCCCTTCTTTAACTCAGTTTAAATTTTTCAATTTTTACTGCGAATTCCCCCGTGTTATTTTTTCTTCCACTTATCGATAAAATCCGACGTTATTTTACCGGCAGCGTCTTTGGCGCCAATGCCGAAAGCCAAAGCTAACGCCAAACCTATGGCAGACAGAAAAACTACCACTATTGTGTCTATTACAAGAGTCCTGACGCCAAGCATAGGCAAAATAGTCAATGCCGTAATTACGATTATGGCGACTTGAGCTATCTGTCCCAAATTTTTCGCCATAGCTATGCCTATATTAGCGGCTGAGGTTCTTACTATAGAGCCGGTCAAACCCGCGAAGAATAACCCCAGTATTAAAACAAATATCGAAAGAACCACATTAGAGGCATATTCGCCAACCTTATCCAAAAATCCAGCCGCGGTAATTCCCACCGCGTTTAAAGATATAATAACGGCTATCAATATTAAAAGCCAATATATGATCAGTCCAAGAAGTTCGGATAAAGTTTGCCTTATCTCGCCTTTCGTGAGAATAGTGGCAATCCCAGTTTTTTCGGATAGCACATCAAATCGGGCGAGTTTCAAAACCTGGACCACCGTCTTCTCGATAACCTTGGCGATTACCATACCGATAATTAACAGTATTATCGCACCTATCAATTGCGGCAGGTATTGCGCTACTTTCCCCCAGATCTCAGTCCATGAGCTTACGATGACATTGTATGTTTGTCCCGTCTGGATCATTTTGCCTCCTCCTTTCGATTCTTACATAAAATCGATTTTGGTTTTCCCCGTTAGCGAACGCCATTGCTTAACGGGGATCTATTAAAAATAAGTTTAACATAAATAGCGGCGTTGTCAAGATTTTTTTGCCTATATAAAAATAATGTGGACTCGGGTTTATAAATAAAGTAAAATAAATCCCGTTAGAAATTTATTTCTAACGGGATAAAATCGCCGTTAAAAACCTCTTTTTAAAGAAAGGCGCATTATGAAAAAATACTATCGGACTCGACGGATTATTTTAATTGGCGCGTCTTTTATCTTCTGCGCTTCCACGGCGCTATCATCCGATCTTAAAGACGTGATTAAACTCGTGAATAGGGCGTGCGTGTGCCTATCCGCCGGAAAATTAGACAAATCCATCTTAACCTGCGATCAAGCGATAAAAATAGACCCGCGATGCGCCGCGGCTTATTATACCCGCGGTTTCGCTTTCCGCTATAAAGGCCAATTCGATCGGGCCATACTTGATTTCAGGCAAGCTATAGCCATAGATCCAAAATATGCCGGCGCTTATTACGCTCTCGCCAAATGTTACTACGATAAAAATGAATTTGATGAATCGTGGGAAAATTTACACAAAGCCGAAAATCTAGGGCATAAGGCGGAACCGGAATTTATAAAAAATTTGCGGAAATGTTCGGGAAGAAACAAATAGTTGAAAATATGCGGCGGGCGCAATCATAAATCTTCTTAACCTGCCTTTGCGTAAGCGATAGTACATTGTAAAATTAGTTTCCACCAGTTGTCATTCCCGCAATCTTTTAGCGGGAATCCAGAAATGGGCGTGTCTGGATGCCCGATTAAAGCATCCGGGCATGACAAACTGTCAAGAATTAACTTTACAATGCACTATCCGCCTCTATGAGACTGGGTCATAATGTAGTTGCTCGATTTATCGAGCGCAACATATCGGCCCAATATCATGCCTGAGGCAGACCCGCCTCCGGCGGGAATTGGGCAACTACAATATGTTGATCTATTTAGTCAAGAAAAAGGGTTATGGCCCAGCCTGCCTATATCCGCATCTCATATAATGATAAAGATATTCCTGCGCGTAACCGGCATAACGGCCAAAGTATTCACGCGCGAATTCCGCCGCTCTTTTAGAGCTGACAGGCCTGCCATTGAAATAAAACCGTTCCACCGCTCTCTTTATCCAGACATCTACCGGAAAAGCCTCATATTTCTTAAAAGAAAACAATAAAACGCAATCGGCGACTTTTTCTCCCACTCCTTTAAGACGTGTGAGTTTCGTCTTCGCCTCATTATAGCTTAAGTTCTCAAGGCTGTCTAAATCAAGTCTTTTGGCTAAAAGGTCCCCGGCAGTTTTTTTCAAATACGAGGCCCTGAAACCTAAGCCTAATTTTTTAAGCGCCGACAGATTAACGGCGGCAATCTTTTCAATGGAAGGAAAAGAGCGCCGTTCAATACAGCCAAGAGTCAGCCTTTCGCCAAAAGCTCTCGAGAGTTTTTCTATCATTATCTTAATACGGGCTATATTATTATAGGAAGAAAGAATATAAGAAGCGAGGCATTCCCAATGATCCTGATTTAAGACGCGTAAACCATGAAATTTAAGAATCGCTTTATGGATATGGCTATCGAGGTCTATTTCTTTTAGTATGCGCGGCATATTCTCATTCAAGCCAAAATACTCTGTGAGAGCTTCTTTGCTTAGGGGTGAACTTGACTCAACCTGTAAGCGGGCGCCGTCATAGTTAATCTTTAAAAGCGCTCTGCCAATCACGCCTTGGTAACCGTTGTCTGATTTTTCCCATCGAAAAGCTTGGCCACATTCTAAGGTGTGTTCCAAGTTAAAATCTGAGGCGGAAAGAGATAACCTCAATTTATTTCGCCCCATTAGAAACTTTTCTATCCTCCGAAACTCCGGTGGCTCTAACGGGATTAACCTTAGGAAGAACTATGCCCAATTGCTTCTGGTACTTGCCTTTGCGATCCTTATAGGTAATATCGGGAGCTTGACTGCCTTCGAAAAAAATAAGCTGCGCTATCCCTTCGTTTGAATAAATCATAACGGGAAAGGGAGAGGTGTTTGATATCTCCATCGTCAGATAGCCTTCCCATGTCGGTTCCAGCGGACTTACATTAACGATTACCCCGCAACGGCAATAAGTGGACTTGCCCACGCAGATAGCAAGAACTTTATCAGGAATCCTGAAATATTCGAAAGACCGCGCCAAGATAAAAGAACCCGCAGGAATAATACAGGCATCGCCTTTAAAATCGGAAAATAACCGCGCGTCGAAGTTCTTCGGATTGATTATTATTTTGTCTTCGGAGGAAAAATCTCTTAAAGACCGCGAATTTTTCGGCGCGGCGAAGACCTTAAATTCATCGGCAACTCTTATGTCATAGCCATAGCTGGATAATCCGTAACTGACACGGCCATCGCTGACTTGACGATCCGCGAAAGGCTCTATCATTCCTTCTTCAACAGCTTTTTTCTTAATCCAAGAATCGTGTTTTATCATTATTTTACTTTACAAGCGGTTTCATAAGTTCCATCGCTTCAAGCTGCAAGACATCACGCTATAAAGCGCAATTTGGTGTCTGGATTGTCCGAACAACAGACTGGGTCATAATTACAAAAACACCGTCATTGCGAGGGCCGAAGGCCCGAAGCAATCTCTATCACCGACGGAGATTGCTTCGTCGCTCACTTCGTTCGCTCCTCGCAATGACGAAAAATGGTATTACGACCCAGTCTGCAAGTCGGACAATGACATTTTAAAAGAATTATCTGTCTGTCCGCTGAACGCTATACGCTAATAATTACCCGCATTTAGAGTAGCCGCAGGCTTTGCAAATCATACAGCCTTCCTGATGTTGCAACGCGCCGCCGCAATCCGGACAAACACCGACGACATTTAAAACCTTGGGTTTGTTCTGATGGGAAGAACCCTCATCATTCTTGATATTATTTTCCTGCTGAAGTTTCTTATTCAATAAGCGTTTTTCTATCGCTTTGGCAATAGCGTCGGCGCATGAGAATATTCTTCCGCCTTTCTCCCAGGAAGGATTCGGGCATCTGATTCCGCTTAGCTGCTCTATTATCGAATGAGTGTCCAGACCACATCTTAGGGCCAACGAAACAAGCCTGCCTATAGCTTCAAGCTGGCTTCCTGCGCAGCCGCCGGCTTTACCCATCTGGGTAAATACCTCGAAAGGATTCCCATCCTCATCCTCATTTATCGTGATATAAAGATTTCCGCAACCGGTGAGTATCTTGGTGGTCGTGCCCTTCGTCACCTCAGGTCTGGGACGCGGAGAAGTTCTCGCCTTTTCTTCCTTATTATCCTCGATAACATTATCGTCTGTCTTTTCTTTCTCTTTCGGCCGGGCAATATATAAAACCTGCTCCTGTCTGCTTCCGTCGCGGTATATGGTAACGCCTTTACAGCCCATCTTATAGGCAAGAAGATAGACTTCAAGAACATCTTCTATATCCGCTGAATTTGAAAAATTCACCGTCTTTGATACGGCGTTATCGGTATATTTCTGAAACGCAGCCTGCATCCTTATGTGCCAGATAGGAGTTATGTCATGAGCCGTAACGAACAACTTCTTCACATCTTCAGGCGCTTCTTCGATATCGTGCAAGCTCCCTTTTTCGGCTATCTTCTCCATAAGTTTCTCGGAATAAAATCCTCTCTCTTTAGCGGTCTCCTCAAAAAGAGAATTAACTTCGGCGAGTTTGGTTTTATCCATAACCTCGCGATAATACGAAATAGCAAACAAGGGCTCAATTCCGCTGGAGGTATTTGCGATTATCGACAATGTTCCTGTCGGAGCTATTGTCGTCAGGGTCGCATTCCTCAAAGCGGGCCCGTCGGCATAAATCGAGTTCTGAAAATTAGGAAACGGCCCTCGCCTTAACGCCAATAACTGAGAGGCCTTTTTAGCCTCGTCCTGGATAAACAACATAATCTTCTCGCCTATTTCTATAGCCTCTTCGGAATCATACGGAATTCCCAATTTAATGAGCATCTCCGCAAATCCCATAACTCCCAAGCCTATCTTCCTATTCGCCTTAGTCATCGCTTCAATCTGCCTAAGCGGAAACTTATTCATATCTATAACATTATCAAGGAAATGCGCCGCTAAATGAATCACCTTGCGCAAATGCTGCCAATCTATCTCAAAACCGACATCTGTCCGCCTAACCATCTTAACGAGATTTATCGAACCCAAATTGCAGCTTTCATACGGCAAAAGTGGCTGCTCCCCGCAAGGATTTGTGGACTCTATCTCTCCTATCTTAGGAGTGGGATTCATCTTGTTAATTCTGTCTATAAACACTATCCCAGGCTCGCCGTTCCTCCAAGCCATCTCGACTATCGCGTTAAAGACCTCCCTGGCCTTAAGCCGGTCGACGGGTTTTTTGTTATGCGGGGCTATAAGATCGTAATACTCATCGCATTCAACGGCTTTCATAAAATCCTCTGTAAGCGCGACAGAGATATTAAAATTAGTAATATCCTTATCCGACTCTTTGCATCTTATAAAATCCATAATATCCGGATGATCAATCCTCAGAATTCCCATATTGGCGCCGCGGCGCGTGCCGCCCTGCTTTACCGCCTGGGTCGCGGCGTCAAATACTTTCATAAATGACACCGGCCCGCTGGCTATGCCGCCGGTTGTCTTTACCATGCTATTCTTTGGACGCAGTCTCGAAAACGAAAAACCCGTGCCGCCGCCTGAGCGGTGGATGAGAGCGGTATTCTTTATCGCCTCGAATATAGACTCCATAGAATCCTCAACGGGCAAAACAAAACACGCCGATAACTGTTGTAAATCGCGGCCGGCATTCATTAAGGTTGGGGAATTAGGTAAAAATTCTAAGTTATATATGATTGCGTAAAACTCTTCTTCCGTCTTTTTAATATCCGCGGCCGGATCATAACTTGAATCGGCTGTAGCTATATTATGAGCGACTCTGCGAAAAAGTTCCTCTATGGTCTCCTGCGGCTTTCCCTCGGAATCTTTCTTGAGATAACGCCTCTCCAAAACTTTCCTTGAATTGGCGGATAATCCGCCCTCCTCAACCCTCTTATTCATCTTGATCCCCTCCCTTGCTATGTTAGCCAGTTATCGGATTAACGAGTAAGTGAGTTACCCGTACACCCGCCAACCCGCTCATCCAATAACCTCGTTTTCACTATAAGTATAGCGCTGTCGATTGGGCTTTGTCAAGTAAAAAATACTATATATTGGGCTTATCGTCGATAAAATAGCTACAGATAGGGGTATCTGCATTTACCCCGTTAGATAGTAAACATCTAACGGGGTTTATCCCTTAACTGAAATTATAGGCTTTGACATAGCCACTTTAAGAGCAATTCCGGCATTATGAACGACATTAACGACTTGTGTAACATTCTTATAAGCGCCGGGAGCTTCTTCGGCCACACCAGCAAGGCTGTGACCTTTTATTATTATCCCTTTTTGTTTAAGCTCTTTTATCAACTCTGAGCCGCGCCACCTGCGTTTTGCCTGCTGGCGCGAAGAAACTCTTCCGGCGCCATGAACCGCCGTGCCAAAGACTTCCCTCATCCCCTTCTCGGTGCCATGCAAAATATATGAGCAAGTGCCCATTGTGCCTCCGACCAAAACAGGCTGGCCTATCTTTTTATACCTATCCGGTATCTCGGGCCTGCCCGGGCCGAAAGCGCGAGTGGCGCCTTTCCTGTGAACTATCAAAGTCTTTACCTGTCCATCAACGGCGTGTTCTTCCAATTTAGCCGTATTATGGCCTATATCATACAAAGTGCGAATAGTTTTTTCATCGACGCCAATCGCCGAACTAAAGGCTTTTCTGGTCAAATGCGTCAATACCTGCCTGTTGGCAAAAGCGGCGTTAATGCCGCAGTTTATCGCCTTGAAATAACGCTTCCCTTCCTCGCTATTAAACGGCGCGCAAACAAGTTCTCTTTCCCTTATCGGGATATTATATTTTATAGAGGCGGCTTCCAAAATTTTAAGGTAATCCGCGCCTATTTGATGCCCTAAGGCGCGGCTTCCGCAATGTATCGAGACTAAAACTTGGTTGGGAAACAACCCATAAATTTGCGCGGCTTCGTCGTCATAAATTTCAGAGACATACTGCACTTCCAAATAATGATTGCCAGAGCCTAATGTCCCTACCTGATTAAATCCCCTTTTTTTCGCTTCATAACTAACCATTTTGGGATCGGCGCCTTTAACACAGCCTTCCTCTTCCATAAACGTCAGGTCTTCCTGCCAACCGTAACCATGCTCGACGGAAAACTTAGCGCCTTTGATAAGAACCTCGTCTATCTCATTGACGGAAAGCTCAATCCGCCCCTCTGAGCCGATACCGGCAGGAATAACTCTGAATAATTCATTGGCAAGCTGTTCTTCCTTGCCTTTTAAATCATCGCGGGTAAGCTGTGTGCGCAAGGTCCTGACTCCGCAGTTACAGTCAAACCCCACGCCTGCCACCGAAATAACGCCTGTCTCAATGTCAAAAGCGCCGATAGCGCCTATCGCGAATCCATAACCGGGGTGTATGTCCGCCATAGCAAGCGACGCTTTTTGAATGCCAGGAAGAGAGGCCACATTTTTTACCTGAACCAACGCATTCCATTCTTTCCCCTTTTCCACATCATCGGTCAAGTGTTTTATCAATTCCGCGTCGGCATAAATTCTGCCGGGCACAAGCATCTCTCCGGATCTTGGAATTTCCCATATGTATTCGTTCACCTGTTTAAGCTCGATATTCATGGCAGCCTCTCTGTTATAATCGTAACTGTACGACCATAAAATTGTCATTACCCCTGCCTACGCCAAAAAGCTTCGGCAGGCAGGCGACTTGCAAACTGGGTCATAATGTAGTTGCTCGATTCCCGCCTCAGCTTGATAGGACTGTCTGCCGACAGGCAGGCATATCCATAGTTCTCGATTCGGCCAATGGCCTCGCTCAAACAGTATAAAATTTATGTTACAATGCACTACAATATGTTGATCTATTTAGTCAAGAAAAAGGGTTATGTCACAGTCTGTTGTTCGGGTAATCCAGTCACGGATTAACATGTCTGGATCGTCTGGTCAAGCCAGACGATGACAATGTGAAACTAAACCTCAAAAGCAATTTACCGTCATGAAAAAATGACTAATTTGGACCTGTGCGTTCGGAAATCACAGCGAAATCCACGTCTCTTTTAATTTCTCCCTGCGGAGCAAGGGTAACAATCTTATAATTTTGTGCCTCCGGGCGACAGGAATCAGGGATAGTCTTTTCACTCATCTCTATCTTTTGCTCTCCCGCGGAAAGATTCTTTAACACGTAAGAGCCGTCTTTTCCTGTCAAAGCAACCTGAGAACCGCATCTCATCTCCACATCGGCAACGCCTGATTCTCCGTCTTCAAACAAACCGTTATAATTACTGTCCACAAAAACTTTACCCATTATGGAGCGAAGAGCGAAAACGGCGAAATCGCGCCTATAAGCCTCTCCTTCAAGAGCCGTAATTTTTATCCCTGCGGGGCCCTTCGGCAGATAACCTGAAGGCAATGTCTCCGCCTTCAAAATAATATTATACTCCCCCGGAGGAATGCCTTTAAAATAATAATAACCCGATGAATCGGTAACCGTAAATCTTGAACCCTGCAGACTTATCAAGACATTTGGCACGCCAAAATCGGTTTCGTCAAAAATGCCGTTTTCATTCAAGTCATTAAACACAATTCCGTTTATGTCGGATTTTGTAAAAATTCCGAAATTCGCTTCAGAAATCTTGCCGGACTCTATAACCAGCGATTTCGGATTGGCATCTGTGCAGACATAGCCTTTTGCTATAGTCGAGACGTCTAAAGTCACGCCGGCATCAACTCCTTTTACGCCTTTTATAATATATTTACCGCCGGCATCCGTGAAAGCCGATGTGTTCTTGTTAACGAAGATTCTCGCGCCCGCCACCCCCGGCTCTCCCTCATCTCTTATGCCGTTGCCGTTTATGTCCTTAAAGACGGCGCCGGCTACGATTCCGCTGGGCTGCCACCTAAAACCGGTATCCATCAAATAACTCGCTCCGGCAAAAACTTCAGTCTCAACTCTATCCAAATCTTTATTTATAACACCCTTTATATGTTGAATCTTGCCTCTAATATAACATTCAAAATCCTTAGACGGTTTATAGCTAAACTTGGCCTCTCCGGAAACAATCTTCTCTCCCGAAAAGATACTGCCTCTCGATACAACATCTTTATCTCTTTGGTAATCCAGCTTTACCATAGCGTTAAGCGGCGATCGGGCAATTTGCGAATTAAAAACAAGACCCGCTTTAAAACGCCGCGGCGTAGCCTTGAAGGCGTCCCATGTATATCTTCTAATATCCCGTTGTTCCTGCAAATTCAAGCTAAGGAAACGAAAAAGTCTTGCTCTCACGCCTATAGATGTCATTTTATCTTTATAATTTCTTTCTTGCGAAGAAACGGCCTCATAAGCGCTGGGCATAAAAGAAAAATATGGATCAATATCTCTACCGAAAATTTTAAATGAGCGGGAAATCCGGTAGGTTTGTCCTTGGTAAACGCTCGGGTAAAGCTCTCCAAGCCTGTCTCTATACCAAATTGAGCCGCTGAACTTCGCCTGCCAAGGCAGATTCAAATCAAGGCTGGAGACAAAGTTAGTGTTATATTGGCTAGGCTCGGCGGCGTTGGGAAGAAGTCTGTTAAGGTAATAATCATATCCCGTGGATAACGTCAAGAACTCAAAAGGGTAAAAGCTTGACGTAAGATAAACCCCCTTTTGACCTTTATAACCTACACCGGCGGTAACTGTTTCATAGGAAGGGTCTATGTCCCTGTACGCCCCTTTAAGGCTAAATCTGTCTACTTTTAATTCCGATTCTGTCTGCCAGGCGTTGCCTCTTTCAGCAAAAGAGTACTCTCCGTCAAATATAAACCCATCAAGATTAAAATTCCCTCCCACCGCGCGAACATATTTGCTGACTCTATCCTGCAGACCATTTGATCTCAATAAAGTGGCGCTAACGGATGTTTGCTTATTCGGAGAAATATTAGTCCTTATGCCGGAAAAATAACCGCTTAGCTGTCCAAGATTGGATATCTTGCTGCCCCAAAGCCTTTTGCCCGTAGCCCCCCATATAAGGTTATAGCCCATATTATCGTACACGGACGACTTAAGATTGACGCCTTGAGACCGGATATAAGGCAGGGTCAGAGGGGAAAAATCACCGTAGTTATCGCCAAGCGTTAAATCAAAATCCTTGTTTTTTAAATAAACTGCGGCTTCGGTTAATTCTTTTCCTTCGTTTCTATCTTCAAATCTAAAGTTCGAATCCACATCGCCTAATGGAGTTTCTCCGTTCACCGCTAAATTATGATAATGGCGAGTATACCTGTACTTTGCCACATTAGGCTCATCCGGACGAGAAAAGATACTCTCAAAGTCAAACCAGTATTTCGCTTTAAACGATTCAACTAATCTTTCCTCGGCTATCTTCTTCTGTCTTTCTGCTCTGGCCTTAGCGCCCTTCTGCTTAACTTCTATCCTTACTGTGCTCCTGCCCCTCTCATCCCATATATGGATAAATGTAGCTCCCAGACCAGTCGCCGTTACGGATAAACTCTCAGCGGAAATCTTCTGGGCAGAGGCAATCCTTGGATTCACGCTTAAAAAACGAGAAACATTCTTAACGGGGATCAACGCCGACGCCCCTTTTTCAATTTCAATCTTTGGAGAAATAGGAAATAAAGAAGGCTCTTCGCTCTCCTGCTCTGCGAACGCACAAAGAGGGGCTAAAATAATAAACATAAGGACTACACATAAAAATCGCTCTTGGGACTGTTGCGAAATACCACTTTTGTCATTCTGGGCGAGGCCCCTTCGACGGAGTTTAGGGCAGGCTGTGGCCGACCGAAGAATCCCTTCTTCATAAATTTGCTCTTTCAAATTTAGATTCTTCACTTCGCCCTTCGGGCTTCGTTCAGAATGACGCGAAATTGCGCATTTCGCAACGATCCGCTCTTTGTTCTCTTTCCAAAAAAAATCTCTCGGTATTTTTCATTCATTTAATGGAAAAGCGATTTTCCTTAGAAACAGTTTGGCCGTCAAAATTAAAAATAGCTCTGGCTTTATACTCTCCGGACGGCAATTTCTTATCCAAAGCTATGGATATCTCCTTTCGGCTGTCAGGAGCAATCAAAGATTTAGCCGCGATCGAGGAAGCAACCACTTGACCGTTGTCATCTACAATGTCTATCTTGCCTTCTGTTTCTATGTTTAAATTCCCGTCATTGCTGAAATTAATAGAAAAAACCGGCGGCTTATCCTGCAAAACGGCGACGTCGAATCTCTCGATCTCGCCTTTCTTGATAACTGCCAGCTTGGTTTCTTTAACCGCCGCTTCCTCCGCTCCGAGGTCCAGCGTGGCTATAACATCGTATTCTCCCTCAGGCAGACTGCTTAACAATGAGACTTTACCTTCGATCGTATCTCCCGGCAAAGTGCCTTTAAGTTGAAATTCCTGCCGCCCGAAAAAATTTCCTTCTTTATCAATTATATTTACCACTCCCGAAGGAGCAAGAAAAACATTGCCTTCATTCTTAAATGAAACTTCGATATCCAAAGGCTTATTCTCGTCAGGCCGGCTAATTTTTAAAGAAGCGATCTCTCCTTTTTTAATCACGGTGCCTTCTGTCTCTTCTAAAACAATTGTTCCCATTCTACCGGCAAGCCTGACGATAACCCCCTCTTCCGTGGAGCCGGAACCCAATGTTCCTTCAAAAAATATCACCGCATAACGACCGCCCTTGGCGTCCGCAGGCACACTTAAAGTATACATAATCTCGGCCTTCTCTCCAGGTTTTACCTCAAGCTGCTCCGGGTAAAGATGAATCCAGTTGCTGCAGGATAAAGGTGTGGTCCCTGCCGGCTTAAAGACCCTGTTTCCAGGCGGATCGTAAATCCAATCCTGCACATATGCCTTTAACTTCAAAGAAACATCCCCGGGATTGCCGACTTTAATCACCCCGCTTTTGCTGCCGCCAGGTGGCGCTGAAAGCTCAAGCCGGGGAGGATCTAAATTCATTGAAAATGCCTCGGCTCTCGGCATTCGCCCGAGAAAAAAGACTAGTGTAATTACCGCCGCCGTTAAATATAACGATTTTTTTAAACATGGGCGCATTTTTATGTTCCTTATTTAATCGCTTGTGTCTAAATTAATTTCTACGTCACGACGAGAATTTAGTTTTGAGATTCAATTTTATATTGTCATTGCCCAACTTGGAGACTGGGACATAGCCCTTTTTCTTGACTAAATAGATCAACATAATGTAGTTGCCCAATTCCCGCCTCAGCTTGATGCGCCTCTGGCGCAAGAGGCGGGTCTACCTCAAGCATGATATTGGGCCGATATGTTGTACTCAATAAATCGAGCACAACATTGTATCCCAGTCTGTAAATCGGGAAATGACAAATGCTAATTAAAACAGCAATGTTATTCGATAATTGTGAATATAATATTGCTGCTGTACTGACCGGACTGAACGTCTTTGGGCACAGATATCTCGAACTTTACTTTAATCTCTACGCCGCTTGTCCCTTCTCCAGCGGGCGCCGAGTAAACTGTCTTTTCGGAACTAAAATCTTCTCTGGCTGTTATGAGCGTCCCCGCGCCTGTCGAACTTACCCCGTACCACCATAAATTCGCATTGGGAATTGTAGATGCCGGATTTAAGGAATTGACGAGCGGGTATTCGGTCTTTATCTTAAGATTCCAGGCATTGCCTTGATCAGAAGCGCAAGTCACTATTATGGACCCTTCGGGAACATCGGTCTTTATTTCTCCGGGATTAAAACTGCCAAAAGATAGACTATAGGCATCCAACGTAATCCCAAAAGCGGCTTCCGCGGACCTAAAAAAAGATACCATCGAAAAAATAACGCAGAAACAAAAGCAACTTATTAAAACTTTCTTCTTCCCTGCGCCGGCTTTAAATCTCTTATTTTTATATTTAAACATATCATCAAAATTTATCCCATTGGAGGCCGAAGATCTCTAATGGGATTTATTGTTCGCACATAGTAAATTCAATGGTCGTAACATATGTGCCGGCTGGTTGGTAATTAGGGATATCTACATTGAGATTAACGGTTAAAACCACCGGTGCGGTGGTGATATATTCGTCCGAAGCGGCAGTATAAAAAGTCTGGGGCTCGACGCTCATCTTTGCTGTCCCCGGATTCCAATAACCCGAACCATTGCTGGATCCCCACCAGTTAAATTCACCGTTGGCAATGGTATAGACGCCTGCCGTCAACTCAGCGGCATCGCTTATCTGAACAATCCATTGATTATTATTATTGGTAACACACTCGATAACAACTGTCTTGGTGGGCGTGACAGCGCCCGGGTCGGCGCTTCCAAAATCAAGAGACGTGGGACTAACTTTAATGCTGAATACAGAATTAACGCCAACGCTTATGCTTAACCCGGCGTCATTTGAAGAAGCAAAAAGGCAGGGGCAACATAAAAATAGTTTGAATAAAAGCGATACCGCCGCGATCAAAAAAATGATAGTAATTCTATTTTTCATTTAAAGATCCTAGCGTTATTTACGACATTACTATACTACACCCTGAAATATATGTCAATTAAAGAAACTAATACAAACGCATTAATCGACTATAGGCAATCTCATAAGTTTCTATGAAATCAAATACATGCTGTCATTCTCCGCGAATGCGGGGAATCCAGTCACGCTATAAAGATATGTTACTTGGTGTCTGGATTGCCCGGTCAAGAGACTGGGTCATAATGTAGTTGCTCGATTTATCGAGCACAACATATCGGCCCAATAAATTGGGCAGCTACAATATGTTGACCTATTTAGTCAAAAAAAAGGGTTATGGCCCAGCCTGCAAGCCGGGCAATGACACTTTACTTAATGCGTTCGTATTAGTGCACTATAGAGTAGGGGCGAACGGCCGTTCGCCCCTACTTAGCAAGATTGCCTTTTTATAAGCTCCGGCTTAAAGATCATACTCTGCGGTTTTAAAGCGGGGTGCTCCATATTACGTATGGCTAAATCAACCGCCTTCTCGCCCATCTCCCTTAGCGGCTGTTTAATTGTCGTGAGGCCGGGCTCCACATACGCGGCTTCAAGAGTATCATCAAATCCCATAACCGCTATATCCTTTGGTATGGATAAACCGGATGTCTTTATCTTTCTTATAGCCGCCAGAGCCATATAATCATTTGCCGCGAATACAGCAGTCGGACGCCTCTTTAACCTCAATAGCTTCGAGATTTCTCTCTCGGCGCTCTCGAAGGTAAAGTCTCCGTAGGTGATAAGCTCTTCGCTCTGGTCCAAACCTAAGTTCGCGGAGATTTTTTTGAACGCGTTTAATCGCTCAAACCCGTCGAATGAATCCAGATTGCCGCTTATATACCCGACTCTTTTATGCCCCAACCCCGCAAGATACTCCAAGGCAAGTTTTACTCCCTCAAAATTATCGACGAAGAGAGAATTAACCATCTCGCTCCCGAAATATTTCGTTATCAACGAAAAATATATTCCATTGCTGTTTAATTCCTTTATTTCGCTAAAGATGCCTTTCGCATAATCGGCATTAATTATTATAATGGGGTTAACCTGCCATTTCTTTGAAATTTTCTGGCAAGTCTCGCCCTTTGCCAAGTCAATCCCGAAAAACATAAGGCCTCGATTATGTTTCTTGCATGCGTTTTGAATCCCTTCAATCAACATCAAAAAATACGTCTTCTCGAAAAAACGCGAATCTTCGGGATATATAACAGCGACGGTGGATGATTTTTTGCAAATAAGACTTCTGGCCATCATATTAGGCTGATAGCCCATCTCCTCGGCAATCCTTAGTATCTTTTCCCTCATTCTTGGGGATACGTGGGCGCGCCTGTTCATAGCCAAAGAAACCGTAGAATGAGCCACCCCCGCGCATTTTGCGATATCTTTTATGGTCACGTTCTTCTTGCTGATTCGCATCATCATTAATTAAACTATAGATAAATCTCTCCGGACTCTCCATCAATTAAGCTTTGAGGCCGGTAAGAGTTATTCCTTTGATAAAATATTTCTGGAATGCTATAAAAACTATCAGCACGGGCAACGTCGCCACAACGGCTCCCGCCATTACCATGGCAAAATTATCCCCAAATTGCCCGTTTAAAACCGAAAGAGCTAAAGGAACAGTGCGCATCTTTGAAGAATAGACTATAACCAACGGCCAGACAAAATTATTCCATTGACCCATAAAAGTAAAAATAGCCAAAGACGCCAAGGCGGGCTTGATCAGGGGCAGTATAACCAATCGGTATATGGTAAATTCGCTGCAGCCGTCTATCTTGGCGGCATCTATTAAATCATCGGGTATAGCCATAATAAACTGCCTCATTAAAAATATCCCGAAGGCGCTTGACATGGCGGGCACTATAAGCCCGGGGTAAGAATTTAACCATCCGAATTTTTTAACAATCACAAAGCTTGGTATTAAATTAATCTGCCAGGGAATCATCATCGAACCTATTAAAAATAAAAAAATCTTATCTCTGCCAAAAAATCTGTGCTTCGCGAAAGCGTAACCGGCCAATGAGCAAAAAAACAGGTTGGTCAACGTAATCGTTAGGGTAACTACCAGGCTGTTAAAGAAATACCTTGCCATCGGAACCATCTTAAAGAGTTCAATATAAGCCGCCACGGTGGGTTTGCGTATAAAAAAACTGGGCGGATACGTGCTTATCTCTTCGAGAGGCTTGAAAGAAGTGATTATCATCCAAACAAACGGGATAATCATCACCATTGCGCCCAATGTCAAAGATATATATACTACCAACCTTATTGCGGCCTGCCGACGTTTAACGCTGCCCGCTTTAACGTCGCCCTGAGTCTCTAATTCTCTTATTTCCATATTTTAATACTCTACCTTCTTTTCGACTAATTTAATGTTAATTAGGGTAACTATAAATAAGAATATAAATATAAGGTACGCCAAAGCGGAGGCATAACCCATGGAAAATCGCTGAAATCCGGTCTCATACAAATATGCCACTATAGTAAGGGCACAATCCAGCGTTCCGCCTACGGCGCCTTCGGAACTATAGGTCATTATGTAGACTTGCTCAAAGACCTGAAAAGAACTTATTATGGACATAACGATCACAAAGAACATCGTGGGCCTAAGTAAAGGCAGAGTGATATTCTTGAATTTATCCCACTCGCTGGCTCCATCCACTTCCGCGGCCTCGTAAAAAACCTGCGGTATGCCCTGCAAGCCCGCCAAGAATAATATCATATTATATCCCAATCCCCCCCATACACTCATTATAATAATGGAGGGAAGAGACCACTTGAGCCCCAGCCATTCAACGGGGCTAAGCCCTATCGCGGATAACATATGGTTAAGCAGACCGTACTTTCCGGAAGAATAAAGCCATTTCCAGATAACCGCGACGGCCACTATACAGGTTATACTTGGTATAAAGAAAAACGTTTTGTACCAATTCTTGAATCTTATATTTTGGTCTATGGCGAGGGCGATAAGCAGCGCGATTGCTATGCTCGTGGGAACCGTCCCTGCCACATAAATTATCGTGTTTGAGAGCGCTTTCCAAAACCGGGCATCTTGAAAAAGAATAGTCGCGTAATTCTTTAATCCCACAAAATGCGGGGGCTGCAAAATATTATATTCGGTAAAACTCCAATACAAAGAAACAAAAACTGGAATGATAAGAAAGGTAAAGAAGATTAACAGGGCGGGAGCAATAAAAATATACGCCCACTTCTGTTTATCGAATTCCTTTAATAATAATGACCTCACTTTTGAATCCTCTTGTTCAATTCCATATTAGCCTCTTCGAGCGCTCTTTTTGCGTCCTTGCCCTTAAGGGTAATCAGTTGAACGGCCGTATCTATAAATCTTGTGCTGTGATCCCATCCTAAAACCGAAGGAGGGCCCTTAGCGTCAAGCGCTTGAGTTCTTAACGGTTCTTTGAATTTCGCATCCATAGGCAACATATCCCATGTCTGCATATTGGGAGGAAGATAGGTATCATGAGATCTTGCCGTCTCCTCATATAACCTTACTTGAATATCCGGCCGCGATAAAAATTTTATAAATTCCCAGGATTCTTTCTTGAATTTTGACCGGCTAAATACGCCCATAACCCTGCCGCCCACAAAAGCTGTGCGTTTTCCTGTCGGACCCGCGGGCAATGGAGCAACGGCCCATTTCCCTGTTATCTCCGGCGCTATATCCAAAAGACTGGTTATCTTCCAATTTCCGGATATGCACATAGGATAATCGCCTGAGCGCATCCCACCCTCAAAAGGCTTCGTTTCCGTGGGAACCTTATATTTTATGTAAAGATTGGTGAAAAAATCCATGGCGATTCTTGCTTCTTCTGAATTCAAGGCGGCGGTTATGCCGTCTTTATCATAATAATCTCCGCCTGCCTGCCACAAGAACGGTGAATACCCAACCCAGCTCAAATTGCCCCAATCTATGATCATCGTCTTGCCGTCTTTGTTCAATTCGCCCAAGAGTTCGGTTAATTCCTGCCATGTCTTCGGGGGCTGTTTTATCATATCCGTCCTGTAGTAAAGGATATGTTCGCTCATATCAAACGGAATGCCGTAAACGGTATTTTTATATTCGATTGAGGCTGATAAGCCGGGAAATAGGCTCTTTTTGATTTCGTCAAAATCTTCAGGGAAAGCTTTCTTAATATCCACCATCGCGCCGAGGTTTCCGAATTCAGTCCCCCATGTAAGGCCCATTGTCCCTATGTCAGGGGTTACTTCTCCCACTACGGAAGTAAGGTATTTTGAATGCGCCTCGCCCCACGCAATCGCTTCGCATCTTACCTTGGCTCCGGTCTCTTTAAAGAATTCCCCGCCTAACTCGATTATCGTTTGGGCTTGTTTCTCGGAACCAACCAGCCACATCAAGATTTCCTTATCGGAACTTTTTTCCGCGCAACCGGAAAAACAAAATAAGATAAAAACTAAAGGAAACATATGAATAGCCTTTTTCATAGCCATAATCCCTCATCAAATATATTCTAATACTATTATCCCAGACGCAAAAAGTCAAGAAATAGTTAAGCTGCTGCTCAGGAGGCCAATTAATTAGTGACTTACTCTGAAGCAAGTAGCGCATTGTAACATTAATTCATGGTAGTCCTTGGAGACAGCAAGCGCTTATTCTTCGAGCGAATCCGCCTGAGGCGGATGAGTCGAGAAGTTCTGCTGCCTGTCCCTGTCTGCGTGCCACGCACAGGCAGGCATATCCATAGTTCTCGACTCGGCCAATGGCCTCGCTCGAACAGTATAAAATTTATACTACAATGTAGTGGGGGGTTGTTTTGTAAATATTGCTTCCCTGCGAAGTTATAGACAAAACACACGAGTAGCTCCACTCCCGCCAAAATATTCTCCAAATACGTTTGCGCCCATATAAAACCGTCTGCTTCGACACCTAAGGTGTGTCCCTTCTTAATATCTTGATATAACATATGTTGACGTACTTCTCGCGTTGTTCGCCTTATCTTTAGCTGTGATGTAATATTTTATCTTTCTATCCTCAACTTGAGAAGCCATAAGAATTGCGCTATATTTATTATTCCCTTGCGGGCTCATAAGTAAAGGGCGCAGGTCGCTCCATTCCCACCAAAATATTCTTCGTATCCATTTACGCCAATAAAGAGTTACCTCTTTTACTCCTGATGTTGAGTCCGTAACAGTGGCGGTAAATGTAACTGGCTTATTCTTAGGAGCTGAAGCAATAGGAGTATGGCTTATTGAAGGGGGAGTAATATCGTTTATGGTTATGCCATCCGAATAACCGGGGCCGTTCCATACAAAAGCGCCATTTTTGGCGTGAACTGTAAAGTAATAGGTCTTGCCGTATTGCAAAGACAGACCTGTTCCGGTAACACTGGTTGAGGTAGTATTTGTCCAGCTTACCACATCGGCGGCTCCCTTTGAGGCGCCAATTCCATATTTATACTCGATTATGCCCGACTCAGGATCGCTTGAACTCCACGAAGCGTGCAGCTGGGTTGTGCTTGTTGTGTATGTCCCGTCATCAGTGACAACCGGCACAGCGGGTAGGGTAGTATCCAATATGATAGTATCGGATACGGCATTTGACCAGTTGCCTGCCGCATCCTTGAATTTGACATAGACGGTCTTTGTGCCGCTTCCTGTAGTCAGCGTCCAAGACTTGGTTGTGGCATAAACTACTGTCGTAATGGCGGTCCAGTCGGCAGGATTTGTGTTGGATATCTTCATCTGGCTACCCGTTCCCATACCGCTGCCACCCGGCGCATCTGCAGCTGATAAAGTTAGAGTTGCAACGGTAGAGGCGGCATATTGAGCATTGTCGTTTATCTTGATGGAGCAATTAACCGCGGGGGGCGGAGTCGTATCTACAAAAATTATTCCTTCTGAATAACCCGGCTCACTCCATAGATCTGCGCCATTTTTAGCTTTGACGGTAAAGTAATAGGTCTTGCCTGAAAATATCGCTAAATCTAAATCTACTGTTGTAATTTTGGTAACATTGGCCTTACAAAGATTCCAATCCTGAACATCATTTGACCCCTTAGATGTGCCTATAGCAAATAGATATTGCGCTACGCCTGATTCTGAATCGAAAGATTCCCACTTAGCTTTAATAGAATACTCTGTCCTGCTTCCAGGAAGAGACGCCTTTTCAGTAGTAACTATGGGTATGGCGGGCGGAGTAGTATCTACTACAGGCAAATCCTCAAATTTATCCGCCATCATCCGCGCATGAGCTGAAATGATATTTGTTATCTCGTCGCCCGGATAGATAACAAAACCGTCGTCTTCCAATATATTGATATTATCCACATATGCCGACCCCGGCGCAGAATACCCAAACAAGCCTATGGAGATCTTCCTGACATCGTCTAAATCAGCGATGTCGCCCGCATAACTCCAATCAGTAACCGCTGATTTCCAGGTCTCGGAAGATAAATCAACTGTAACCTTATTCCATCCCGTATTAAGCGGCTGCAAAGTCGACTCATGCCACGTCAAATTTGGACCCGCGCAAACAGCTAAATCAACATATTTGGCATCTCCGGCATTATATAAATCAAAAGTGAACTTCGCCCTGTTAATGGCGCCGGAGGATGGAGGATTGGCGGCTGTAACTTCCCATTTCTCCGTTAAATTGGGCAAATCATAAAATGCCCTGCCAGCCAAAGGATTAGCGTAATCAAGTTTGAAAGATTTTTCTCCTTGAATAACATTGATCTCAGACAGCGAAATTGCCGCCGCGTCAGAATTGGAGTCTATGGCCCATGTCGAGGAAACACTATGCGCCAAAGTTTCGCAGCCGTCGAACAAATCCGCTCTCATTCCATCATAGCCCAAGTTCCAAAATAGAGAACCGGCTATATTGTTGTCATAAATATAATCGTAGTACTTTTGGAAAATATTCATCCGGTCAGAAACAGTGTAAGCCGGACGTCTGTGAAATTTCCTTTCCCCGAATCCTCCTCCATAAATATAGCCGACAGTATGGATGCCGAACTCTTCCATAATCACCGGCTTTCCGATAACATTAAAAGCGTCGTTCATATGCTGTTCAATCCATTTAAGCGATTGATCGTACGGATCAACGCGATAAAGGTTAAACTCTGAAGCGTCGATATAGGCCCTGAAAGAACAAAAATCCACATTCAAAGCGCCTTCTCTTAATTCGGAATGAATCGGCCCTATAATTTCTTTCTCCCCCCATTCATAGTCCTGCCAGAAAACAGTGGTATCGGTAGTCTTGTGATCGCTTAAGAAATCGACTCCGCTCGATCCTTGCGTTAAGCCGTATATCCAATAGTTATAAGGATAATCCTGCCAACCGCTAAACTGATCGGCTTGATCTTTAGCCATTATGTAAGCGCCCTCTTCTCCTGTGCCGACCAGATGATTTGGGTCGATTGTTTTTACAAAATTACTCATCTCGACTATCCAATCATGAACCCTTTTACCTGAAACATCCGAACCGCAGCGCGGTTCGTTAAACACTTCCCAGGCAAAAATGTTGGGGTCGTCTTTATACCTTACACCTGTTATAGAGTTGGTTCTATTCAAGAGGTAACTCGCATAATCCTTATACCATTGCTTGCAATATTGATTTACGAAAAACTGATCGTGAAAAGCGTCATTCTTGTTTATCTTATCCACAAAATTCCCTTTATCATCGTAATCAGGAACACTCTCGGGATGTTCGGCTAAAGCCCAATCCATATATTTATACATACCGCCATAATGGCCCCAATTATCCACCAGAGGGGACATAAGCCTTATGCCCTTTTTACCGGCATAAGCTATTAACCTGTCTAAATGCTCAAAAGCGCTTTGATTGAACTTACCTCTTATGGGCTGAAAACTGGCGTCCTCGCCTTCTCCAAACGCCCAGGTGCGCACTACCCCCAGATTCATATCCTTAGCCGAATCCAGGACTTTCTCCTCTATTGGCACGGATTTCTCAAAGAGATACTCGGCATTTGCGCCCGCAAAATAAAATTTTTGGCCGCCCAAAACAAAATTAGTCCCGCTTCTTTCAACGAGTCCTGTATTATTTTGGGGATATTTCGAGGTTATCTCCCTGCCTCCAATAGTAATATTGTCAAAATAGACTCTACCTGTATAATCAGCGTTGGCATATAATTGAATTCCCACTTTAACGATTTGGCCTAACGGCATCGTTTCTCCAAAACCCAAATCCGGATCATAGGCCATATTATCATCTAAATCAAAGCTCAATACGCTCCATCCGGCGCCGCCGCCTATATTCTTATAATCATTTCGATACCATCTTTCGCCTTCTTTATCGTAAACCCAGATAACTCCTATGAAATCCAGCGGCCCGGGCTGCGGGTCAAATTTTACTTCGGCCCTGATAATATGATTGTCTTTGTTCGTTAAATAAATCGGCGGGGCATAAAAAATATTGACGAATCCTTTTCTTTCCTTATCTGAAGTCATACTAAATTTCGCGGACGCCGTTAAAGCTTCTTCTGACAAATACACACTATCCCACGCTAAAGCCCCCCATCCGGAATCCACGTCCCATCGTGGAATTCCATTCAATGCGCCCGCGCTGCCAAAATCATACGTATAGTCTGAAAGCGGCACGCTTGGCTGTGAAAATGACAGGACATCAAAATAAACAGGCCCTTTGTAAAGAGCGGTTGAGCCTGCAGCTGTGCCAATCTTGACGCCGATGTTAATTATTCTTGCGGGATCGAAACCCTCGTCCATAGAACCATTGAGAGGGGCGCTTAAGCATGGTGTCAAGGTAATCTTAAACCAAACATTCTCAAAGATACTAGTCCAACTCGAATACTCAGCCTTCCAGTTCTCGTCTTTAACGAATATCTGAACGCCGTTTGGGTTATTGCCATCTCCTCGCGATCCGGCAGGGCAATATATCCAAGCTGAAACCTCAACCCCATTTAAACTCAAAGGAGCGGTTACCCCTGAAGGAGGAGAATACCTCATATCCACATAAGCCTCGCCATAAGACTTATGGGTATCGCCGCCCGCTAAATCAGCGTTCGATCGCAAACAAGACGCGCCCAGAGCCGCCCGCTCGGAAGATTGCTCAACAGAGACAACTGCCTGCCCATAGGTATAATTTGAATCAGCCCAGCCCTGAATTCCCGTCTCGAAATCATATCTTTGATTCTCGGCAGACGGCATAGGAGGCGTTCCCCCAACGTCAAAACTTACGGTATCCAAGTAAATAGGGCCGTTATATCTTGCCGAAGAACCTAAACCCGCCCCTATCTTGAAACCAACCACAATAACTTTTGTAGAATCGAAATCGCAAGTGTCGTTTATAGTTAGTGTTAATTTTATCCACGAGTTCTCAACTATATTTATCCATTTACTATAAAGACTCTTCCAATTTTCATCTTTGAGTAATATTTGAATTCCATTTGGCGCTGTAACGTCCCCTCTTGAGCCTACTGGACAATATATATACGCTGTAAGTGTTTGGCCTTGCAGGTTAATTGGAGTGATTACGCCTAAAGGGGGGTTATTTCGCATATCCACATATGCCTCGCCGCTGGCATTTGTGGAACTCCCGCCTATCAAATCAACCATAGCCTTTAAGGAATAAGCGCCGACAACAGCTCTATCCGAAGACTGTGTTACATTAGAAACCGCTCTGCCGAATTGATAATCTGAGGCAACCCAGCCCTGAGTTCCATTCTCAAAGCCATATCTTTCAACAGGCTGGGAATAAGCAACAGAAATAATAAGCAGACTTGATACCCAAAAAAGATAAAAAAATTTTCTCATTTTGCGCCTCTTAAATTATTGTAACAGTTCAGCCCTTGGAAGTCTTACGACGAGATGTGTCATTCAGACTATGTCGCAATCTCTTTTTTCCGCTAACTGCGTCAACATATTGTAGTTGCCCAATTCATTGGGCAGATATATTGTGCTCGATAAATCGAGCAACTACATTACAACACAGTCTCGGGGAACACGCCCTACATTCCGTAGAACGAGTTGCGTAGAGGTTTTATTATACATCTTTCATTTACGCGTAGGCAACAAAAAAAGAGGGCATTATAAGCCTTTTCGGGTGAGGGAGCAAGTTTTCACTTCCCGCCTCAAAGCTTTAATGCCCTCTTTAATCATAAGCTTAAGACATACCTGTCCATCAAATTAGCCATTGCAGTGTCATTCCCGAAATCTTTAATCCTAAAGGATAGGCCTTCCTAATCCACTTAAAGGAAGGGCCTAATCGGGAATCCAGTCATGCTGTAAAACAGCATTTTCGTGTCTGGATTGTCCGGTCAACAGGCTGGGTCATAACCCTTTTTCTTGACTAAATAGATCAACATATTGTAGTTGCCCAATTTATTGGGCCAATATGTTGTGCTCGATATCATGCCTGAGGCAGACCCGCCTCTGGCGGGAATCGAGCAACTACATTATGACCCAACCTCCAAGCCGTACAATGACAATGTAAAATTAAGCTTTCTTTCTCTTTGTAAAACCAAGCAAACCCACCAAACCGGTGCCGAGCAAGAGTAAACTTGCAGGTTCTGGAACTGTTGTGGCATTATCCAAATTATATGTGACTGGCACAGATACAAAATTTCCTTCTATCAGTACGGCAAGACCATTAGCCTGATTCAAGTTTGGCACACCACTAGCAGCCATATCCCAAGTCAAGGTGGTCCACCCTTCGTTTAAATTATACGAGGTTGAATCATAGATTCGTGTCCAGTTTGTCTCCACGCATAATTTAGCATTGAGACTACTTGCGCCCGCTGGCCTATAGACATCGAGTTTATATTTCGGCTCCAATGTCAAGTCCCTGACGCCACCACCACCGATGAAGCGACCAATCAATAAAGACTTGGCCCAGTCAGAGGTAGAAATAGTTGCTCCAAGAGAGCCGCCGTCCAGCCCAAAAGTTGACTGAGCTAATGTATGATCGACCCCGTACTCCTCCCATGAATCCCATCCTAGTTTGTCGCCTGCTGCTGTCCAATCAAACTGAACTGTTGTAGCATGCGCCGCGCCAGAGATAAACAATGCTGCCAATGCTAATACTAATACTGAAAAGCACTTTTTCATATTGTCACCCCCTTTCTTTTTAGTTTTTGTATTCTGTATATCATATCTAGTCTAGTGCTCTGTAACATTAATTTATGGCAGTTTCTGAAGACAAGCAAACACTTATTCTTCGAGCGAATCCGCCTAAGGCGGATGAGTCGAGAAGTTCTGTTGCTGTCTGTATCCATAGTTCTCGACTCGGCCCGACGATACGTCGGGACTCGCTCGAACAGTATAAAATTTATGTTACAATGCGCTAGTAGATTATTATTACAATTTATATATAACAGTGCGCTAATGTATATCTTTTTAGGAAAACTTGACACTTTAACATATCATTAAAAAAATAAACGCATATTTACTTTCTAAGCATACTTTAGTATACGCTCTAAGTAAAGAAATATTACCATCTAAAATGAGATTTGTCAAGAGTATTTTGTTGCTTTTTTTTCGTCTAAATTGTTGAAATATCAAAAAATTCATCTAAAAGACCTCTGTGCGGCTAACTAACTATGGTGGAGTTTACCCAAAATTTTCTATCAATGTTACGGTTCTCGACTCAGTTGCGCTTTTATTCTTCGAGCATCGTCGAGAAGATAAAAGCGCAGCTTCGCTCGAACAATATTTTCTCTCTCTATTTCTCGTCTTACTTCATACGCCTTTAAATCTTTCTAACCCATTTGAACTACAACTATTACGTAAAAACATACTTAAATTTTGGGTAAACTACAACTAACTATGTTATTGACACGTAAAATTGCACTATGACATCGCTTCAGGGTAATGCTTGGGACAGCAAGCGCTTATTCTTCGAGCGAATCCGCCTGAGGCGGATGAGTCGAGAAGCTCTGCTTTAGCCCGTATCCATAGTTCTCGACTCGCCCCGATGATACGTCGGGACTCGCTCGAACAATATAAAATTTATGTTACAGCGCGCTAATTCTCCAAAAACCCAACATTATCAATATAAACAGCGCCCTTTTCAATATCCCAAGGATAAATCATAAAGGTAACTTCTTCTATCGGCTCAAACCTGTCAACCTTACCTTTATGCTGCCAACGGGTGGACTCTCTCTTAAAATTGCTTGCCGTAAGGTCAAAAGTAACGTTCTTATTCCAGCCGGGAAGAATGATCCTGCGCGGACTTTCACAAAAAGACTTGCTGTTTACCACAACTGACAGCTCTATTGAGTTTGGCGCGTCAAGGTATACGTCAAATATCATATCTTTCGCCTTTGATAAATCCAGCGAGATATCACGCCTGTCTACAGCTATCCCCTTGCCGTCCATTCGTCTGCCGGCTTTGTCAAAAACAACCTTAAGCGATTTTTTGCCCTCCGTAACTCTTTCGGAAGATAACAAGATATCCGCTTTGTCAGACCAATCGGCGACTTGCCAACCATCTTGAGTCTCAAAACCTTCCCAGAGATCTCTCGGCGCAAGCTCAACTTCTTTATCCAAAATACGCGAAACTATATGAGGTTCTTCAGTAACAGAGCTGGAATTCTTATAAGCAGTTTTATAAGTAACTACAGCAAATTCGTCATTACCCTCCCCCGACTTGATCGGGGGATCAATCGGGTAATCCAGACTTGCGTGACTGGATTCCCCGCTTAAAGCGGGGAATGACGTTTTATCTTGGGCTATGACTTTACAGGCGATATCTTTGGTTATCCGCGGCAAAGCCACCTTGACCTCTGAATTTATGCATTCCCCCTCTGAAGCGCCGGTGATTATACCCTTGTAGGTATCCCAAAACTCCGCTTTATACTTGCCGTCGTTCATTCCTGCAATAGTCAAAATGACATCTTTCGCGTCAAGAGGCTTAAGCGGCCCCTGATCAAACTTCATCCTGTCCAAATCATATATCCATATTAAGGCCCTGCTGTCATTAAGTATTCCCTGGGCCATTAAAACAGCGCCGTCATCGCATTCTATCGTGGCGCGGCTATAGCGTAAATTCATATTGCGCCGCTCCTCGCCCTCATTGAACTTCGCCAAAGCCTGCCAATGATAATAAAGATTAAGCGGATCTATGTAATCATCC
>JAZDOX010000058.1:0-3634 GCA_043798215.1 Candidatus Omnitrophota bacterium | reverse complement strand
GGATTGATAACTCATACGGAAAATAGACCAGTGCCAGTCGATTTAGATAAATTAAGTTTTCCGGCACGCGATTTACTTGTAAAACCCTTACGTGATAAAAGAGCCTACGGCGCTATTATTACCAGCAGGGGGTGCGCATTTGATTGCGGATTTTGCAGCGCCAAAGCTATCGTTGGCAGAAAGATGCGTTACCGCTCCATACAGAATGTTATCGATGAGATTAAGGAAGTAGTAGATAAATTCGAAGTAAGAAATTTTATTTTCTGGGATGATACTTTCACCGTTAATCGAAATAGAACTATAGAATTATGTCGAGCCGTTGGAAAGCTTAATATCGATTGGCGTTGCACGAGCCGTGTAGATATGGTGGATTATTCCTTATTGAAAGAGATGAGCAGGGCAGGATGTCGCGTCATCGATTATGGCGTCGAATCGGTAAGCGAGAGCATATTGATCAAAATCAATAAAAATGTGACAAGGGCTCAGATAGACAAGGCTTTTTCCAACACTATCAGAGCAGGCATTATTCCCAACGCCTTTTTAATGATCGGTTTTCCTGATGAGACAGAAGCGGATATCCGTAAAGATATAGAATTTGTGAAAAAAACAAAAGCCATAGGGCTATGCCTTTCAGTCTTCACCCCATATCCGGGAACAGCGCTCTATGGTCGCGCTAAAGAGTTGGGTTTGATAAAAGATGATTTTGACTGCTACGATATTTTTCAGCAGAGTTTTGATAATTATTTTACTCAATGTGTATCACGAGATAAGTTTAAATCGCTCCTTTATGAATTAATCGATGTCGTTGATAAACACAATGCATCATTATATAATAGGATTTTATCTATATTGATTGTATCAAAAAACAATCCAAAATGGTTTATTAGAAAAATTATTAATAAATCAAGAAATTTGGTTAATTATTTACAGGCTAAGAAAAATCAGGTATAATCGGTTCTTGTTTCAGTCATTATAACAAATTGAAGCAAAAGTAGTTATATCACTTTCTGCCCCGTTGGGTAATGGTAGCCCACAAGATTCTGGAACCGTTAAGGACAATTTTCATAACTACTTGAAATCGTTGTAACTACAATCTTCCTAAATAGGTTAGGGAGATTTTTTGTTTTAACATGTTTTAGCCAAGTTTAACGATTCTTAATATAGAGTGGACACTTTTTGGACACCAGATTGGCTCCTGCGCCTCGCGGGCGGCCGCCCGCGAGGGGGGGGCCCGCCGCGTTGGCTCCTACAACAGCACGTACAGGCTATCCGGGGCGAAAAAAGGGCATCGTAGGGCAACTCGCCAATAACTTCAGAGGAGATCAGCCAGCGGAATTACGCTTGAAAAGGGATAGCGTGAGTGATAAACTCAGCCTAGGGCAGTGCAAATACCCATAAATCACGGATTCGTATATTATACGTTAGAGGGCTACCCATGAAAATTCACTGGCTCTGGTCAATCGCTGTTCTCTTTGCTATCGTTGTTTTGAGTGTCGAAGTTCACGCCGCTGACGCACCCTTCCGCGCAAAAGTAAAAGTCACTGTGTCGGCGGACGACAATATCAAGAGTGCCGTAATCAGCTACCTGAATAGAGAACTGCGCTCCCTTAATGACGTAGAACTGGTCGATACTGACTCTGGATGGGAAATCGACGTCGTGGTTATGGAGTCCAAGACTGTCGACGGCCGCAAACGCGGGCTTGTTATATTCTCGACGGTTATCTTAAACCACTACGACAACCAGTTACTATCGCTCTATTTCAAACCAGAGTGCAAAGACGTTGGGCTTCAGATGACATCGGACCTTTGTGACTTTTACGGTCATCGGGTGGACAAAGGTCCGATAGACGACTTGCAAAGTATATGCAAGGATGTTGTCGCCAACTTTGATACGAAGAATCTTGAAGTAGTCCGTAAGTTATTTCGCGAGATGAATGAATTGCAAAAAAAGTCAAAATAACATCTTGTTTTAAAGAGCACAGCCGCTGAGTTCAAACGTTAGAAGCGGAGGCTATACAAAGGCATGAACAAAAGGACTCGAAATATATGACAATTACAAAAACCTTGGCTAGCAGTCAGTCTGCCACGTTCTGTATTGCACTTCCGGACCCTCAGCAACATATGATGCCTACTCCCACCGGAACCGGATTTTTTGTATCCCCGGACGGATGGTTTGTGACGGCTGCGCATGTTATCACTGAAAACAACGAATCTGATGGACCCGTTAGGCAAGACATCGATCAAGCATGGCTCCAAAAAGAAACTCGACAGCCTGGCGGAATGCCAGGTGTAACATATCAATTCGTGTCATTCGGTCACGTTATCCCACGGCTCGATTTTGCTTTGTTAAAGGTCGATTTCCAACAAAACTCGAACAAAGCATGGCTATCAGGCCGAAATTCTTTCCCCTTCATCGGAATATCGTCTCGACAGCTTATGGAAGGCGAGTCCGTGTATTCTTTTGGCTACCCTTTGTCGAGCGCCTTTGCGAAAGACCATGGCCAAATAATGGTTGGTTATACGTCTCTCTGCCCTCGGGTTACGTCGGCAATAGTATCGTCCACCATTAATGAAACACACGTGGCTATGACCTCTGGTGACCCAAAGGTCTACGTGTTGGACAAAGCTTTGAATTACGGAAACAGCGGAGGACCCATTGTCTCGTCAGAAACAGGACGCGTCCATGCTTTTTGTTCCCGATTTCAACCTGTTTTTATTCCACAGAAGCACATTCTTGATGCGAAGCAGAACCCAATACAAATAATGATACCAAGCCTCTACGGCGTGGTTTCAAGTTTCGGGAATCCGGAAATAATTTCCTTACTACATAAGCTACAGGTGCCGATCTATGACGAATAGAAAAGTATCTTTTAACTATCGGTTGCAACAAATCGCCGATAAATCCGGCTCCCGGTGAGCTTTTTGGTTAGCAGTTACCCCACCCCAAATCTACCCCACCATTTAGTCCGCATTAAGTCTAGTGAATAAAGGTCCTGCTAGGCTTATAATCAATCTATTCCTACAAGGATATGGTGATGGAAGGTCATAACTATAAATAGACAATAAAGTTAAGTTTCCTCGCTAAAAGAGGTTGTTTTTTTAGTTGAGCAGCCAAGGCGGCTTATCCTAACTAACGAGAAAGAAAATGGCCATAATTGACAACAGAGCTAAAACAATGCACGAAGCGCTGATCAACGCACTTACAAGCGCTGATAGGGTCGATATTGAGGTTGCTTTTTTTTACTTCTCCGGATGGCAGTTGCTTGCGAAAAACCTTCAAGATAAAAAAGTTCGGATTCTTGTAGGGAAATATATCGATCCGGAAGCTATTCCCGAGCTTTTATCCAAAATAAAACAAGAAGACAAGGACGTCGATTTAGAACCTTTTCAGCCAAGAAGAACAATCTCATCCCGCACAGCCAAGAAGCAGACATACATTGATAGCTTTTTACGATTGAGCAACGAATCGACCCTTCTTGATGAAAGCGACGACCAGGAAGCATACAGAATTTTAGAGAATAAAATCGCTGATGGAACTCTTGAGATCAAGCTAACCACTACCCAAGAACACGGCAAGATGTATATTATGCATAATAAGCCCGAGTTCAGCCAAAACGGAGATTATCCCGGAACC
>JAZDOX010000033.1:0-3119 GCA_043798215.1 Candidatus Omnitrophota bacterium | reverse complement strand
CGGAGATGAACACAGATTTGATTATCGCAATCCTGTTGAAAGTTTTTTTATTCGAAGGAATGGCGATGATAAAGAGATCATGGGCGTTGGTGGCCCCGCGGGTTCCGGCCAGCGCGAGATGTGCACTTTCTTTACCGCGGTATTCTATATATTAAGCAGGAAGGCGCGGATTCCGCACTATCTATTGAAATACAACGGGTTTAACGAGTATGAATATATCGGGCGTAGATACCGTACGGTATTAACATCGGGTTTCGGAAGCAATTTTGATTTAAACAAACGCCTCTACGGGGAAATTTGGAAGAAGGGGTTCTATTGGAAATAAGACAAGATGCATAAGCGGACGCTTCCTATTATCCATATCATCGGCTTGCCGGGTGCTGGGAAAACGACCTTAGCGCGAAGATTGAGCAAGGCATTACAAGTGCCGGTTCTATGTATTGGTCGCCATCGGACACGGTTTCCACAGACGCCAGTAGGTGAGGCTGATGCGTGGGTTGCGTTGTTTCGGGAGCTATCACGGCGCCGATGGAAGAATTGTATACTCGAAACCACAGGGTTGAATCGTAGAGAAGAATTCTTAAGAACAGCATTACCCTTTGAGCAGGTGTTTACGATTAAGTTGGATGCATCGCATAAGGCCCTCGCCGCGCGTATTCGGAAAAAGAAAAAACGAGATCGAGGAAGTAGGTGGTTTTACGGCGTGGAATATAGGAATAAATATGAATTTGTCCGTAAGCTATTTAAGCGCTTTCGCAAAATTCCCGCGGATTGTTATATTAACACCAATCGACTAACCAGTACAGCAGTGTATCAGCTAGCACTCAAAGAAATCGATTTTATTACAGTAGATGAACCATTATAGATCGAGAGGTGAGATTGGAGATGCGATCGAAGTCGGTCATAAATAAATCTGTGCGCATGAAGCATCGTGGTCGGTTGCGTATAGGTGATGACTGGAACGCGATAACGATTATCGCGCTTTCGCAGACTAATCCCCTGAAGGCAATCGCCGAGTTTATAGAGAACAGTATTGACGCGCAGGCAAAACATATTACGATTATTCGTGGTAAAGAACACGGGGAGCAATACCTTAAGGTTATCGATGATGGACAGGGCATACCCTGCACCGAAGAAGGAATGCCTGATTTTAAATATGTAGCAACTCATATATGCGATTCTCTGAAACGACGTTTAAAAGAAGGAGGCGCTCAAAACATTCAGGGGGAATTTGGCATCGGCCTTCTTAGCTTTTGGACTGTCGGCCATAAATTGCTGATGGTTTCTTCCGGAAAAGACGGCAAGGCCTACCAGGTGAGCATGGAGAAAGGTAAGCCAGGTTATGTCATTGCTCCCCGACCCCATCTTTTGCCTATAAAAGGAACGCAGTTAACAATAGCTCCTTTACTTGCTGGAATACGTACGCTGAACGGTGAAAAGATCCAGAGATACTTGGCTTCTGAGTTAAGAGATCGCATCCGGCATACGGGAGTAAAGATTAAGATTATCGATCGAACCAGCCGCTCCGAATACGAAGTAGAGCCGCGTAGATACGAAGGACGGCTTATTCATGATATTTCATCTATAATAACGCCTTTCGGCGATATATACGCGGAAGTTTATCTTGTGGAAAAAAATTCCGAAAATTACATCAGTCTTTTCCGGGGTGGAACGCGATTATTGCCGAATATTTCTACGCTCGATTTTTTTCAATGTGAACCTTGGGTTTCAGGGTATTTTCAGGGAATTATAGATGCCCCGTTTTTACATCTTACCCCCGGCACAAGGGACGGTGTTATTCGCGATGAATATTTCGTGGGATTTTGCGATTATACAGGGCCTCTTAAAGAGCATCTTGCAAAAATTGCCTTGGAGCAAAAGGGAGCCGAAGACGAGCGTATGAGTAAGAATATACTCCGTTCCGTCCAAAAGGCGCTGCGCGAGGCGATGTTTATCTTACCACAAGAAGAATATGATTGGTTTGATATTGAACGGAAAAATATGCTTTCCCAGGGCGCTAATAACGAAATTTCGGATAAGGTTTGTATAAATTCGACTTCAGGCGTATCACGACAGGATGAGAATAAACAGAAAGAATTTTTCGAAATCGCGGGGCCGCTATTTTCCGCCAGGATTCAGCCGGGATCGACGATAGTGCAGGTTGGCAAGACGAAATCTTTTCGCGCCGTTGGGCTGGATCGCAGCAAACGTCAGACGGAACAGAATCTAACGTATAGATGGGCCGTTACGGAAGGCAAAGGCGCCCTTGATAAATACGATGGTGAAGTTGTGATTTTTAACACTTCGGATGAGCCCGGATTATGCAAGCTGAGGCTTACCATTAAGCAGGCAGAGACTGTATGTGATGCAGGGGCCGTCATTACGGTCGTAGATTCTTTATTGAAAGCGGCTGTTGAAAATAGCGAATTTTCAAACAAAGGATTGCCGGGATATACATTGGAGGGCGCTGCGGGGCAGATGTGGCGTTCGCGTTATGATGAGAAGCGCAACATCATCATAATAAACAGCGGACATAGGGACTTTATTTATGCGGGCCGCGAAAGGGTGCGAAAACTGCGGTACATTTGTCGTCTCTTTGCGAAAGAGCTCATTCTTCATAATTTTGTGGGTGTGCCCTCCAGCGAACTTCTGGAACGCCTTATCGAACTATCATTATATACGGAAGAGAATTTGCGATGATTAAAAAAACCAGAATTATTCGTTTTGTGCGGGATGAGAAAAAATAATGTTTATGTCGAATGGTCGATGCGGCAGCGATTACCGAAAATCGTTGTAATATTTTACGAGAGAACGAATTATGACAAAGAAGGTATTTATTCGCAGTTTCGGCTGACCGTTGGTTACAGTGGCTAGGGATGGCATTGGAGATATTAAAGAGGATAAATGCTTTGGAGTGAAGGGGTTGCGGTAGGATTAATTTAAGGTGACTTACCTAAGAATATTCTTTTTATTTGGGTTTTTTAGGTATATAATAATTTAGAAAAATGGTTATTATTTAGATAAGTGGTCTGGGAGTGCGAAAGTATTTCCGGAGGTAGCTTTTGGATGGTCGGGCCGCCATCTGATTAAATAATCAGGTGACGGCTTTTTTATGGAAG
>JAZDOX010000017.1:0-42049 GCA_043798215.1 Candidatus Omnitrophota bacterium | reverse complement strand
GTCGCCTTTGGCCAATCAAAATATTATTCCGACAATTTGTCGGAAAATGTTAAGCGCGGGATTAGGCAAAAACTCAGGCGTGGCGAGTGGCCCGGCCTTGCGCCTTTTGGCTATGTGAATAATCCGAAAACAAGAACCATTGAACCCGAACCGACAAAATCAAGGTGCGTTGCCAAAGCGTTTGAGGAATTTTCGCAAGGCCGGCACACTTTGGAATCTTTGGGCCTACGCCTGAGTTTTTGGGGCGTGGTGAGCGGAACCGGAAAACCGCTTTGCAAAGCGACTTTGCAAAGAATGCTGACAAACAGAGTTTATCTCGGTTTAATCGTTCACAACGGTGAAACTTACGAGGGCGGTTTTCCGTCAATTGTTTCCAGAGCGACTTTTGAAGCCGTCCAGAAAGTATTAAAACAGCGAGCAAGACCTCGCAAATCCAAAAAGAGACACAACTTCCCATTTGTCGGGCTTTTGACCTGTGGCGAGTGTGGCGGAGCCATTACAGCGCAATTTGCTCACGGACACGGCGGAACATATCGCTATTATCGTTGCACGAAAAAGCTCGGCAAATGTAGCCAGCGATATTTGCGCGAGGACTTGCTCGCCGATCAATTGAAATCACGGCTTCAAAATGTCGCTCTTTGCGACTGGGCGGAAAAGATGAACGCTCAAGTTGATGTTTGGGAAAAAGATAACGCCCAGTCGGCGCAATCTTTCGCCCAAAATCATGAGGAAAAAATCAAGGAAACGGGAATAAAACTTGATAAACTGGTCAACGCCTTTTTAGACGGCAGTATTGAAAAAGAAACTTACCTTGTCAAAAAAGACGAACTCATTAAAACAAAAACAGACCTCAACAAAAGAAAGTCTGATTTTGGGCGAAAGGGAAACAATTGGATTGAACCTTTGCGAAACTGGATAAAAACCGCTCACCACGCTGAAAAACTGGCTTTGTCCAATGATTTTTATGAAATAAAATCATTGGCGGAAAAAATTGGAACGAACCGCCGTTTGCTTTCCCGAAAAACCGAATTTGAATTTGTCCGACCTTACGATTTAATTCCGAAATACAGGGCTTTTTGCGAAGCGAGACCCGCCGAAGGCGGGGCGAGCGAGCAACCAATCGCCTCTGAATTTTCAAAATGTCTGAATTGGTCGGGGAGGGCGGACTTGAACCGCCGACCACTTGTACCCCATACAAGTGCTCTACCAAACTGAGCCACTCCCCGAATATTTTTAAGCCACGAATCGATCGAGAGCGTTGTAAAACCCTTATAGTGTCATTGCGCCTGCCCGCCAACGCTTTGTGGCGGGAGCGACCCCTTCGACTTCGCTCAGGGCAGGCGCCGGAAGCGAAGCAATCTCCGTATCTTTAGATTGCCTGCCTGCCGGCAAGGCAGGCTTTGTCCTCCGACGTATCGTCGGAGTGTTCGCAATGACGGGCAATACAACCCATCATTTTAAATACTTTTGCAACAATCTCAAATTATAATTATAACAAATTTTTTTAAAGCTGTATAGAGTGATAAAAGCTACCTATTATTTTAATCTAACATATAAACCCATCCGCCGCGCTTTTTGCGGTCGGCCGGATTTTCTGGTTAGAAGATTAATTATTAACGGGTTGGCCTATTTCGTAAAGAAAATCGGGAGAGAAGTCAGCGTTGTTTGGCCAAACAACCGTGTCAATGTCTTTATTGAGGATCGCGGATTTAAAATAGGCGATATTTTTTAAGGGCTCGAAGATTTTACCTTCTAAATACGACTGCAAATCAACCACTTTGTATTCGTTGGTTTCAAATTTAAGTCTTAACTTATACCCGTTAAGATATGATACGTCGGTTACCCAGTGCATAGCATTTACCTCCTAAACGAGATTGTATCATAAATTTTTTAAAATTTCTATTTTTCTAACGTTTGGGCTCATCGCGCTTCTGCGAAGCGCCCAAACGCAAGTTTTGGTGCGAAGCAGGGTCAGCTGGAGTGAATTGACTATATCAAATCTATCCTGTAGGGTTCAGGCCTGCCTGAACCGTTATTTTGTAATTTATAGGATTATTTTCATCATCGCCCCATGTTAAGGGATTACTTACAATATATTCACGAATACTATTTAACGATTTATCATTACGAATGACGTGATCATAAAATGATTTTTGCCATTTGAAGGTAACATTATTTATTTGATTGATTTGTTTTGTGACGGCGGATTTATACGAACCGATAACAACGGATAAATTATTATTTTCGTTAACGGAACGGGCAGGCCCGTTCCCTACAAGACATTCTATTACTATTATTCCATGAATATGGTTTGGCATAACAACAAACGCGTCTAATTGTATGTTCTTGTGGTGATTTGGTAAATTTAACCAGGAATTTTTTGCAATCTCCCCATAAACATTTAACGTTACACTGTTTGTTTCTATCTTGCCAAAAATTTCTTCATGATTATGGGCGCAGATCGTCACGTAGTAAAAACCGCTTGTTGAATAGTCGTATTCGGTCAATCTGACTTTTTTGCGTTTTGGATAGTTATTCATTTTTTAACCAAACGTTTGAACTCAGCGGCTGTGCCCTGCTAACGGATGGCAACGGTAACAGTACGCTAGAGTAAGTTGCTAAATAAGTACTCATAATGCTTTTATAAAGGAATAAATTTTGTAAAGAAATTCATTTTTGTTTTTAGGCGGTTTCTTATTATCAACGATCCATCCTTCATTGGCCAACTCCTTTATTGTCTTTTGGTCTTCACCCTTGTAATTTTTCCATGCCCTGCATGCTTTACCTTTTTTTATGGGTGGAGCAAAGTCCATGAAAGCGTTATACAAAACCCATATTTCTTTCAGGCTTGCATCCCATGTTTTGAACACATCAGATTCAGAATAGTTCCAGTAAACATCATGCTGAAGAATGCTAAGTCTATCAACAATGGCACGCTTCGTGGAAATGTAACGACTATGCCAATACAAGCCAATAGTAGCAATAACACCAATAACAGAACCGATAAAACCAGAAAAGATCATATCTAACCTATGTTTCTTCAACTACGATTGTGTTTTTGCACTTCCTTATTTAACTGGGGATTTCCCATAACAATATAATATAAAAATTCGCTTTTTCCGATGTTTCACGCTGTTCCAATACCAAAATGCATCTTTCCTACAATGCCGTCAATTCCAGCGGGCCGACACAGTCGTCAGACTTCGCCGAACTCTGGCGAGAGGTCGGCCCCTACAGCATCGTGTGTAGGGTTCAGGCCTGCCTGAACCGTTAAAGAATAATTTAAAATATTATTTTCATCTTAAACCGTTGAATTATATTTGACAAAGATAATTGTTTTGCAGGGGCGGATTTCTGTATCCGCCCGTTATGCGTTAAATCATTTTCATCTAATAAATGATTCGGGCAACAGCGCTCTACATTTCATTAGCGGAACGGGCAGGCCCGTTCCCTACAGCCTGCCTGCCGGTAAGGCAGAAATTATTGTAATTTTTAAATTTATTTTTTTCATATAACGTTTGAACTCAGTGGACAGGTCGCGACCGTTCCCTACATTACCGTCAATTCCAGCGGGCCGACACAGTCTGGAGGAACAGGCCCTACAATTAGCGAAACGGGCAGGCCCGTTCCCCTACAACTTAAAACTCGGACTTCCTTACTCTTGTCATTAAGTCGCGCACGGCCAGCTTAGGATCTTTGTTTTCGTATATGACTAAATACACCTGCTCGGCTATAGGCATCTCAACATCAAATTTTTTGCTCAGGTGATAACAGGACTTGGCGGTCTGGACGCCTTCTATAACCATCTCTGTGGTCTTTAATAAATCTTGCGGTTTTCGTCCCTTGCCAACCTCCTCGCCAAACCATCTGTTTCTTCCATGAGAACTAACGCAGGTAGTAACCAAATCGCCTAATCCGCTTATGCCGAAAAAAGTTTCGCGGAGCGCCCCCATCTTAACCCCAAGCCGCGCGATCTCCGCTATGCCCCTGGCTAAGAGGCCGGACTTCGTATTTACTCCAAATCCCAGACCGTCGGATATTCCGGCGGCTATGGCGATAACATTTTTCAGCGAACCGCCAAGCTCGACACCAACAACATCATCGCTTGTGTATACCCTAAAATCATCCGTCATAAAAACATCCTGAATCTCTCGCGCTATACGCTCGTCATCGGAAGCGGCCACGACTGTGGTCGGAAGCCCTCTTGCCACTTCATAAGATATCGTTGGTCCTGATAAAATACCCGCATTTACAGACCCCAAGGTCTCTTCTATAACTTCAGACATTCTCATTAACGAGCCGTCTTCGATGCCCTTGGATACGCTTACAAACGTCTTTCCCGCAAGATCAATTCCTTTGAATCGCGCAATGACTTCGCGCATATATTGCGATGGCGCGGCTAAGACCACAACCCCCGCCCCGGCTATCGCCGAGTAAATTTCTGAATCTAACGTTAAGCTCTCAGGAAGTTCAACCTTTGGAAGAAATTTCACGTTCTCTCTGCAGGATCGCATCTTCTCGAGATAAGCGGGAAACGCTCCCCAAAGGGTTACGTCGAAGCCTTTCTTATTAAGCAATATGGCTAAAGTGGTGCCCCACCCGCCATCTCCTATTACGGCAATCTTCATCTATCTTTTACCCCGTTAGAAATCCAACCTTTATCCGTTTAGTTCTTAGCGAAACTTTTGAAATTATTCCTTACTGAATTCGCCCCGCTGGTTATCGGAATTTCTAACGGGGTAAATTTTATGCTCCTCGCCGCGCGCCAGCCGCTGGATATTAGGATAATGTTTTATTACGGTAATAACACATATTAAAGCGCTAAAAATCACATACGCGAGAGGGTACATTAAGATTGAGAAGAGAACCGGAACCGTTACAGCGGCAACTATCGAAGCCAGCGACACATATCTTTTCCAGAAGAAGACCGCCATCCAGACAATCAGCCCCAGCATAAAAACCTGAGGCGATATTCCCATAAAGACGCCCGTAGAAGTAGCCACTCCTTTGCCGCCTTTAAATTTCAGGAAAATTGTCCAATCGTGGCCCACAATAGAAGCAAGACCAAGCATCAAACTATACGTCTTCGGATCCATCGAGACTCCAAGAGACAAAAAAAGACGGGCCAGTAAGGTAACGCAAATCAATCCTTTAACCACATCAATTATAAGCACGGCTATTCCGGGCAGTTTTCCCATCACCCTGTAGGTATTTGTCGCTCCGACGTTTCCGCTGCCGAACTGCCGTATATCTATCCCTTTTAAGATTTTGCCGAATAAATAACTTGTCGGTATAGAACCTATTAAATAAGCGCTTATCAGAGAAACTAGAAAAAGCATAATTTGATCTCCTTTAATGAGCGCATAATTTACGAACACGAAGTGTGAGTAAATTATAAGCGCGAATTAAATCCCGCACCCAGTAATTCCCCTTAACGACTCTCTGATTTTTGCTTTAAGGGACTGTTGCGAAATACCATTTGTGTGTCTTTGCGAGAAACGAAGTGACGAAGCAATCTTTTCTTGTCGTCGGAGAAATAGATTGCCACGCTCCCTTTGGTCGCTCGCAATGACACTTTTGTTGCATTTCGCAACAGTCCCTTAAGCGCGCTGATTGCCTGGCCGGAATTATTTATCCTTATCTCCCTTGCTGGGTGCGGGATCAAATTCAGCCAATATAAAAGTGTCTTATTGAAGAACGACTTATGTTCACTTCGTTCCATAAGTCTCGTCTTCATTTTATCTCCTTGAATGAGCTCCGTTCAAAAGGCGCGCGCCGCGTATTACATAATGAATGCCCGATAATACGGTAAAGATAACCGCCAGACTCCACAAGTAATTTGAGTGAGGATACAAAAGAAGCACCCCTATTATCGTCACCATCTGAAAGAATGTCGTTATCTTGCCTATGGGAGAGGGAGAAATTTTGATATCTCCCGTTATAATAAATATTATTACGGCGCCAATCACTATTATAATATCCCGGCTAACAACTACTATAGGCACCCATAACGGCAATCTAAGCGAAACCGGAATATTGTTGGCCGCCGAAAGGCTTATGAAAGCAGTTATGAGCAAAAGTTTATCGGCAACGGGATCCAATATCGTTCCCAGTAAGGTCTTTTGTTTAAGAAGACGGGCAAATAACCCGTCTAAGGCGTCGCTTAAGCCCGCGATTCCAAATATAATCAAAGCCACAAACCTGAGATAATCATGCTCCGGGCTGTAATACAACACGGCGCCCATAAAGCACGGCGTCAATAAAATCCTTAGAACGGATATTTTATTCGCGAGGTTCATTGATCCGCCAATAATTGAATCCTTCCAAAAGGCCATACAATCAAAACGGCCTTGCCTATAAGATAATTCTTTGGAACATATCCCCAGTATCTACTGTCTTTGCTCGAAGCAGAATTGTCTCCCAAAACAAAATAGGAATTCTCCGGCACCTTTAAAGCTTTTCCTTCCTGCCCAAAATCTCCCCTGTTGTAGTAATGGAATTTTCTGAACGCGGCCGGCTCATCTAAAACTTTTCCATCGACAAGTATCTTTCCATTTGATATCTCAACAGTCTCTCCCTCCGAAGCCACAAACCTTTTTATAAAAGCTTTCTTCGGCTCTTCCGGCGAGACAAAAACCACAATATCGCCTCTCTTTGGCTGCCTAAAACCGGGCAGTCTAAAATTCAAAAATGGAAGCCGCGGACCATAAATAAATTTAACCACGACTATCCTGTCTCCGACAAGCAATGTCGGTATCATTGAGCCGGTGGGTATTTTGTATAATTCAAAAACAAAAACCTTTATTACAAACGCGAGTAAAAATGCCGCCGCGATTACCTCTACCCACTCCCTGAATAATGTCTTTTTCTTCTGTTTTTTACCCATCGTATTTCCTTATAGTTTCAGGACGGCCATAAATGCCTCCTGTGGAATTTCAACCTTGCCAAACTGCTTCATCCTCTTCTTGCCTTCTTTCTGCTTCTCCCATAATTTACGCTTCCTTGTAATATCCCCCCCATAGCATTTAGCCGTAACCTGCTTTCCCATCGGCCTGACATTTTCCCGGGCAATTATCCGCCCTCCTATCGCCGCTTGTATGGCTACCTCAAATAGTTGTCTGGGTATAAGCTCCTTCAATTTCAAGACTAATTGATTCCCCTTTAGCTGAGCTTTATCCCTAGTTACAATAAAAGACAGCGCGTCGCAGGGTTTGCCGTTTATTAGTACATCTAATTTAACGAGATTGCTCTCTACGTAACCCTTAAACTCATAATCCAAAGAACCATAGCCCCGAGTCATAGACTTTATCTTATCATAGAAATCAACTATTATCTCGGAAAGAGGAAACTCGTAAATTAACATAGCCCGCGCCGGATCCAAGTATTCCGTTGACTTGTAAATCCCTCTTCTCTCCTGAGACAACTGCATTATGTTTCCAAGCACATCAGCCGGTGAAATTATAAACGCGCGGATATAAGGTTCTTCTATGAAATCGATATCCTGCGGCGGCGGAAGCTTGCTTGGGTTCTCTATCTCCACGACTTGTCCATTCCTTTTCTTGACCCTGTATACCACACTCGGAGTCGTCGAGATAAGATTAAGGTTATATTCTCTTTCCAGCCTCTCCTGAATTATCTCCATATGCAAAAGGCCGAGAAAACCGCATCTGAAACCAAAACCAAAAGATACCGAAGATTCCAGCTCATAAATAAAGGAGGAGTCGCTTAATTCCAACTTTTCCAAGGCTTCTCTCAAAAAAGGAAAATCTTTGGCATTGACCGGATATAGGCCGCAATACACCAGCGGCCTTACCTTCTTGTATCCCGGCAACGCTTCCTTGGTTGGATTCTTGAAATTCGTTATCGTGTCGCCTACATGAACATCCTTCGGATTTTTTATATTGCAAGTTAAGTATCCGACATCCCCGCAAACCAACTCTTCAACCACGAAAGCAGCCGGCTTAAATATACCCACTTCCTCTATTTCATAAACCCTGCCCGTGCCCATCATTCTTATCTTCATTCCACGTCTTATATAACCATTTTTAAGTCTAACAAACACTACGACGCCTTTAAAGGTGTCGTAAGCGGAGTCAAATATAAGAGCTTGCAAAGGATTCTCCCTCTCGCCTGATGGCGAAGGAATCTTCTTTACTACCGCCTCTAAAATTTCATCAACGCCAAGACCTGTTTTCGCGCTGGCAAATATAGGCGCGAAGTCTTTAGCCTGCAAGATATCCTTAAGCTGGTTAGAGGTTTTTTCGGGCTCGGCGTTAGTTAAATCAACCTTGTTTATCACGGGTATAATGATTAGATTAGTCTGTTGAGCCAAGTATAGATTCGCGACTGTCTGGGCCTCTACACCCTGAGCGGCGTCAACAACAAGAAGAGCCCCCTCGCAAGCGGCGAGAGCCTTTGAGACCTCGTAAGTAAAGTCCACGTGGCCCGGGGTATCGATTAAATTAAGGGTGTATTGTTTTCCGTCAGCGGAATCATAAACCAACCTTACGGCTTTCGCCTTTATGGTTATGCCGCGTTCCCGTTCCAGATCCATACCGTCCAAGATTTGATCTCTGAATTCGCGCTGTGAAATGGCGCCTGTTTTAAGAAGCAGCCTGTCGGCTAAAGTCGATTTACCGTGATCGATATGGGCTATTATGCAAAAATTGCGAATCAGCGTCTTATCTATCATTTGATGTCATTAACCAGATCGTCAATCTTTTTTATAAGCGACTTGGCCTCTTTATCTGAATGCGCCTCCGCGTATAACCTCAAGATAGGCTCAGTGCCCGAAGGTCTTATCAAAAGCCAGCTTTCGTCATCGAATATAAATTTCAAGCCGTCATACGTCTTAATGTCCGATATTGCCTTCTTGAATATCTTCTTGGAATTCTTGCCTTGCAAAGTCGCAAAAAGCTTCTCGACCACTTCCTGCCTTGTTTTAACGGGAATTTCGATATCCTGCCTATGATACCTGAATTTTCCGAACCTCTTCTCCATATCTTCTATTATCTCGAGAATGGGTTTCTTCTCCTGCTCCATCATCTCAACCAACAACAGGCCGGTTAAAATTCCGTCGCGTTCAGGAATATAATTCTTTACGCCGATTCCGCCCGATTCTTCGCCGCCTATAAGCACATCCTCTCTCTGCATAAGCCTCGCGATATGCTTAAAACCTACCGGCGTCTCGAAGAACTTCAAATTGTAATGCTTGGCAATCTTATTAAGCAGCATCGGCCCTGCGATATTCTTAACAAGCGCTCCCCTCCAATGACGATTCTCGATAAAATGAAGGGCCAGCAAGGACGTTATCTCTCCCGGGGTGATAAACCTGCCGCCCGGAGCGAAAGCCCCAACTCTGTCAGCATCTCCATCAGTAGCCAAGCCTATATCATAATCTCCATCCTTTACCGCCTTTATAATTTTTGGAAGATTGTGAGGCAATGGTTCAGGCTTAACACCCTCAAAAGACGGGTTCGGCTCCGAATTAAGCACCTCTATTTTAATACCGGTGCCTTTAAGCGCGTCGGCGTGATAGCTGCCTCCCGCCCCATGCATAGCATCCGCTATCACCTTCAACTTGGACCCCTTAAGAAGATCTAAATCGAGATATTTCCTGATAACCTCTAAATATTTAGGTATGGGGTTTATCATCTCTACCTTTTTAGATTTAACCGCCTCTTCGAGACAAACGCGCTTAACCTTATTCTTAAAAAGATATTTTTCCACCTTCTGGGTAACCGATGAATCCGCCGGCGAGCCAAACTGAGTCTTTATCTTCAGTCCGTTAAAAGACGCCGGATTATGGCTGGCTGTTATAATCAAGCCTCCGTTTAATCCCATAAGCCGTATATTAAGGCTGGCGGCTGGCGTCGGCGAAGGCCTATCCGAGAGAAACGCCTTAATCCCATTCGCCGCCAGCACCTCGGCTACCGCTTGGGCGAATTTATCCGAGAGAAAACGCGTGTCATATCCGACAATGATCTTCTTCTTTTGGGTCTTAAACTGGCGATTAAAATAATCCGCGCACGCCTGAGCGACAACACGCAAATTATCGAAAGTATAATCATCCGCGATTATACCTCTCCATCCATCCGTTCCAAACTTTATCTTATTAGTCTCGATTTTTTTCATCTCTTTCTCCTCTTGATTATGATTTAAAACTTATTAACGCCCGCGTAAACCCCGTTAGAGAATGTAATTCTCTAACGGGGTAAATTGAAGCTGCGCGATAAAACCTCTTACGCTGCGCATTTTAAGCGGAATAGTGCGTAACTAAATATACTTTACCTAAATCCTCTACGGTCACTATTCCAGCCAAACGGCCTGCCTCCAAAATCGGAATCGCTCTTAATCCGGCTTCGTTCATCAATTTATGGATATTCACCAGCGAATCCGCCGGAGCGGCAGTGATAAAATTTTTTATCATAACATCCCCTGCCTCTTTATCAAGGCCAAATTTATGAATCGAGGTCATAATCTCAACCCTTGTTATCATACCCACAAGATTGCCGCCTTCCACCACGGGAAAATCCTCCTGATGGCTGTGAAATATCATCTCGAGCACTTTTGAGAGTTTAGTCTCGGGGCTTACCGTCAGAAATTGATCCGGCAATATGTCTTTCACGATAAATCTTTTGAGCGCCTCCGCCAAATCGACCTGCGAAGCTTCCTGCGCGGCCGCCACATATACAAAAAAAGCTATCACTAACAACCAGATATTCCCGGAAAGAAAACCCCAAAAAACAAACAATAAAATAAAAAAATATCCGAAAGTCACGGCTATTCTGGTCGCCTTGCGCAATGTCATAGTGCGGGTCAGTAAAGCACGCAAAATTCTTCCGCCGTCCATCGGAAAAGCAGGCAATAGATTAAAAACAGCCATCATAACATTCAGCCAATATAAATATGCCAGCATATGCGGCCAAGACGACAACCCAAGAGAAAAAAATATTTCCCGCCCCAGAATCATATACATCGGATAATAGAATATCACGGCCAAAATGAGATTAAATAAAGGCCCCGCGATAGCTATCTTAAATTCCTGAAGAGGGTTTTCGGGAATTGAATTCATGGAAGCTATACCGCCGATAGGAAGCAAAATTACCCTCTCCACTTTGATTCCAAAACGTTTAGCCTGGAGAGCGTGACAAAGCTCATGAAAAGTCACCAGCACAAATACGCCCAGTATAAGAACAATGCCCTTTACGCCAAGCATAAGCCCGAATAATACCGGCAAGATCAAGAAGGTAACATGCATCTCTATGGAAATCCCAAAAACCTTAAAAAGCTTGATCGTGCTTCTCACTTGAGAGTCAAGACCTCCGATATTCCCTTTTCATTGGTTTTCTTAACCGGACCTATTAAAGCTAAATTAAGGCTGGAATCTTTAAATATCCTATTAGCTGCCCGTATTATATCCCGCGGAGCAAGCTTATCTATGCGACTTAGAACCTCTTTCGGCGTCGGTATCCCGCCATCGGCAGTCATATGCTCCCCCATCCATAACATATGCTCGGTAGTGTCCTCAAGCCCCAAGAGCAACTGGCCGCGATAAAATTCTCTTGCCCGCTCAAATTCGCTTCTTCCAACCTCCTTGCGCCTTATCAGATTTAATTCATTAACAATAAGACTCAAAGCTTTTAATATATTTTTGGTATCAAGACCCGCCGAGATCGAAAAGATGCCGGTATCCCTGAATTTCTTTGTATGCGCGCTTATTTCGTAAACAAGCCCTCTCTTTTCGCGAAGTTCGCGAAAAAGACGGCTTGACATATTCCCGCCCAAGATTATATTAAGCAGATTTAAGGCGTATTTGTCCGGGTCGTCGCGGCCGAAAGCGCGCATTCCCATCGCGAGATGAGTTTGCTCGGTTTGCTTAAATAAAACGCGAAGTCTGGAATATCTCTGATCCTGCGCCGCTTTCTTAAATGTGGATCGCAGCCCGGCGGAAACAGACTTAAGGCTCCTTTCGCAATCTTTAAAGAAAGCGCGACAATCAAGATCTCCGCACGCGGCCACAACAATGTTATTTGGGTTATAATATCTTTTTTTATATCCAGCAATATCATTCCGGGTTATCGCGTTTACGCTCTCTATTGTTCCCGCCAAATTTCTTCCCAGCGGTTGATTCGGCCAAAGCATCTCTATCAATAAATCATAGACATAATGCGTCGGTAAATCCATATACATCTTTATCTCTTCGATAATTACCGTTCTCTCCCTCTCCACATCGTTTGGCAAAAGACGAGGGTTTATTACCATATCGGACAATACATCCAAAGCGGTTGCCCTGTCGCGGCCCAGAACTTTTACCAGATAACAGGTAAATTCCTCCGATGTGAAACCATTCATAGCCCCGCCCCTGCCTTCAATGGCTCTCTTTATATCTTCAGCGGAACGCTTCAAAGTGCCCTTAAAGAGGAGGTGCTCCAGAAAATGAGAGATACCGTTTTCCTCCTTTTTCTCGTAACGTCCGCCGGTATTTATCCATACCCCGATAGAAAGCGAATCTCTGTTCGGAGTGTTCCTTCCTACGCATTTTATTCCATTATTTAGCGTTACTGATTCATACATATTTGAATCCTCAAGATGGGATCCTTCAGCCTTTCGGGCTTCAGGATGACCCATCGGGGAAAAAAGAAAAAAACTCCCCGACCGGTCATTTATTTAAAGGTTTTTGTCGCGCCAAGATACGATTGAAGCATCAACTGCGCAGCCAGCATATCCACAACTTCTTTGCGTTTTTTTCTTGAGACATCCGAAGAGATTAAAAATTTCTCGCTTTCCATAGTCGTTAAACGTTCGTCGTATGTCTTTATGGAAATATCAATACGGGCGCCAAGAGCTTTAATGAACTCATCGACAATCTCAACGCTCTTCCCCCGTGTTCCGTTCATATTTAGAGGCAGGCCCACCACTACAACTTCTGCCGTGTATTCATCGATAATCCGGCGTATCTGGTCCATATCGCTATTCGATTCTTTTCTATTTATTACACAAACACCTTGAGCCGTAATTCCAAGAGGGTCGCTAACCGCGACGCCTATCCTTTTCGATCCCACATCAAGCCCTAAAATTCGCGCTAAAGCCATTTCTTTAATCTTTCGTCGCCCCTCATAACAGAAACTAGGCTCTTGACATCCTGCGCCCTTTCGCGCGAACATACCAAAACACAATCGCCATGACGAACAACTATTATCCCTGAAACACCCACAGTGCCTATAACGCCCTTTTCTGAAACAACAACCGAATCCGTGGTATCCACACCCTTGTGCATACCCAGACTAAAATTCCCGTTTATGTCGGTCTTCAAATGGCGCGCGAGCGAGTCCCACGAACCCAGATCATCCCAATAAAATTTACCCTCAATAGCAAATATGCGTTTCTCTTTTTCCAAGACGCCATAATCTATGGAGATGGATTCAAATTTTGGATATATACTTTTTAAGCTGTCGTAAAAATTTTTGCGGCCTATACTCGGCTCTACCAACTGCAATCCCAGATATAGCCTCGGAAGATGCTCCTTAATAGCATCGAGAATGCTTGAGGCTTTCCATATAAAAATTCCGCTATTCCAGTAATACTTTCTTTGCTTCAAAAATTTAACCGCTGTCTTTAAACCGGGCTTTTCGACAAATTCTTTTATCCTATGCACTCTGGCCTTAAGTTCAGGCCCTTTAATCTTGAACTGTCCGCTTGTATCTATCTTTAAATAGCCGTATCCGGTTGCCGGGAAAGAGGGCTTTACGCCTATAGCGACTAAAGCGTTCGAAGCCTGAACAACCTTGATGCCGGTTTGAATGGCATCTATAAAACGCTTTTTATCGCGTATAAAATGATCTGAAGGCAATACTATCATAGTGGCATTGGGATCTCTCTCTTTAATTATCATAGCAGCCAGTCCGCACGCGGTAGCGGTGTTCTTGGCGATCGGCTCGGCGATAATATTCTTTACATTTGGAAGCTCCGGCCTTATAGAGTTTAGCTGTTCCTTATTGGTAACCACATATATGCGCTCGTAAGGCACTATGGACTTTATTCTCGAAACCGTCTCGCGAATCAAAGAATACCTGGACATCAGGCGCAAAGTCTGCTTCGGCGTCCTGATCCTGCTCATCGGCCAAAACCGTTCGCCTTTTCCGCCGGCTATTATAACCGCGTAAACGTTTTTGTTTGATCTATTATTGATGGGCCGCCTCCGCTAAAATTTTTATGAATTCGCCTGTTTCTTCTATTAATCGCCTGCCTGCCTGCAGCTTCTCTATCATCTTAACTACCGCGGAACCAACTATAACTCCATCGGCAACCTTGCAGATATCCCTTACTTGTTCAGGGCTTGATACGCCAAAACCAACACAAATGGGTTTTCTTGTAAAAGTTTTTATAAGACGAACCCGCTTGGCAACTTCATTCGGAAGACTTTCCCTGGCGCCGGTTATCCCCGTCAAGGAAACATAATAAATAAAACCCTTAGATCTTGAAGAAACCATCTTGAAGCGATCTTCAGAGCTGGTTGGACTCAAGAAAAATATCGTCGCGAAATTCGCGGGTTTCGAGATGGAGATAAGCTCCCCGGCTTCATCGGCAGGCAAATCAGGGATGATGACCCCGTCAACTCCGCTTTTCCCGCAATCAGAGACAAATCTCTTCAAGCCGTATCTTAACACCGGATTGTAGTAAGTCATAAGAGCAACTGGTATTTGGGTCGAAGGGCGCAATCGCCCGACTAATTTTATTATATCGCGCAATTTTGTCCCTCTTCCAAGCGATCTATCTGATGAGGCCTGAATCGTCGGCCCGTCGGCTATCGGATCAGAAAAAGGCACGCCTAATTCGATTATATCCGCTCCGCGCTTCTCAAACTCAAGCACAAGTTTTTCTGTAACCAAAAGAGAGGGATCGCCTGCCGTAACAAATACAACAAGGGCCTTCTTTTTTTCTTTCTTGAGCTCGAGAAATTTTTTTTCTATTCTATTCATCATTCTATTTTTCATTGCCGTCCAAATTAGTGTACGTCATTCCCTGCGAAGGCAAGGAATCCAGTCATTGCAAGTAAAACAATCTAGCCTTGAAATTTAAGTCTCGCTTGGCCTTACTTTATTACTCGCTCCGACGTATCGTCGGAGCTGCGTCATAAACCGGCTCTGCGTTCGACATTAAATTTCAAGATAAAAAGCGACCAATTTGAACACATATGCTATTTTTTCAAATCTCGCTCGTTTTCACGTGAAATAATCCTAGACACCATCTCAACATCTTTATCGCCTCGGCCCGAAAGACAGACAATCACAATTTTACCCTTCTCGGTTTTCTTGGCCATCTTGCTCAAGTAGGCGATAGCATGCGAAGACTCAAGAGCGGGTATTATGCCTTCGACTTCAGAAAGAAATTTAAACGCATCTAAAGCCTCATTGTCCGTAACGGAAACGTAACAAGCCCTTTCTATGGATTTAAAATAAGCGTGTTCAGGGCCAACTCCGGGATAATCTAATCCCGCCGAGACTGAATGAGCCATCTTTATCTGGCCATATTCATCCTGAAGAACATAACTCTTGCTGCCATGCAAGACTCCTATATCTCCCTTTTGCAAAGTAGCGGCATGCTCTCCTGTGGATAAACCCCGGCCCGCGGCCTCAACTCCTATAAACTTAACATCTCTGTCATTAAAGAACGGGTAAAACAGCCCCATTGAATTCGATCCGCCTCCGACGCACGCCAAAAGATAGTCGGGCAACCTGCCTTCAATTTCCAATATCTGGCGCTTCGCCTCTTTGCCGATAACAGTCTGCAGATCGCGCACTATCATAGGAAAAGGATGTGGTCCTGCCACGGATCCTATGCAATAGTGCGTCGTGCGGACGTTGGTAACCCAGTCCCTCATCGCTTCGTTCATTGCGTCTTTTAGCGTCCTGCTGCCAGCCGTCACGGCTGTTACTTTCGCGCCCAAAAGCCTCATCCGAAATACGTTTAAAGCCTGGCGCTTAATATCTTCTTCACCCATAAAGATCTCGCACTCAAGTCCGAAGAGCGCGGCTACCGTGGCAGTAGCGACGCCGTGCTGACCGGCGCCTGTCTCGGCTATTATTCGCTCCTTGCCCATTCTTAAAGTCAATAGCGCCTGACCCAGAGTATTATTTATCTTGTGAGAACCCGTATGAAGGAGATCTTCGCGCTTTAAATAAGTCTTAGCCCCCCCCAATCTCTTTGTTAGTTGTTCGGCGAAATAAAGCGGAGAAGGCCTGCCCGCAAAACAAGACAGATAATACTTGAGCTTGTTTAAAAATTGCTTGTCCGTCTTAGCTCTAATATATTGCGTTTCAAGTTCGCTTAAAGCGGACATTAGCGTCTCTGGCACGTACTTACCGCCAAAAACCCCAAAATGTCCCTTGCTGTCAGGTAATCTCACTCTTTCCCCCGTCTTTTTAAAATGTTAAATTTTAAGTTTAGCACACATATTGACAGAATGTCAACCCTATCCATCGGTCGGGTTTGCTCATCTCATCGAGGCAAAAACGAAGATTTTAGGATACCGCAGTAACGATTTTTAATCATTAAATAATCGCTGGCATCGTGCGGGAACTAATTACTCCTTCCAGCCATACTTGCCTAATAACGGAACAAAGACACAACCGCAAATCTCTTTCTGAACAACACGGCCTTCTTCTTTCCTGACCAAAATCAAAACCTGATCTAAAACTGCGCCTACCGGTATTACCATCCTTCCGCCTTCGGCCAGTTGTTCTATTAGCGGAATGGGTATACAAGGCGCGGCGGCGGTAACGAGTATTCGGTCATAAGGGGCGAACTCGCTCCATCCTTCGGTCCCGTCTCCAACTCTTATTGCCACATTCGCATATCCTAGATCCTTTAATGTTAACTGCGCCCTTTTAGCCAAGCTCTCTATCTTTTCAACCGAATAGACCTTGCTTGATAGCTCAGCTAAAATCGAGGTTTGATAACCCGAGCCGGTTCCAATCTCAAGAACTCTCTCGGCTCCTTTTAACTCCAGACACTGGGTCATTAGCGCGGTAATGTAAGGCTGCGATATGGTCTGCCTCTCTCCTATAGTTAAAGGATAATCCCCGTAAGCATCTTCCAATTTTACTCCGGGAATAAAAAGATGGCGCAAAGCCTTCCTGAAAGCATTTAAGACTCTTCCGTCGCGAATACCCTTAGGAATTAATTGCTCATCTACCATCTTATCCCTTAAATCAACCGCTTTAAGTTCTCTCATTTCTTAAACCCTGCATTTAGAATAAAAGATATAAAACGCAGAGTATCTCGAAATGGGCATATCTGGCTCTTTTGTCCTTTATATATTGACTTTATGGGAATGGATTTTATCTTAAACCCCCTCTTTGAAGCTTTTATCAAGACTTCCGATTCTATTTCATATCTATCCGTGATAAGAGCGACATTTTTAAGGACGCCTGTCTTCAGCAATCTAAAACCGCATTGGGAATCAGGGATATATTGGCGCGCCATCAAAGAAATAAGCATGGACATAAACCAATTTGTCAGGCGTCTTTTTAGCGGCATGTCCTTGGGATTCCACATCCTGTTGCCAAGAATAATCTCAGCGTCTGAGTCTTCCGCGGCTCTAATAAAATTCTCGATCTCGTCTGGATGATGCTGGCCATCCCCATCCATAGTTATGACAAAATCATAGTCTCGTGTCAGCGCGTAATTAAATCCGTCTCTTAAGGATATGCCCTTGCCAAGATTCTCCGAATGAAATATGACGTAAGCTCCGGCTTGACGCGCCATAACTTTGGTTTTATCCAATGAGCCGTCATCTATTACCACGCAATCCAACCCCTTAGACCTTATTTCGCCGGCGACATAACCTATTCTCATCTCTTCGTTATACGCCGGTATTAGCACACAGCCTTTCAAAATTTTCTCCTTTGCCTATTCCCAAAAACGTTTAAACATAAACCATTGAGATGGGCATCTTCTCACATATTCCTCTATGGCCGCGGTGCATTTCTCCGTAAATCTGCGCGTGTCTTCATCAAAATCCTCTGTTGGGCTATAAGAAATGGGCTTCTCGAAAGTAAGTCCAAATGTGTCGTCTTCGCGCCTCATAAGAAAAGTGGGAATTACGGCAGCGCCGCTGCGAAGGCTCAAAACTGCGACCCCTTTCGGCATAACGGCATCTTTGCCAAAAAAATTTATTTTTATCCCTCTATTCGAAAAATCTCTGTCACCTAAAATAGCTACGATTTCCCCATTTTTTAAACAATAAAAACATTTCTTTAGCGCAGCGCCAAGAGGAATAACACTAACCTTCATGGCCTTTCTCTGTTCTATGAAAAATTTATTTACCATAGCGCTCTTATGATTTAGGGCCACAACACTTATAGGATAACCCAACATAGCTACAGCCGCCGCGCCTAATTCATAATTTCCGATATGCGCTGCCAATATTATGACTCCTCTACCACGCTTTAAGGCTTCGTCTAAATTCTCCGTCCCGTGGACTTCAACGTTATTTCTCAGATATTCTTCATCCAATTTTTCGAAACGAAAAAAATCCACAAGATATTTGGCAAAATTAACAAATGTCTCTTTGGCCCTCTCACGCAATTCCGTTTCGTCGGCTGAGTTTAAGATCACTCTCAAGTTATCAAGAACAACTTTTCTATCTTTTTTGGAGATATAGAACTGCGCTTTTGCCAAAAAAGAAGCCATGGCGTAGCCGCGCTTCAAAGGCAAAAGCAACGCCAACATTTGGGCTATTTTGTATACTAAGAATTGGCACATTTAAGTATCAACCCCGCGGTATCAAAAGCAGAATTTGGTTTGGCGATCTTTTTGGCGTTTTCACGCATCTGTTCAAGCTTGAATCCATGATCTATCAACGCTTCCACTAAAATACCGGCGTCAAGCGCCGAATCTGCCTTTATCGCCACTTTCTCCTTCAGTAGATACTCGGTATTCTTGGTCTCTTGTCCCGGTATTGGATGTATTATAACTATAGGCAGACTCTTTGAGAGGGCCTCGGATATCGTTAATCCCCCGGGTTTTGTTATAACCAATGTGGAAACGCTCATAAGCTCATCGATATTCGAGATATATCCGCAAATTAGGGTCTTCATTCTGAAATTCTGCCTTCTCTTTTCAAGCCAACTCAAAAGGCGTTTATTGCTGCCCGCCGCGATTATAATCTGCGCCGGACGGCTTATCTTATTTAGAGAAAACACGATTTCCGGAATAGGACCAAGACCTTGGCCGCCGCCCATTATCAAAATAGCAGGAATGTTCTTATCTACTCCGAGTTTACGTCTGACATCATCGGCGTCGGGATTATTTGAGAATTTAGGATCAATCGGTATGCCAAAAACACAAATCCTTTCTCTGGGAACTCCATATTCCATCAACTTAGCTGTCGCGAATTCGGAATTAACCACATAATAATTAACGGAATTAAACAGCCAGTATGAGTGGGGAGAGCAGTCTGTCAATACCCCTATAAGAGGGACGTTTAATCCAAAAGATTTTTTATAATCCGCCACCATCCCGCATGGAAAAGCCTGAGTGCACGCGATAACATCGGGCTTAAAATCATCAAGCAGTGTCTTCAATTTACCGGAATTAAAACGATGAATTAAATCGCGTAATTTGGATAAGCTGCGGAAAACTTTAGGGTTATCGTAGAGATATTCCCACACCTCGGGCTTATTCTTTATAACCCCCATATAGGTCTTGTTTATCACTTTTTCAAGAAATGGATTTGTGTAATTAAGGGAATTAATGTTCAATATGTCCACGCTTGGGTCAAGGATCCTAATGGCCTTCTCTAACGCCAAAGCGGCTTTATGATGACCTGAGTTTATCGATATATACATCAATAAAACTTTTTTTTTCGCCATTCACTCCCCTAAAACATAAACTATAACAGCGCCTCAAAGACAATTCGCCCGCCTAAAATATGGCGGGCGAATTCATATTAAAAGCCTATAAATCCCGTTAGAGAACTCTGTTCTTTTATAGGGTAACGACCGCCGACTTTAGTTGGCTTGTCCCGTTAGAAATAAATTTCTAACGGGATGAATTTTCTCTAATGGGATAAACATAAATTTAACCGCTCTTAACTCATTCGACGGCGCCTTAATGTCCTACAGAAAAGGCGCCGCTCAGAGTTAACCCTGAGCAAAGCCCTGCTCTTTAGGGATGGGGGATAGCCGAAGGGTTAACTTTCCATCTCCAGAACCTTTTTTATTCTATTTGCCGCCAGCCGCAATCTTTCTTCAGGCTCAACAAGGGAAAACCTTACAAATCCTTCGCCGAATTCGCCAAAACCGGTACCCGGACAAACAACTACTCCCGCTTCTTCTACTAAAAGCGTGGCAAATTCCATAGAAGTCAGTCCGCTGTATTTCATAGGAATATGCGCCCAAATGTAAAAGGTTCCTTTCGGTTTATCCACTTCCCATCCAATCTCGTTTAAGCCAGCGACAAAAACATCCCTTCTTTTCCTGTAAATTTCCACGATCTCTTTCACGCAATCCTGCGGGCCGGTTAACGCCTTAATGGTAGCAAGCTGAATGGGCCTAAAGATTCCAAAATCTATATAACTCTTTGTCTTCTCAAGAGAACGTATAATATTGGCGTTTCCAACAACCATTCCTATTCTCCAGCCGGCCATATTGTAAGACTTCGAAAGAGTGTGAAACTCCACGCATTTTTCCTTCGCTCCTTTTATCTGAAGGATGCTCGGCGCGGAAGCTCCATCAAACACAAAATCCGAATAAGCATTATCATGAGCTATAATTATATCCTTATCCTTACCCCAATCAACAACTTCCTGGAAAAATTCCAGATCAGCCACAGCCGCGGTAGGATTATGCGGATAGCTTATAAACAAAAGTTTAGCCATTCTGGTAATCTCGCGGCCAAGAGTCTTGAGATTCGGCTTGTACCCGTTTTCTTTCGTAACAGGAATGCTATAAAGAATGCCGCCCGCCATTATCGGACCGTTAAAATGTACGGGATAACCCGGACTTGGCACAAGCGCTATATCGTCATTATTCAAAAACGTAAGACAAAGATTGGCTATGCCTTCCTTTGAGCCGATTAAAGGCAATACCTCAGTTCTGGGATCCAAATCAACGTTAAATTTTGATTTATACCAATCGGCTATGGCCTTTCTCAGGGCCTTTTCCACATCGCCGGTCGGCCTCGAATAACGATGATTGGCGCAAAATTTCGCTTGTTCGCAAAGCTCATCAACTATATGCTTAGGGGTCGGCAAATCAGGATTTCCCATTCCCAGATCGATTACGTCGATTCCCCGTATTCTGGCCTTTTCTTTCAGTTCATCTATTATGGTAAATAAATATAGCGGCAACCGCTTTAACCTATTGGCTTCATGCATTTACTTATTATTCCTCCTCTTCAGGATATATTTCTTCTTCTTCCACATTAGCAAGAACTTCGCCTACCTCAACGATGTCTCCTTCTTCAAAAAAAACTTCAGTCAATATTCCCGAACACGGCGCGGGAATGTTTAAAGTGGATTTATCAGTGGTTATCTCAACTAAGTCCTCGCCTTCTTCAACTATATCACCCTCTTCAAGGTGCCAGTAAGATATAGTCGCCTCCCTTGCTCCTCCGCCTAAAGCAGGCAATATCACTTTAGCCATTACGCCTTCCTCCTTAAATCTTTTTAACAAACATTGTAAGAACTTCTAACAAATGGCCCGGATTTTACTCTTTTGAAGCCTAAATTATACGCTATTTCCTCATATTTTTCAAATATTTTCGGAGAAATAAACTCTCTTTCCTTGAGCCTGCCTTCAGCGGGTCTTAAGTATTGTCCGATAGTTATTATTTCGCAATCTACAGCTCTCAGCTTTTTCATTGTTATGAATATCTCGTTCTCGGTCTCGCCTAAACCCAACATTAAGCCTGTTTTCGTAGAAATATCTCTTGTTATCAACTTGGCTTTATTCAACACCTCTATGGATCTCTCGTAATCAGCCCTCGGCTTGACTAAATTAAAGAGCCGCGGAACAGTATCAATATTATGCGCAAAAATATTTATTCCCGATTTACACACTAACTCCAGCGATTCAGAATCTCCCTTAAAATCAGGAACGAGCGTCTCTATTATCACATAATTCAACGTCTGCCGCAAATATCTTGCCACATTCGCATAGTGAGCCGCGCCGCCGTCAGTAAGGTCGTCTCTTGTCACAGAAGTAATTACCACGTGTCTTAAACCTAACTCCCTTACGGCTTCGCAAATTTTCAAGGGCTCGTCTAATTCAACCGACCCGGGAATACCCATCTCAACAGAACAAAATCTACATCCTCTCGTGCAAACAGTCCCTAGTATCATAAAAGTCGCAGTTTTCTTTTGGAAACACTCGCATAAATTTGGGCAATTGGCTGTCTCGCAAACTGTATTCACGGAAAATTTCCTTAAGGCGCGGCGGGTACTCTCTATCTCGCCGGATGCCGATAAGCTCCTTCGCAACCAATGCGGCTTCTTCATCATCGTATCTGCCTGCAAATATTTAACGCCGCTTCCTGAACAGATTCGGATAAAGTAGGGTGAGCTTGAATAACTTCCGCAAGCGCCTTGACGGTAAATTTCCCCTTTATCGCCATCCCAATCAACCCTATAAGTTCCGAAGCGCAATAACCAAGAATTTGCCCCCCTAGGATAAAACCGTTTTTCTTATCGGCAACCAATTTAATAAAGCCTTCAGTCTCGCCTTGAGTTTGAGATCTGCCTAAACTAGCGAAATGCTGACGCGCTATCAACACTTCGTAACCTTTTGCCGCGGCGTCTTCAGCAGTTAATCCCACACTTGCCGTTTCCGGAAAAGAATATACACACAACGGAACAATTTCATAACTCATCTTTATCTTATCGCCTAAAGCGTTCCTGGCCGCGATCCGTCCTTCCGCAGAAGCCGTATGAGCCAAATTATATTTTCCCAAACAATCGCCTGCCGCGAATATAGAAGCTGAACTGGTTCGTAAATATTCATCGGTCGAAATGCCGCCATCCGCCGCTTTTATTCCCGCATTCTCAATGCCAATATCTTTTATATTCGACGAACGTCCCGTCGAGATCAATATAATCTCAGAAGCAATCTTGTTAATGCTGACCTCTTTCACGGACGTTAAGACATTTATTCCTTTTTTCCTAAAAATTCCCTCGAGTTTGTTTGAAATATCTTTATCTTCTTTCGGCATAACGCGATCTAATGTCTCTATAAGTGTTACATCAACGCCAAAAGCCCTGAAAAACGAGGCAAATTCACAACCGATAGGACCGGCTCCCACAATGGTAATATCCTTGGGCATCTTTCCCATATCCAAGACGCTCTCTGAGTAAAATATTCTCTTATTATCGGCTAAAATTCCATTCAAAAATTTGGGAGAGGAACCCGTGGCAATAATAAAGGCGCGCGCGCCTATCTCTTTCCCATCCACACTTATGCGCTTCTCGCTTAGAAAAGCCGCCCTGCCTTTAATAATGTTTATTTTTCTAGCCTTAAAGGATAGCTCCGCCTGAATCCTCAAGGAATTAATAACGTCTTTGGCGCGGGTTTTTATTTTAGAAAAGTCATAATTAATATTTTCGCAGGATACCCCAAAAACAGCGGAATTTTTAAACTCTTCATAAAGTAAAGCGGATTTAAGATACGACTTGGTTGGAATGCAGCCTCTATTTAAACAAACTCCTCCTATATCCTTTGCTTCGATAACTAAAACTTTCGCGCCAAGTAAAGAAGCCTCAATAGCCGCCGCAATGCCGCCGGGCCCAGACCCAATAACACATAAATCAAATTCTTCCATACGGCATAATCCTATTATCGAAGAAGCTCGATAATCGCGTCCGCCATCTCGCGAGTGCCTACCGCGGTAGGATCGTCGCGATTAGGCTTTAAATCGTAAGTAACGTATTTCCCGTCTCTTATAACCTTCTTTACGGCATCTTCCAGCCTATCGGCGGCAGTCTTCTCTCCGATATGACGCAACATGAGAACACCCGAAAGAATCATAGCGGCAGGATTCGCTTTATTTAAACCTTTATACTTCGGCGCGCTGCCGTGTGTTGCCTCAAATACTGCCGCGTTATCGCCTATATTGGCGCCCGGCGCCACACCTAAGCCCCCAACCAGCCCGGCACAAAGATCCGAGACGATATCTCCATAAAGATTAGGCAAAACCAGCACATCATACTCTTCCGGCCTTTGCACTAATTGCATACATAAGTTATCCACTATCTTGTCTTCAAAAAATATTTTATCCGCGTACGATTGCGAAACCTCTCTGGCGGTCGAAAGAAATAAGCCGTCTGTCGCTTTCATAATATTCGCCTTATGAACGCAAGTCACTTTTTTTCTGTTATTCTGGACTGCGTAATCAAAAGCAAATTTTACTATTCGTTCACTGGCGCATTTTGTTATCGGCTTGAGACTTAACGCTGAATCGCTCTTGAGCTTCTTTTGAGACAAAGAATTTATCAAATCTATTAATTTCTTCGAATCAGCCGTATTGGAATTAAACTCTATGCCGGCGTAAAGATCCTCGGTGTTTTCTCTGACAATCACCACATCGACTTTCTTATAATTGCTCCTTACGCCTTCATAAAGAGCGCAAGGACGCAGACAAGCGTAAAGCTCGAGAGCTCTTCTTAATTCCACATTCACGCTTCTAATGCCTGTTCCAATCGGTGTGGTAATGGGACCTTTTATGGCGACCTTATTTCTTCTTATCGACGAAAGCGCGTCTTCCGGCAAAGGGGTGCCGTATTTTTCCATAACATCGACGCCAGCATCAAAAATCTCCCATTTAATATCAACACCTGTGGCTTCAATGCACCGCTTCGCCGCTTCAGAAAGCTCAGGCCCAACACCATCGCCTGGAATGAAAGTAATTTTATGCATCAAATTAAAAGCTTATCCATCCAATTTCCTATTCTCTCAAGACCCTTCTTTATTTCTTCTATACCAGTGGCAAAACTCAATCTTATATGCGTATCCCACCCAAAAGGCTCTCCGGGGATAACCGCAACCTTCGCTTCTTCCAGCAATCTATCCGCAAACTCAAAGGAACCCATTTTCGTGGCTGATATATCGCAAAAAACATAAAAAGCCCCTTCAGGCTTAACGCAAGAAATCCCTTTTATGGAATTTATGGCATCGACCATAAAATCACGCCTTTTTTTAAACTCCATAGCCATAGCCTCAACGCACGCTTGACTGCCCTTAATCGCCTCAACGGCGGCCTTTTGCGCAAAAGAAGTCGGATTCGAAGTGGAATGATCCTGCAATCTGCCAATGGCTGAAGACAACTCTATATTCGGCGCCGCAAGATAACCTATGCGCCATCCGGTCATTGAATACGACTTTGAAACTCCATTGACAACAAACGTCAGATCATAAGCATCCTTCCCCAAAGAAGCAAATGACATATGTTTATGTCCATCATAAACTAATTTCTCATATATCTCATCAGAAATAACGGATACCTTGTTTTCCACAAGAACCTCTGCAAGGCTCTCAAGTTCGGCCTTGTTATAAACACAACCTGTCGGATTGGAAGGGCTGTTTAAGATAAAGGCCGTAGTTCTTTTATTAATCAACCGCTTCAATGCCTCTTTCTTTACTTTAAATCCGTCACTCTGCCATGTTCTTAAAAAAACGGGTGCGGCTGAAGATAGGCGTACCATCTCAGCATAACTTACCCAATAAGGAGAAGGAATGATCACTTCATCGCCTTCTTCGCATAATGCCTGAAATACATTGTATAGGGAATGTTTCGCTCCGCAGGAAACGATTATTTGACGTTCGTCATAAGTAAGATTATTATCCACCAGAAATTTTTCGCAAATAACTTTTTTAAGCTCGGGAATGCCTGATGAGGGAGTATATTTGGTAAATCCAGCTTCGATAGCTTTGACCGCCGCTGATTTAATGTGAAGGGGTGTATCAAAATCCGGCTCGCCGGCGCCGAAACTTACAACATCCTGACCTTTTTGCTTCATCTCCTTGGCTTTCGCGGTAATTGCCAGCGTGGGAGATTCTTTTACATCCTTAAGCCGCGCTGATATCTTCATATTAATCCTCAAATAGCAGCTTTACCCCGTTAAAAAACATAGTTTTCTAACGGGGTTTACACGATAAAAAGCCGTTAACAAAAATTTATCTTGCGGTATCAGACGAAAAAGCGCAAAACTAAAACCCAAAACTTCAAGTTTTAAATTATAACTTTACCCCGTTAGAGAACTGTGTTCTCTAACGGGGTTTACGCTTTGCGCTTTTCCGCCTGAGGCTGATCCGCCTTAGGCGGAGGCGGGAAGTTTTACGCTTAATATGTTATTTCGTTCTACCCTTAAAAAATTTACGAAGAGTGCTGACAAACCCAGTTGGTGTTTTTTGCGCCGGGTGTATAATTTTTCCGGTCTTAGTTTCTTTCTTATGGGATGGATGTTTTTCAGACATAATTTCTTTTGGCTTTTCGACTGACGGCGAAACAACAGCCTCCTTGTCCTTTGCCTGAGAAGGATTCTCTTCAGCGACCTTTTCTTTTCTCGGTTTAATCTTAGAAACAACGGTTATCTTCTCCGTTAATTCAAGCACGGCAAGTTTCGCGTTGTCTCCCTTCCTTGTTCTGGAATGCATTATTCTTGTATACCCTCCGGCGCGCTTCTTAAAAAGGGGGGCTATCTCATTGAATAATTTCGTGGTTAAGTCTTCGTCATTCAAAGCAGAATATACTTGCCGGCGCGAATGCAGATCATCCCTTTTACCCAATGTTATTAACTTTTCCGCTAATCTTCGCGCTTCTTTCGCTTTAACCGTGGTCGTCTCTATACGTTGAGAGATAAAAAGCCCTCTGACCAAATTTCTAAGCATGGACTCTCTTTCGGGCTTGTTTCTGCCAAATCTTTTAGTTCTCTTTCTGTGTCGCATAGTTTTTACCTATTATTCTTCTTTCTTTAATAATTTTCTGTCAACCTTCATCTCTAAAGACAAGCCCATCCCGATGATTATTTCTTTAATTTCCGCGAGGGATTTTTTGCCAAAATTTCTATACTTCAACAGCTCCGCTTCGGATTTCTGAACCAATTCCCCTATGGTCCTTATTTTAGCTTCCTTCAAACAATTGGCGCTCCTTACCGAAAGCTCCAATTCCGAAACAGGCATTCTAAGTTTACCGTATAACTCCTCATCCACTTTGACTTCTTCCTTCTCCTCTTCTTCAGGAAGCTTGCCGTAATTCACAAATATCTCCAGATGTTTTTGAAGTATGTGAGAGGAATACAAAAGCGCGTCCTTGGGCGTTATGCTTCCATTAGTCCATATTTCCAATATTAACTTGTCATAATCGGTAATCTGGCCTACGCGCGTATTCTCAACCTGAAAGTTTACCTTTATGATAGGTGTAAATATCGAATCAACGGGAATTACGCCTATAGGCTGACCTTCCTTTTTATTCTTCTCTGCGGGATAATAACCTCTTCCCCTTCCTATCTCCATCTCTAAATGAAGCTTCGTGTTTTTTGTCAACGTAGCAATATGCAAATCCGGATTTAGTATCTCTATGGTCTCATCATGAATTATATCTTTGGCCTTTATTTCCCCTTTAGACTCGGCTTTAATTTCTATTATCTTAGGCTCCCTAGAATGCGAACGAAGGACAAGTTTTTTAACATTCAAGATTATTTCCGGCACATCTTCCACAACACCGGAAATAATAGAAAATTCATGTTGCGCGGAATCTACCTTAACCGATGTCACGGCGCTGCCTTCTATTGAAGAGGTTAAAATCCTTCTTATGGCGCTACCTAAAGTTATACCGTAACCCCGCTCAAATGGTTCCGCGATAAATTTCCCATAAGTATCACTATAAGTAGATTCATCGCAAGACAACTTCTTCGGCATCTCAAAATCTTTCCAGGCAATACCCATATTGTTTTATCCTCCTACTTCGAATATAACTCAACTATTAATTGTTCTTGGATTGGCAACCCTATATCGTCCCTTCCGGGAAATTTTAATATCTTTACTTCCAAATTATTTAGATTTGTTTCCATCCACTTGGGACAGCCCCTATCTTTTGCAACCTCAACGTTTTCCCTGATACTTTTGATTACTCCTTCATCGCCGGCCATGCTTATAGAATCGCCTACTTTAACCAAACATGAAGAAATATTCACCAAGCGGTTATTGATTTTGACATGTCTATGCGATACAATCTGACGCGCCTCGGCTCTCGACAAACCAAAGCCCGCTCGAAAAATCACATTATCCAGCCGCCTTTCCAGCAATTGCAAAAGAAGTTCTCCTGTAACACCCTTGGATTTAGAGGCAATCTTGAAATTCCTCCTAAACTGCCGCTCCAATACACCGTAAATCCTCTTTACTTTTTGTTTTTCTCTTAACTGAAGACCGTAATCGGACAATTTTATCCTGCCCTGGCCATGCTGACCGGGGGCATATTCACGGCGGGAAATCGCGCATTTCCCAGTGTAACAACGCGAGCCTTTTAAAAAAAGTTTCATGCCTTCTCTTCTACACAATCTGCATACGGCATCCTTGTATTTCGCCATTTACTATACTCTCCTTCTCTTCGGTGGTCTGCAACCGTTATGCGGAATCGGGGTCACATCTTTAATTAGTGATATTATCAATCCGGCAGCCTGCAAAGCGCGTATAGCGGATTCGCGGCCTGAGCCAGGGCCCTTCACATAGACTGCCACTTCCTTAACACCATGCTCCATAGCTTTCTTAGCGGCCGTCTCTGCCGCAATCTGAGCCGCGAACGGCGTTGATTTCTTTGAACCGGAAAATCCGCTCGAACCACTTGATGACCAACAAATCGAATTGCCGCCCTTATCTGAAATCGTTACTACTGTATTATTAAAGGTCGCCTGAATATGCGCAATCGCGCTGGGAATATTCTTCGCGATTTTTTTCTTTGATCTGACTTTTTTCTTCACCTTATTTTCTTCTGCCATCTTTACTCCTATCTATGTTAGCTGGTTAGCGGGTTAGCAAGTTAACGGGTTAAGGTATAACTGGCTTACCCGCATACCCCATTCACTCGTTCACACACACCAAACCTCATATCTAATTACTCTAAATTCCTAAGCGCCCGGCTTACTATCTTTCTTTTTCATGGTAACAGCCATCCTGCGCGGCCCTTTTCTTGTCCTAGCGTTAGTTCTTGTTCTTTGTCCTCTAACAGGTAGACCTCTTTTGTGTCTTAGCCCGCGATATGAGCCTATATCCATCAATCTTTTAACATTTTGAGAGATATCTCTTCTTAGATCTCCCTCGACTTTATATTCTTTTTGTATAATCGAAGTTATTCTGGAAACCTCCTCATCAGTCAAATCTTTAGCGCGCACATCGGGATTAATGTTAGCTTCTTTTAATATCTTGTTCGCCAAAGACCTGCCAACCCCATATAAATACATTAAAGAGATCTCTATCCTCTTCTCCTTTGGTATATCGACACCTAAAATTCTTGCCATCAAAACCTCCTAATAAATAAAATTAACCTTGTCTCTGTTTATGCTTAGGGATAGCGCAAATTACGTAAACTATGCCTTTTCGCTTAACCACTTTGCATTTTTCACAAATTTTTTTAACACTGGAGCGAACTTTCATATTATTTCACCCTGAAGGTAATCCTTCCTCTCGTTAAATCGTATGGAGATAATTCCATTTTTACTCTGTCACCCGGCAAAATACGTATAAAATTCATTCTCATTTTCCCAGACACATGAGCAAGAACTTTATGTCCATTCTCAAGCTCCACCCAAAACATTGCGTTGGGAAGGGCTTCTAAAACTACTCCTTCAACCTCTATAGCTTCTTCTTTTGCCATTCGGTCAGAATCTCCGCGCCTTTCTCGCCTATATAAACAGTATGCTCAAAATGAGCCGATAGCTTTCTATCTTTTGTAACAGCCGTCCAGCCATCTTCCAAAATCTCAACTTTATGGGCGCCCAGATTTACCATTGGCTCGATAGCAAAAACCATTCCTTCTTTAATTCTAGGGCCGACACCCGGCTCGCCAAAATTGGGTATCTGCGGATCTTCGTGCATCCTTGATCCTATTCCATGTCCCACAAACTCACGCACAACTGCAAAACCCGATTCTTCAACACGCTGCTGAATCGCATTAGAGATGTCATATAGCCGATTATCGGGACGCGCCATCGCTATTCCTTCATAAAGCGACCTTTTGGTTACAAATATGAGTTCCAGCGCTTCTGCAGAAACCTCACTAACTGGAAAAGTAGCCGCGGCATCTCCATAATAACCGTTAAGCTTAACCCCAACATCTATAGATACTATATCCCCAGCCCTTAAAATACGGTTACTGGGAATCCCATGCACAACAACTTCATTTATCGAAACACAAATATTCGCGGGAAAACCTCTATAGCCTTTAAAGGCAGGAATGCCGCCGCTCTTCTTTATGAAATTCTCTGCTTTCTTATCTAATTCTAAAGTGCTAATTCCCGGCTCTATAAACTCTTCCAAATACTCTAATGTTTCAGAAACAATTTGGCAAGCGGCTTTTATTCGAGCAACTTCCGCTTTCGACCTCAACGTTATCATCTAAACCCTTGCGCTTTGCTTTATTTAATATTTTCTTTGACAAAGAGTTCTTCAAGATGAACGTAGGCATCGTCCACGTCTAAATCACCCGATATTGTGCGAAGAATGCCTTTGTTTTCATAATAAGAGACTATCTCCGGCACGGTAGCCTCATACACATTAATTCTGTTTCGAATCGTAGCTTCTTTATCGTCTTCTCTTTGGTATAATTCTCCACCGCATAAATCGCATTTACTTGCGATCTTTGGAGGAATATTCTTAATATGATAAGTGGCAGCGCAATTCCTGCATACTCGTCTTCCAGATAATCTTGATATTATCTTATCTATGCTGGTCTTAAAGTATATGACTAACTCCGTCGGCAAGCCGAGCCCTGATAAAGTCTCGTCCAATGATATCGCTTGAGCTCTCGTCCTCGGAAAACCATCAAGTATAAAACCCCTTTTGCAATCAAGCCTGGACACTCTTTGAGCCACTATCTCAATAACGACCTCATCAGGAACCAGCTCACCCTTATCCATAAATTCCTTTGCCTTAACTCCGATGGGTGATCTTAATTTAACCGCTTCACGTAAAATATCGCCGGTCGATATATGAGGCACACTGTAGGCGTCTGAAAGGACTTTAGCCTGAGTCCCTTTTCCGGCGCCTGGAGGCCCCAATAAAATCAACCTCACCTAGTCCTCGCTCTCAATTTACCCGTTTTCATAAAACCATCGTAATGGCGCATTAATAAAAACGCCTCTATTTGTTTCATGGTATCAAGCATAACACCAACTATAATCAGCAATGCCGTGCCTCCAAAGAAACTAGCGACCAAATAGGGAATCTTAAGCCATTTTCCGATAAAATCCGGGAATGTCGCAATAATAGCCAAAAATATGGCTCCAGGCAATGTAACACGGTTAAGTATAAAATTAAAGAAATCCTCGGTCGGTTTCCCGGGCCTTATCCCGGGTATAAAGCCCCCGTATTTCTTCATATTATCCGCTAAATCGCGAGGATTCAAAGTAACAGCAGTGTAAAAATATGTAAAAAATACTATTAACGTGGCATACAGACCTGTATAAAATATGCCTCCGCTGTGGAGCCAACCCGCCATCATCTTCATTGTCGGATTAGGAACAAACTGGGCTATGGTCGCAGGAAACAAAAGAACAGATTGAGCAAAAATAATTGGTATTACACCCGCCTGGTTAACTCTTAGGGGTAAATACGTGCTCTGACCCCCCATAACCTTTCTCCCAACTATTCGCTTAGCATATTGCACAGGAATGCGTCTTTGGGCCTGTGTTATCATAATAACCGCTATTATTACACCAAAAAGCATGGCAGCCATCAGAACAAGAGTAAGCGGATCTATTTGTCTTTTCGTGGGAGAAAACGGAGATGCTAAAATAAATAACTGATGCGCGGCCGTGGGAATTCTTGAGATTATTGAAGCGGTGATTATAACCGACATGCCATTACCTATCCCGTGCTCCGTCATTTGTTCTCCAAGCCACATTATAAAAGCTGTCCCGCTAACTAAGGTAATAATAGTTATAATACGAAAACCCCACCCGGGATATTGAATTATGTGCATTCCGCCTTGAATAGTCAACCCCTCAAGCCAAAAACTTGTGAACAATGCCTGCACGGCTCCGATTACTAAAGTTCCATAACGGGTATATTGTGTAATCTTCTTGCGACCATGCTCACCACCCTCTTTTGCCAATTTCTCAAAATAGGGTATGGCAAAACAAAGAAGCTGCATAATGATAGAACTCGATATATAAGGCATAATGCCAAAAGCAAATATTGTCATCTGCGACATGGCCCGGCCGGTAAATAAATCCATTATGTCAAAAAGCGTTCCCCCCAACCTCTTCGACTCTTGTTCTATATACTGAGAAAGAGCATGTCCGTCAATCCCGGGCGTAGGAATATATCTTCCGAAACTATAAATCGCCAACAAAATTAAAGTTACTAATAATTTTTTCTTTAATTCGGGAATCTTAAATATGTTTGCAAATGCCTGTATCATAATTTTTGATTTTCGCTAGAAACGGTTATCATCTCGATGTACCCGCCTGCCTTTTTGATTTTTTCAACAGCGCTGGAAGAAAAAGCGTGTGCCCTAACCGTAAGCGGCTTAGAGATCTCTCCCCCGCCTAAGATTTTAATTGGATCCGTTTCGTTTTTAATAAGCGCCTTTTTTATAAGCTCGGAAGGGCTAATAATCATATTTTCTTTAAAACTTGCCAACTGCGAAAGATTTAAAATTTGGTAGACCTTCTTAAACCTATTGACAAATCCTCTTTTGGGAATCCTTCTGACTAACGGCATCTGTCCGCCTTCAAAACCTACCCTTATCCCTGAACCCGATCTGGATTTTTGGCCTTTCTGACCCCTGGTAGATGTTTTGCCATGCCCTGAACCCGGTCCTCTTCCTACTATTTTCCTCTTTTTGACGGCTCCCTTAGGAGCCTTTATCTCTCCTATCTTCACTTATTTTGCTCTCCTTTTATACGGTCATTCTCTTCTTTACTCCGCAAACTCTTAAATCCCATCGCCGCGGCCTTGATTACATTAATAGAGTTATCCGACCCCAGCGATTTTGAGAGAATATCTTTTATGCCGGCAGCATCACATAGCGCCCTAACAAAACCTCCAGCGATTACACCCGTGCCTGGAGAAGCCGGTTTTAACAACACCTTTCCTGCGCCGTATTTGCCCGTAACCTCATGAGGAATAGTAGTCCCTGTTAAAGGCACTTCAAACATTTTTTTTCGCGCGTCAACCAATCCTTTCCTTATCGCCTCAGATACTTCGTTGGCTTTGCCATAACCAAAGCCTACTTTTCCTTTCCCGTTCCCAACTACTGTCAGAGCGCTAAAAGAAAGCTTTTTGCCGCCTTTTGTTACCTTTGTTACCCTGTTTATAGTCAAAACCTTCTCAGTTAACTGCGCTCCTTGAGCTATTCGTTCAGCCAATTTTTTTCTCCTAGCTAATTAAAACTTTTTTTACAATAAGCCATTATCTTTAAAAATCCAATCCGGCTTTTCTTGCCGCATCGGCAAATGCTTTAACCCGTCCGTGGTAAAGATAACCACCTCTATCGAAAACCACCTTTTTTATGCCTTTCGACTGGGCTTCTTTCGCAAAAATTTCTCCTAAATATTCAGCGGATTTGATATTTCCTCCATTTTTAACTTTTCCTTTAAAGCGCTCGTCCAAAGTCGAAATTGCGCATAAAGTTTTGCCTTCGATATCATCGATCAATTGAACAAAAATATTGTTAAGGCTTCGATGAAGTGAAAGTCTTGGCTTCTCGCTTGTTCCTTTTATAATCTTCCTTATTCTCCGATGGCGTTTCAGCCTTCCTATTTCTTTTTTATTAACCATAGATATTAACCAACCGCCTTTCCAACTTTTTTCCTTACATATTCTCCAACATACCTTATTCCTTTGCCCTTATACGGTTCGGGAGGATATATTGCCCTTATCTCAGCGGCAATTTGTCCCACTTTCTGCTTATCTATACCTTTGATGACTATTTGCGTGGGCTTTGGCGCTTCTATGACTATGCCTTCAGGAATATGAAATTCAACAGAATGAGAAAAGCCTAATTGCATAACAAGTTTTTTCCCGCTAACCTGAGCCCTAAAACCTACTCCGATTATCTCCAATTCCTTTTGAAACCCAATAGTGGCGCCTAATACCATATTATTTATCAGAGATCTGGTAAGCCCATGCAACGCCATATCTGATTTATTGTCAGACTCTATGGAAACCAAAATTTGTTCGTCTTTGCTCTCCGCTTTAACGCGAGGGCTCATTTCATAACTCAATTTTCCTTTGGGTCCTTCAACAGATATTATGTTGCCGTTTATCCCAACCTTGACATTCTTTGAAATCTGAACTGGTTTTTTCCCTATTCTAGACATTTTTCACCCTTACCCCATTACTCGTGTCCCTTTTAGCCTATGAATACCAACGACAAAATCATTTTGAGATACAATTTCACATTTACCATTCTGAGGACATTGAACGAAGTACAATGGACGAAGAATCTAAATTTGAAAAAGCAAATTTACGATATAAGATTCTTCGCTACGCTCAGAATGACGTAATTTGGACAGCAATATTACCATATATAACATAAAACTTCTCCGCCAACCTTAAGTTCTCTTGCCTCTTTATTAGTTATGACGCCTTTTGGCGTAGAGATCACCGCTATTCCTAATCCACGCAATACACTTGGAACGCGCCTATTAGACGTATAAACTCTCAACCCGGGCTTCGATATCCTTTTTAAATTCTTTATCGCGCTATAACCTGATAAATATTTTAAATATACCCTAACCAAATTTACTTTTGGAGAATCAAACATCTTAAAATCAGCTATATACCCTTCTCTTTTTAGAATAATTAACACCTCTCTATTCATCTTTGAGTTGGGCACATCAACCTTTTCTTTCTTGGCGCGACAGGCATTTCTTATCAAAGTCAAAAAATCTGCTACAGGATCTGTTATGCTCATATTAATTAAGCCTTTTTTTTACCAACTCGCCTTTGTCACCCCGGGAACTTCGCCTTTGGAAGCTATCTCCCTGAAACAAATGCGACACAGTTCAAACTTTCTCAAATAGCCGCCTGACCTTCCACAGAGTCGGCACCTGTTATATTTCCTAGTGCTAAACTTAGCCGGCCGTTTCCATTTTTCTATTAATGATTTCTTCGCCATTTTTTAACCTTGCTTTCTAAAAGGCATCCCAAAAAAACGCAACAATTCTCTGGATTCATCGGCTGACTTAGACCTTATTGCAATTATGATATCCATTCCCTGCGTTTTTTGAACCTTATCGTATTCGATTTCAGGAAATATCGTTTGTTCGCGAAGCCCTAAAGCGTAATTTCCCTCATTGTCAAACGAATCGGATGGAACACCTCGAAAATCTCTAATTCGCGGAAGAGTAATATTTACCAACCGATCTAAGAATTCGTACATCTTTGCGCCGCGCAACGTTACCTTGCACCCCACAGGAGCATTTTCTTTTATTTTAAAATTGGCTATGGCTTTTTTGGCCCTGGTAATTACCGGCTTCTGTCCTGTAATCGCCGCCAAATCACTCATAGCCGCTTCCAAAACTTTTATATCCTCCGCCCCTTGTCCCACACCCATATTAATAACTATCTTATCTATCCGGGGAACTTCAAATACATTCTTGCAACCCAATTGTTTACTTAATTCAGGGGCAATCTCTTTCCTGTACCTCTCTAAGAGCCGAGGAGTACTATTAGCCATTATCATCAGGTCAGCACCTCCTTGCATTTCCTGCAAAATCTAACCTTCTTATTATCCGCCTGAACTGAAAAACCGACTCTTACCGGCTTATCGCATTTAGGACAAACAGGAACAATATTCGATAGATGAATAGGACTCTCTATTTGAATAATCCCTGATTGCTGATCAGCTCTTGTCTTGCGAATATGTTTTTTAACTAAATTACGCCCTTCGATGATAGCCCTATCTTCGCCAGCCAAAATTTTCATTACTCGTCCTGTTTTGCCTCGATCTTTCCCTTTGATTATCATTATAGTATCGTTTTTTTTGATTCTGCGCATTTATCTTCCTCTGCTAAATTATACTTTTAAAAGTTAGCTAATTTTATTTATCCCGTTAGAGAACTCTGTTCTTTGACGGGATTTATATTACTTCCGGGGCCAAAGATATTATTTTCGAAAAATTCATATCACGCAATTCTCTTGCGACCGGCCCAAAAATCCTAGTGCCCCTGGGATTTTTGGTCGTATCTATTAAAACAACTGCATTGCTGTCAAATCTCAAATATGACCCATCAGAACGCCTGATAGGAGCCTTGGTTCTAACTACAACAGCCTTTGCCACTTCACCTTTCTTTGCAATAGCCTCCGGAGATGACTCCTTTATGTTAACAGTGATTATATCGCCTATTGAAGCCATCTTCTTGCCATGCCGGCCTATAACGCCTATCATCGAAACACGTTTGGCGCCGGTATTATCGGCCACATTTAATATTGTGCGAAGTTGAATCATCTTAAAACCTCAACCAATCTCCATCTCTTGTCTTTTGAGATTGGACGCGTTTCCACAATCTTAACCCTGTCCCCAATTTTAGCTTTCTTTTCTTCATCGTGAACCTTAAATTTCTTTGAGCGGCTAATAATCCTTTTATAAACGGAGTGCTTGGTAAAACTTCCAACTTTTACGACTATTGTTTTCTCCATTTTATCGCTTATAACAATACCTGTTCTTTCTTTTCGATGTCCTCTCTCGATCATAACTTAACACCCTTCTCCCTTAAAATAGTCAAGATTCTTGCTATATTTTTTCTTGTCTGACGAATTTTATCGGGTTTTTCTAACTTGCCCATTTTAGCTTCTTGATTCAAGGTAAAGAGATCCTTAACCAAAGCTTGGTATTTTGCTTCTAACTCATCCTTTGTCAAACTTCTTATTTCATTTAATTTAAGTGCCATAATATTTTACCTATTTCTCTAATTAAGATACCATTTTTGTTCTTGAAATAAATTTTGTCCTTATTGGTAATTTTGAAGCCGCTAAACGCATGGCTTCCTTCGCCAAAGATTCAGGTAAACCTTCAAGTTCAAATATAATCCTTCCTCTTTTCACAACAGCAACCCAGTGATCCAACATACCCTTACCTTTACCTTGTCTTGTTTCTGCGGGCTTCTTGGTTACCGGCTTATCGGGAAAGATCCTTATCCATGATTTGCCTCCGCCTTTTAAATGCCGCGAAATGACCACTCTGGCAGCCTCTATTTGCGTATTTTTAATCCAAGCATTCTCGAGCGCCTGAAGAGCGTAATCACCAAAAGCAATCTCTGATCCGTTAATCGCAATGCCTTTACGTCTGCCGCGCTGCGCCTTTCTGTACTTAACTCTCTTTGGTAACAACAAAGCCATTAAAACTCCTTTAACCTCTTAGAAATAAAATTTCTAACGAGATTACCTTACGTTTATGTTGCAGTTTGCAAGGATGTTTCGTCCCGCTTAGCAGATGCTTCAATATCCGCTGAAATTTTATTTTTTTCGCTTTTCTTCTCTAAAATATCACCCTTATAAATCCATACCTTAATACCTATCAAGCCATAAGTTGTTAAAGCCTCGGTAAACCCATAATCTATGTCGGCCCTGAAAGTTTGTAGCGGGATTTTCCCTTCCTTATACCCCTCGGTTCTTGACATCTCGGCGCCGCCGAGTCTTCCCGCGCATTTAATTTTTATTCCCAATATACCGCTTGAAATAGCCTGCTGTACCGCTTTCTTCATAGCGCGACGAAAAGCGATGCGTTTCTCAAGCTGAAAAGCAATATTCTCCGCTACCAGCTGAGCTTCCGTAGCCGGATTCTTTATCTCTTTTATATCAACGTATATCTCTTTGCCTGTCTTCTCCTGCAACTCATCCCTAAGCCTGTCTATATCAGCGCCCTTTCTTCCGATTATAATTCCCGGCCTTGAGGTATAAATTATAATCTTCACTCGGGAACTTGCGCGCTCAATTTCTATATTAGCGATCCCTGCGGCGGAAAAATTCTTTTTGATATACTTACGAACTTCGATATCCTCATGTAAATAAGACGCGAAATCCTTTTTTTTGGCAAACCAACGCGATCGCCATGTCTTTATATAACCTAACCTCATTGATAACGGATGAACTTTATGCCCCACTATTCCTCCTATTTCTCCGCCTGTCGCGCCAAAAACATCTGACTGCCCTAAGTGTTGTAAAGCAGGCGTCAGCCGCGGGCTGAGGCGGAAACTTTTTTGTTTAAAATCGGCCGTTTGGACAATTCGATCAATATATGACTCGTCCTCTTTCTTATCATAGTAGCTCTGCCCATTGCCGCTGCCCTATATCTTCTCATCATAGGACCATCATCGGCCATCACCCTTGAAACATAGAGTTCTTCCTGTTTGATATTTCCAGCCTGTTTAGCCGAAGCAATTGCCGACTTTAGCGTTCGCTCTAATAAGAGCGAAGCTTTTTTATCGGTATTCTTCAAGATCGCCATTGCCGAATTCACATCTTTGCCTTTTATTAAAGCAACGACCTTGCGCACTTTATACGGAGACATACTTAAATATTTCGATACTGCTTTACCAACAAGTTCCATAACTATTAATTAACCTCTTTTTAGGTAGACGAAGGCGCTTCTTTAGCTTTAGCTTTAACTTTAACTCCGCCATGTTTTCTGAAAGTCCTGGTCGGAGCAAACTCACCGAGCTTATGCCCCACCATGTTCTCGGTTATAAACACCGGAATAAATTTGTTTCCGTTATGGACCAAGAAGGTGTAGCCGACAAACTCTGGTATAACCGTCGATCTGCGAGACCATGTCTTTACCGGCTTTTTATCGCCCTTCATTTTTTCTATCTTTTTTGCCAATTTTTCGTCTACAAATGGGCCTTTTTTAGTCGAACGTCCCATTAACTTTACCTCCGCTTAATTATAAACTTATCTGAATACTTGACCGATTTTCTCGTCCTAAATCCTTTGGTAGGCATACCCCAAGGTGAAACAGGATGCGGATTGCCCTGACCCGATTTTCCCTCTCCGCCGCCGTGAGGATGGTCGTGAGGATTCATCGCGACTCCTCTTACTGTCGGACGGATACCAAGCCATCTACTCCTGCCTGCTTTACCGATCGATATTGTGCCGTGCTCAATATTCCCGACCTGACCTATCGTCGCATAACAATCCAGATGTATTAAACGGATCTCGCCCGAAGGTAACTTGACGTGCGAATAATTGCCTTCTTTAGCCATAAGTTGTGCAGAAGTACCCGCTGAACGAACGATTTTACCACCCCTGCCTTTAGATAGCTCTATGTTGTGTATAAACGTGCCAACGGGTATATTCCTTATAGGTAAGGCGTTTCCCAGTTTTATATCGGCCTCAGGTCCTGAGCTTACCACATCTCCAACTTTTAAATCCAAAGGAGCAATAATATACCGCTTAACTCCACCTTCATATTCTAACAAAGCCAAAAAAGCCGACCTGTTAGGATCATATTCCAAAGCTATGACTTTAGCAGGCAGACCAACCTTATCGCGCTTAAAATCGATTATCCGGATCATGCGCTTATGCCCGCCGCCCTGATGGCGAATGGTTAAATGACCAAAGCAATTACGGCCGCCTTTTTTCTTTTTTGGTATAAGCAAAGACTTCTCGGGTTTCTTCTTGCTGAGAATAGAGAAATCCGCCGTTGTCATCCCTCTTCTCGACTTAGTATACGGGTTATACGATTTCAACATTACATTTATCCTTTATGTGACCATCTCAATTTTATTGCCTTCTACTAGTGTAACTACTGCCTTTTTCCAATCCGGAGTCTTACCCGCTTTAAATCTAACTCGGCGCCATTTTCCACTCATTATCATCGTATTAACATGCGCTACTTTTACTCTATACACATTCTCAACCGCTTTTTTTATCTCGATTTTATTCGCTCGTTTATCTACCTCAAAAATGTACTTACTTAGGGGAAGCTGCGTCGTCCCTTTTTCGGTATGAAGCAAAGTACGAATTATCTTGTATTCTTGGGTCATTGTTTCACCAATATTTTTGTCAAAGCTTCAAGCGCCTTTTTTGTTAGAATTAATTTATGCTGCTTTATAACCTCATAGGCATTTAACGCTTTGTAGTCGCGCAAAAGAAGTCCCGGGATATTTCTGGACGCCCGAATCAGCATCTCGTCCATATCGTCTAATGCCAGTAAAGATTTTCTGCCGGCTTTAAGATTTTTAAGCACGTCCGCGATTTGCTTAGTTTTAGGCGTTGGAATTTTCATGTCTTCCAAGACCAATAACTCGTTATCGTTAAACTTCGAGTTCAAACTTGATATCAATGCGATCCTCTTTACCTTTTTTGGAAGAGAATAAGAATAATCTCTGGGCTTCGGACCAAAAACTACTCCGCCCCCTCTCCACAAGGGTGATCTAATTGTGCCTGCGCGAGCCCTTCCTGTCCCTTTTTGCTTCCAAGGTTTCTTGCCGCCGCCGGAAACTTCCGAACGAGTCTTTGTCGAGGCAGTACCCTGCCTTAAATTAGCCTCATACATCTTTATCGCCTGATAAATAACGGCTTCGTTTACCTTGCCATTAAAGATATTTTTATCTAACTCCATCTTCCCGACAGATTGACCTTTTGTATTATAAACCGCTATCTCTGGCATTATTATTTCTTAACCTCTTTTTTGGCTGAAGCTGCTTTTGTCGCTCCCTTTGATTTTTCTTTCTTTTCTTTCGTGACTAACAACTGCGGAATCTTAGCCTTAGCCCGTTTTTTAGCTTTCTTGATTACCAACAACGCATTTGTTGAACCGGGCACAGCGCCTTCTACCGCTAATAAGTTATTCTCAGTGTCAATCTTCACAACTTCTAAATTCTGAACGGTAACCCTGTCTCCGCCCATTCTTCCGGGCAAATGATGCCCTTTAAAAACTCTGCCGGGAGTCGTGCTAGAACCTATTGAACCTACTCTTCTATGAGATGTAGAACCGTGTGTTTTTGGGCCGCCCTTCCAATGCCACCGTTTCATTCCGCCCTGAAATCCTTTACCAATGGAAATACCCGTAACATCCACAGCATCCCCAACCTCAAAAATATCAACCCGCAACTGTTGTCCTATCTCAAATTTATGCTCGGTAAACATCCTTAACTCACGAACAAACATCTTGGGATTGCTGTTAGCTTTCTTAAATCTTCCGGAATCAGGCTTATTTGTATTCTTTTCTTTCTTATCGGCAAATCCTAATTGAATAGCGTTATAGCCATCTTTTTTATCACCTTTGACCTGCAGAATATTACAGGGGCCGGCTTCAATTACAGTTACCGGAACGATTCTTCCGTCGCTCCTGAAAAACTGACTCATTCCTATTTTTCTTCCTAATATGCCTAAAGCCATTTTTATCCTTACCTAATTTTAGTTTTCATTTAAATTACTTTATCTCTACATCCACGCCGGCCGGCAAATCTAATTTTTTCAAGGCGTCTATCGTCTTTGACGTGGGGTCTATTATATCGAGCATTCGCTTATGGGTCTTTAACTGAAACTGCTCTCTCGACTTCTTATCGATATGGGGCGAACGCAATACTGTATAACCTTCCGTATCAGTCGGCAAAGGTATCGGGCCTGAAATTTTCGCTCCAGTTCTCTTTGCAGTCTCAATAATCTCAGCCGTTGACTGATCAAGTACCCTGTGATCGTAAGCCTTTAATTTGATTCTGATTTTCGATTTCGATGCGGTTGCCATTTTACGCTATTATCTCCGATACAACCCCAGCGCCTACAGTGTGCCCGCCTTCGCGAATAGCGAAACGAAGCTCTTTATCCATAGCTACTGGGGTTATCAGTTCGACTTCAAATGAAACGTTATCACCGGGCATAACCATCTC
>JAZDOX010000013.1:0-7197 GCA_043798215.1 Candidatus Omnitrophota bacterium | reverse complement strand
TCCCTTTTAAATGCTCTTGCTCTTCTTTTGTTAATCTTACTATATATTTTTTATTCATCCCGCCCCTCCTGGTTATTTCTTATTTTAATGGGGCGAGCGCTCTTACGCAACCTATATTTTTAAAATTGTTGAGGTACTAGTGCCCTGTAACATTAATTCTTGGTAGTCCTTGGAGACAACAAACACTTATTCTTCGAGCGAACTCTCCGCAGGCCTGCCTGCCGGTAGGCAGGGAGTGAGTCGAGAAGTTCTGTTACTGTTCATATTCATAGTTCTCGACTCGGCCAATGGCCTCGTTCGAACAATATAAAATTTATGTTACAATGCAGTAGTTGCCCGATTTATCGGGCATGTAATATTGCCGATGAATCGGCAGTCTACATCATTGTAATAGCTTGCTCGTATATATTAAATTATGGCTGTTTTTATCTGTGGCAGGAAATATAGGAGGATATGGATGCTTCTTAAAGACAAAGTTGCTTTAATCACCGGCGGCGCCCGCGGGATAGGCCGGCAGATAGCGATTTTATTCGCGCAGGAAGGTTCGGATATAGCGATATGCGACGTTAATCAGGAAGCTCTCGAGGCAACAAAGAAAGAGATAGAAGGGCTGGGTAGAAGAGCGGAGATTTTCGCGGTTGACGTGACAAATCTTCAGCAAGTTGAGGAAATGGTCAATAAAATTCTTGACAAATTTCAGAAAGTTGATATACTCGTTAACAATGCTGGCATAACCAGAGATGCTCTAATCGTGCGTATGTCCGAGCGTGATTTTGATCAGGTGATCGCCGTAAATCTAAAAGGCACATTTAATTGCACGAAGGCTGTCTCAAAGGTTATGATGAGACAGAGGTACGGCAAGATAATTTCAATTGCTTCGATAATTGGGATTATGGGTAATGCCGGGCAGGCTAATTACGCGGCCTCAAAAGCGGGTATAATAGGCTTAACCAAGAGCGTAGCCAAGGAGTTAGCTTCCCGCGGCGTCAATGTTAACGCTATCGCGCCTGGTTTCATAGAAACTGATATGACGGCTAAATTGGCGGATGAAGTAAAATCCCAGATGCTTGCCCTAATCCCTTTAAGTAGATTTGGAAACGCCAATGATGTTGCGAAAGTGTCTTTATTTTTGGCGTCTGAGGCGTCGTCTTATATAACGGGTCAGGTGATTCAGATTGATGGTGGAATGGTTATGTAAGTGAACCTGCTCCGACTTATTGTCGGAGTCGAATTCGTCCGCTTTAGGCGGACTCATTTGAGGAGGAAGACAAGATGTTAGATGTGGCAAATAAAGTAAAAGAGATAATAGCTAAACAGTTGGGCGTGAAATTAGAAGAAGTGACTCCGCAAGCTACCTTTATCGATGACTTAGGCGCCGATTCGCTGGATACAGTTGAGATTGTAATGGCGCTGGAAGAGGAGTTTAAGGTCGAGATTCCTGATGAGGATGCCGAGAAGATGACCAATGTCGGCGAAGCCATAAAATATATCGAAGAAAAGACAAAAGCCAAGGCCTAAATCTGGTGTTAAAACGAAGAGTGGTAGTAACGGGTCTGGGAGCTGTCACCCCCATAGGCAATTCCAAGGATGAATTTTGGAGAGCGTTGCTTGAGGGCAAGAGCGGAGTCGGGAAGATTACTCATTTTGACCCTTGCGGATTTGATTGCCAGATAGCCGCTGAAGTTAAGAACTTTGATCCCTCCTGTTATATAACCAATGCCAAAGAATTAAGAAGGATGGAGCGCTTTGTTCAGTTTGCCGTATGCTGCGCGAAGATGGCGGTAGAAGATTCTGGTTTGGATTTATCCAAGGAAGATTCTTACCGCGTTGGAGTGATTGTTGGTTCCGGGATTGGCGGACTTAAGACTATTCAGGACCAAACTTTGATTTGGAAAGAGAGGGGTCCTTCAAGATTAAGCCCTCTTTTGATACCAATGCTTATAGTTAATATGGCGCCCGGTCAGATTTCTATAACATTGGGAATAAAAGGTCCGAATTCTTGCGTTGCTACCGCTTGCGCGACCGGCAACCATTCTATTGGCAACGCGGTAAGAATAATACAGCATGGCGATGCTGATGTTATGATAGCCGGTGGTACTGAAGCGGCTATAGTCGAGACCGCCATCGGAAGTTTCTGCGCCTTAAAGGCGCTTTCCACCAATAATGATAACCCTCATTTGGCGAGCAGGCCGTTTGATAAGAACCGTGATGGTTTTGTTATGGGTGAAGGCTGCGGCATTGCCATATTAGAGTCTTTGGAGCATGCCAAAGCGCGCGGCGCGAGAATTTACGCGGAAGTTGCGGGTTACGGAATGTCGGCAGACGCTTATCATATGACGGCGCCCGATCCAAACGGCGAAGGCGCCGCGGCGTGTATGAGATTCGCTTTAAGGGACGGCGGCATAAAGCCGGAAGATGTCTCTTATATAAATGCACATGGAACATCAACAGTGCTAAACGATAAGATAGAGACTTTGGCGATCAAGAAGGTATTTGAGAAGCAGGCTTATAAGATACCGATAAGTTCTACCAAATCAATGACAGGTCACTTGTTAGGCGCGGCCGGCGGCGCCGAGTTTATAGTGAGCGTGCTTGCCGTAAAGGAAGATATAATTCCGCCGACTATTAATTATGATACGCCTGATCCGGAATGTGATTTAGACTATGTCCCTAACAAATCAAGACAGGTCAAAGTTAATGTTGCGATTTCAAACGCCTTTGGTTTTGGCGGACATAACGCGTGCGTAGCGGTGAAGAAATTTTGTTAAGGGCGAAAAGCATTATCAGCGGATAGCGGATAGGAAGCAGTAAAAAGCTCTCATTTTCTATACGCTGTCCGCTAAACGCTATAAAAGGGAGTGTTAAGATGGACTACCTACTGACCGAAGAACAGATAATGATACGCGATTTGGCGCGCAAGATCGCGGTTGAAAAGATAGCTCCTGTTGCCGCTGAATTGGATGAGAAGGAAGAATTCCCCTGGGACATAATGAAGGTTATGGCGGAATCAGATCTTTGCGGCGTATATATCGAAGAAAAATACGGCGGAATGGGCGGCGGCGTTACAGAACTAAGTTTGGTAACGGAAGAATTATCCCGCGCTTGCGGTGGAATCGCGATATGCTTCGCGGCTACGGCGCTTGGAACCTATCCGATAATTTTATTTGGCAGCGATGAACAGAAGCAAAAATATTTGCCTCAGATAGCCAGCGGAAAAAAGTTAGCCGCTTTTGGCCTGACCGAAGCCGGCGCCGGCTCTGACGCGGGGGCCATAGCGACTACCGCCAGAAAAGAAGGCGATTATTATATCTTAAACGGCACCAAGCAATGGATAACAAACGGCGGGGAAGCTGATATATACACGATAGTGGCGATAACCAATAGGTCGAAGGGCCCGCGCGGCGCCAGCGTTTTTATAGTCGAGAAAGGCGCCCCGGGTTTTGATTTTGGAAAGAAAGAGAAGAAGATGGGGATACGCGCTTCGGCTACACGCGAACTTGTCTTTAACGAGTGCAAGATCCCGAAAGAGAACCTTCTTGGCCGCGAGGGAATGGGTTTTATAGTCGCTATGCGCACGTTCGATAATTCACGTCCTGGGGTAGCCGCGCAGGCCGTCGGCATAGCGCAAGGAGCTCTTGACCATGCTGTAAAATATTCCCGCGAAAGAAGGCAATTCGGAAAGCCAATCTCGTCTTTTCAGGGAGTGCAATTTATGCTTGCCGATATGGCGACACAGGTAGAAGCGGCTCGCGCTCTGACTTACGCTACCGCCAAAATGATAGATAAAGGAGTCAAGGGCATCGCCAAGGAATCCGCTATGTCTAAATTATTCGCTTCAGATGTCGCTATGAAAGTGACCACCGACGCTGTTCAGGTGTTGGGTGGTTATGGATATATGCGCGATTATCCGGTTGAGAAATATATGCGCGATGCGAAGATAACCCAGATATACGAGGGCACAAACCAGATACAACGTTCGGTTATAGCGCTGGAGTTGATTAAAGAGCAGATAAGATAGGTAACGGTTAGAAAGATGAACCCCGCACCTTCTTTAATATTAGGGTGGTTTTTAAATGGATAATTATTATAAATTGAATAAGCAGAATTATAATATAGAGATAGAAAGAGCATTGAATGAAAGAGAAGGTGCGGGGTGAATATAATAGTTTGCATAAAACAGGTTCCTGATACTCAGGATATAAGAATCAATCCCGAAACAAATACTCTCGTCCGCGACGGGGTACAGTCCATTGTCAACCCTTTTGATATGTATGCCATCGAGGAAGGCCTAAGGATTAAGGAAAAAACAGGCGGCAAAGTTACTGTTATTACTATGGGACCGCCGCAGGCTGAAGAGGCGTTGCGGGAAGCGGTTTCAATGGGAGTTGACGAAGTCGCTCTTATGAGCGATGTCCAATTTGCCGGTTCGGATACGTGGGCGACGAGTTACACGCTTGCCAGAGGCATTCAGAAATTGGGGAAATTCGATTTGCTTATTTGCGGAAAGCAGGCGATAGACGGAGACACTGCGCAGGTTGGCCCCGGCATAGCCTCTCAACTCGATATACCGCAGGTTACATATGTCAAAAAGACCGAAGAGATAAAAGAAGGCTTTGCCAGATTCGAACGGATGACGGAGGAGGGATACGAGATTATAGAGACCCCGCTTCCCTGTCTTATTACCGTTGTAAAAGAGATAAATGAGCCGCGCCTGCCTTCTCTAAAAGGAAAGATTCGCGCTAAACACGCCCCGATAATAAAGATTTCAAGCAAAGATATAGGCGCCGATCCGCAAAAATTGGGTTTGAAAGGTTCGCCAACCTGTGTAAAAAAAATTTTTGCGCCGCCAAAGAGGGCCGGCGGCCAGATGCTCGAGGGTGATACTATGGAGATTGTCAATAAATTAGCCGAGGCCGTAAAAGACGTAGTTATATCAGCAGGTAAATCCCGTTAGAGAACGGGATTCTCTAACGGGATAAAACTTAAAATGACGCAAGAGAATACTTCTAATAGAGATAAATTGATAGAGATACTTAAAGAGAAATGCACGGGTTGCACGCTGTGCCTTCGCGTTTGTCCGTATTCCGCCATTGCTATGGAAGGTAAACTTGCCGTTATAGATTATAATAAATGCACGTTATGCGGCGCTTGCTATCCAATATGCAAATTTGACGCGATAAGGTTCGATAAATGCGAGTGTGAATCTCCGAAAACGTCTTCATTGTCCGCCTATAAAGGCGTTTGGGTTTTTGCCGAGCAGAAAAAGGGCGTCCTTCAGAGTGTTGCTTACGAGTTACTGGGAAAAGGAAGGGTTTTGGCTGATGATCTTGGCGTTGAGCTTGCCTGTGTTTTGCTGGGAGACGCGATGGATGAGAAAGCGCAGGAGTTGTTCTGGCGCGGCGCCGATAAAGTTTACTTGGTTGAAGATACCCGTTTGAAGAATTTTCAGGACGAGCCCTATACGAATATAATAGTTGAGTTGGTAAAAGAGTTTAAACCGGAGATATTGCTTTACGGGGCGACCTCAATAGGCAGGTCGCTGGCGTCCAGAATAGCGGTTAAGCTTAATACCGGTTTGACGGCCGACTGTACCGGATTGGATATTGATAAGGAAAAACGTTTGTTGCTGCAGACCCGTCCGGCTTTCGGCGGGAATATTATGGCTACTATTGTATGCGCGAATCATCGCCCTCAAATGGCGACTGTGCGCCATAAGGTTTTCAAGGAATCAGTAATTGACAAATCCAGAAAAGGTCAAGTAATAAAAAAGACTTATTCATCCGGTATCTACGAGTCGCGCGCTAAGCTGGTTGATATTGTCGAAGAGATATCCGAAACCGTTAATTTAGCTGAGGCCAATATAATCGTTTCAGGGGGAAGAGGGCTTGGGAAATCCGATGGTTTTAAGCTTGTAGAAGAATTGGCAAAAACGCTGGGCGGGGCGGTAGGTTCCTCCCGTTCGGCGGTTGACGCCGGCTGGATTCCTTATTCCCACCAGGTTGGGCAGACAGGCAAGACCGTTTGTCCCAAGCTTTATGTTGCCTGCGGAATTTCGGGGCAGATACAGCATTTGGCGGGGATGTCTTCCTCTGATGTGATAGTGGCGATAAATAAGGACCCTCACGCGCCAATTTTTTCTGTAGCGACTTACGGCATCGTCGGAGATTTATATGAAGTATTACCTGCCTTGACCCAGAAATTCAAAGAAATCCTTAAAAAGTAATAATCCGATACAATTATAGACGCGAGGTTTAATGAAAATTTCTGCATGGGACGGGTAACTTGTCCTGAGCTTATCGAAGGATGCCCGTCCCGTTAATTGTAGGGCCTGTTTTCCGAACAGACCGCCTGCCCGCCGATGTCTTGTGGCGGGAATGATGAATACATTATGCCCGAATTTATGGAATAATTCAAATCGTAGGGGCGAGGTCGCCTCGCCCGAATGAAAGTATAAATCCCGTTAGAGAATTCCGTTCTCTAACGATCCGCGTTGATCGGGGCATTAAATCACCGTCAGCTTGAGAATCGATATGCCACCGATTAAAATAGGTTATCCCGTTAGAAATTTATTTCTATCCAGATGAATTTTCTCTAACGGGATAAATAATAAAATAATCGGGCGCGGAAACCGCGCCCCTACATTGGGACAAATCATCGCGTATTTTCAATATCAATCTTGCTTTTTACCTCCGCCCGGATAAATCCCTTTACAAACATAAAGGCACGGTGTATATTTTAATTTAAGGCCTCAATCTAATAACGTAAATTACGATGTTCGCATATTAATTGTTAGCTGAGTAAAATATGAAGAGATACAGGATTCTACAGTTTGACTTTGACACGAGAGCTATGATACTTATAGACCCTATTCGAGATGAACGGGAAGAGAAAGTGAAGTATGAAAATCGAAGTAAAATCGAGCAACATCTCATCGTTCAGTATGGAAAAATAGCAGCAGATCAAAAGCAAACGAATTTTATCGATTTGAAAGCAAAGCCTTTATCAATTATAGCTTTCCATAACAGATTCTTCGAGCAAGTGAGGACATCTTTCGTTATGGCCCGGTTTTTTTTCGATAGGGACAGTAAAGAGCGTATAGGAGTTGTGTATAGTCCGGCCTCCTGATAGAATAATACAAGGAGGCAATAAGATGGAAGAAAATGTTAAGAAGAACGGGAAGAGAAAGCTCAGCGTGGA
>JAZDOX010000110.1:0-10340 GCA_043798215.1 Candidatus Omnitrophota bacterium | reverse complement strand
TGTTGTCCCTGTCTGCCCTCGGCTTCGCTCGCCTCGATTTGCCATCGGCGAAGCGGGCCGAGAGGCGAGCCGACACCTGTCTGCGTGCCTGCCTGAGCGCGAACGCTCGCAGTCAGGCGGAACGCACAGGCAGAGGCAGGCATATCCATAGTTCTCGACTCGGCTAATGGCCTCGCTCGAACAGTATAAAATTTATGTTACAATGCGGCGCTGTTCACCATTCATTCGGCTTCTGTTCAGCATAGCTTCCCCATTTAGAACTTAACGGTTCTGTTATATTCACTACGACATCCGCTTTATCCTTGAAATAAATCCAGCCTCCCTCACCGGAAGGCTCTTCATCGCTTGTTAAATTTTCTACGCTATTATTACCTTTTTTAGAAGATATAATTTCAGGAGGAATCCTGTCGAGGTAAGGCTTTTTGATCCCCATATCATCATAGGTAACCGTTAAAAGTTCTTCCAGCTCTTCGGGGTAACCGCCCTCTTTCGCCCTGAATAATGTAATGCGGGTTCTCAGTGAATTCAAATTCGTCTGTGTGGCCGAAATGCGCGCCTCCACGTCAAAACCTATAAAATTGGGTATTATTGTGGTGGCAAGTATGGCGATGATGGTTATGACGATCAATATTTCGATTAAAGTGAACCCGTAATCAGAATTCAGCGTAGAGCGTTCAGCGTTCAGAAAAGAGAAAAATTCTACATTTTTTCTGTCCGCTGTCCGCTGTCCGCTGATTGCTGAAATATCATTTTCCATCTATTCTCCCCTTTATGATTTAATCACTTTTATTAAATTAAATATGGGAAGCAAAACCGAAAGCGCTATAAAACCCACTATGCCTCCCATCAGCAATAACAAAAAGGGTTCAAGCAAACTGGTAAGATTTCTTAGGGCGTACTCAACCTCAGGCTCATAAAAAGAAGCTATTTCCGAAAACATCTCATCTAATTTCCCCGATCTCTCGCCCGCGTTTATCAACTGAATTACCATCGGAGGAAAAACGCCGGAGGTCTTAAAGGCCTCCGTCACATTCTGGCCGACGTTTATCTGCCTGCGCACATCCTCAAAAGTCCTGCGAATAAGCGAATTAGGGATCGTCTTCTCCACAACCTCGAGCCCCTCGATAAAAGGGATTCCGCTCTTGGTCAATGCCGCCATTCCCCGGCTGAATCTTGATATCATAACCTTTAAATACAGCTGCCCAAAAACAGGTATCTTAAGGATATCGCGGTCTATAGTTTCTCTGCCTTCCACGGTTGAGGCGTATCTTTTTGCCCAAACGGCTAAAGCTATCAAAATGCCTAAAACAATATACCAGAAATTTTTCAGCATTAGGCTTAAACCAAGAATTATTCTGGTGGGAATCGGCAATTTTGCCTGGGAAGCCTCAAATATAGCCGTAAAATTAGGCAAAACTCCGATAAGAATAAAACTCACTACTACAAAAGACAATAAAACCAGCGCGATAGGGTAAGTTAAGGCCGATTGAAGACGCGTTCTAACCTCCAACTCCTGCGTTCCAAGCGATGCCAGCCGCTCAAGAACCTCATCCAAAAGCCCGCCGGCTTCTCCCACTCTTACCATTGAGACAAAGAAACTATCGAATATCTTGGGATACTTCGCCGCCGCCTCGGAAAAGCTTAAACCTCCCTGCACGCTCTGCGCGACTTGTTTTACTATCTCTTTAAAAACGGGGTTGGGAATTTGTTCGGTTACGCTGTCAAGGGAAGCAATGAGGGTATTTCCTGTGCGGATAAGAGTGGCGAGTTGGCGGGTAAAGACTATTATTTCCTGACGGCTTACCCCTTTTAACTTTCCGCTAAAAAAATTCATCAACTCATTTGATTTGGGTTTGGCCGCGATTTGAATAATGCTATATCCTAAACCCTTGAGATTCGAAGCGACAGCTTGTTCGTTATCGCTTTCTACCTCTCCAGTTATCAATTGACCGGATTTATCCCGCGCGCGATACGTATACTTTGGCATTATTTTTTATCTTTTGATTTAACCTCCCAAACTGTTACGGCCAAAATCAATTGTCATTGTAGTTGCCCGATTCATCGGGCCAAAACCATTTGCCATTGTAGCTGCCCAATTCATTGGACCAACATATCAGGCTCGATAAATCGAGCAGCTACATTTCTAGAAATCTGATCGCCGATAAATCGGCAGGCTACATTATGACACGGTATAGAGGAACGTGCCGTATCAATATTTCTATCGCCTCGGCGATATATTCGTAATCGGCAGGGTTGATTCTTTAAAGTTAAGTTCTTCCGATCTGCCGGCCCCCTGTTTTCTAAACTTCTTATCATACATATCTCTGGCATAATAAGAAAACTCGCTTTCGGGATAATCAGAGATCAATTTCTCCAGAGTCTCCCTCATCTTGAGTAAATCGTTTTTATTCTCATAATAGATCAAGGCCGCTCTGTATAAAGCTTCCGGGGCTTTTGGGCTATCGGGAAATTGGCCGGCCACATTCTCAAAAATGCTCAAAGCCTGTTCCTTTCGAAACAACCTGTCTTTTCTGCGGCTTTCCAAACCTACGCCTCTTTCGAGTTTATCGGCTTTGTCAAATAGCTGATAGGCTAAGCTTAGTTCCCCTGTCGGGCCTATATTAACGTAAACCTCCTCGCGTGATTTATTAACCCCGTAAAGTTTCGCTTCATCTCTTGAGTATAAAATCTTGGGCGTTATGAATACCGCCAACTCAACCTGAGTCTGATCCTTGGAACGGTTACTGAACAAAAGTCCGATAATGGGCAGATCCTTCAATAAAGGAATGCCGGACTTTGTCCTATTATCTTCCTGCTTAATGAGACCGCCGATAACTATAGTCTCTCCTTCCTTCACGCGCACTGTCGTATCCGCTTCGCGTGTCGTAATTCTTGGGCCGGCATCCAAAAGAGCGGTTACCGAACTAACCTCAGGATGTATCATCATCGTTATATAACCATCGACATTTATAGAAGGAATGACACGCAATGTGGTTCCAACATCTATATACTTAGTGGTCTCGGTCGTTCCTGTCGTAGTCTGGGTTCTCTCCTTATATGGAACTTTCTCTCCAATCACAATCCTGGCTTCACGGTTATTCAAGACCGCTATGGACGGCGAAGCCAGAAGGTGGGCCTTCTGGTCCTGAACCAAGGCGTCAATGGTGGCTGTAATGGATAAACCCTTAAAATTTAAAGTGTCTATCTTGAACTGCCCGCCGGATAACGAGCTTGACGGCCCTGCCATTGAAGTAGTGGTCTTTAATTCTTCCTGCGTGAGCGTGTGACGGTTAAAGAGACCCTTTACCGCGCCGGCCGGCTTATAATCGGATGACCAGGTAACTCCTAAATTCTGAAGATCCTTTGAGGTGATGTCCAATATCTTTACTTCAATAAGAACCTGCTGCGGAGGAAGATCTACGGCTTTAACTAAATTTTTCAGTCTTTCTATGTTGGCTGGAAAATCCGTTACAATCAACATATTGGAAACTTCGTCTACTTTAATGTCTCCTTTCGGCGATATTACTTTCCGCAGAAGATTCTGCGCCTCCGCGGCTTTTAGATACTTCAGGAAAACCGGCTCGCTGCTTAACTCTATCCCTTCATCCGCGCCTGAACTGATATATATTATGTTTCCCTTTCTAATATGGGCGTAGCCGCTTGCCTTTAAGACTGCCTCGAGAGCGTCGTTTAGCGGCACATTCTTTAAATTAATGGTAACTTTTCCCTTTACATCTGCTCCTGTAACCAAATTGAGATTATACGACCATGCTAATGAACGCAAAACGGAATTGATATCGGCGTCTTTATAATCCAGGGATATAATCGGATTCGAGTTATCGCTTGCGACCGAGATGGCAGAGCTTTCTATAGAAACCTGCGGCGGCTCTTGAAGTAAGCTCTCTGAAGAAGCTTCATCTTCTTGAGAAAAAAGGCGGCCATTCAACATAATAACCGTTGATAATATTGCCGGCAAACAAATTAAAATAAGCCGTTTTCTCTTCATTTTTTTGCCCCTTTACCTTCCCATGGTTAAGGTAACTGTCTCTTCACCGTCCGAAAGCGTAACCTCATCAGGTAAAATTTCAATGACTTTCCATCCGCCTATCTGGCTGCCGGCCCTAAGAACCTCATCGTTTACGATAGCCGTCGAGTTCTTATTCGCCCATGTTATGCCCGCCAACTTGAATTGAGCCTCTTTCTTCTTTAAGCTCTCCGTCTTCTTAGAAATAAACGGATTGGACTTTATCGTCAATGGCGCGGCAACGGCCAATTCTTTTTTTACGACCGACAAATCTATCCCTTTCTCCGCCAGCAGCATAGACAGCTCCAAATCAACCACCGATCGCGGCCCGCCTTCTTTATTCTGCGCAATATCTATATTCGAGACGCTTAAAAAATCCGACAAATTATCGAGCCTGTTCAAATAATTAACCACGTTCGAGTAAGACGCCGAAAATTTCATATTAATGTTAAGCTTGAGATAGCCTTCTTTCTGCTTCTCAATATCCTGGCGTATAGATTCGAAATCGATATCCAAACCCTCCGAACGCCGGGTTATCTCGCTTAAGAGCTGCCTAACCGAATCAACCGAGGGAATCCCTGCCTCATAACCGGAAATTCCCTTAAGCGTGTTTTCGTAATCCGAACGCAGCTTCTCAATCTCTGCCTCTTGAGATTCAATATCCGGAAATTTTGCTTTTCTTATCTCGATTTCATGCTGTATTTTCTGCAAATCCGCCTTAAATTTCTTCTGCCCGGAAAAATAAGTCCCTGCGATTGCGCGGTATCCCAAAGCGCCGAGCAATGCTATAATCAACGCTACTGCCAAAATTTTTTCGCGCTTCTTCAACTTATTAAAATAACTTGAAATTCCAAAAATGTCCATATAAATCCTGTGTCCTTAGTAATGCGCCAACAAACGAGTGAAATTGATAGCGCATTGTTCCGCAAATTTTATACTGTTCGAGCGAGGCCATTGGCCGAGTCGAGAACTACGGATATGCCCACAAATCTTACCATTTACCTACCTGTTAACCAATATTTTATAACCCTCAATATGCCGGATGCGTGGATATCTCAAAATTATATACTGCTGTGTCGCCAACCTCGTTCTTTTTCGCGAAATTAAAATTTGAATTCTTAAATTTGCTTGAATTGTTGAGGTTATCCATAAAACCGGAAACCGCCTGATTATTCAGCGTCGAACCGTTAATAACCATTTCTTCCTGATTGATGGATAATTTATTTATCCAGATTTCGTTTGGGATAAGCGTGGGTAAATATACCAGCGCCTGAGAAAGTTCGGCGGGCTTGTTGATTTCGGACATCTTCAGATATTCTAATTTTTCTTCGGCCAAAGACTTTTTTTTCAAAACCGCCTCGCGGTCCTTGGATAGATTCAACTGCCGCGCCTGAAGACGGCTTAATTTAGCCTTTGCCTCTTCAAGTTGGCTTTTGGCCTTCGTCAAGCCCCATCTCTTCTGCTGATTTAAAAGAAATTGCGGAATAACTATGAGGGATAAAACAACGGCCGCGATTAAAGCGGTTTTAAAACCCCGCGTCCTGAAAATTTTAAGCGAGGCGCGTAATGGCTGATTTCCGGGATTTTGTTTAGGAATCAGATTTAGTCTCTTCATTGCACTCCTTTCCTCTCATAGCTAACCCTATCGCCGTCGCAAAAGCCGCGCCTTCTTCTTTCGCGCTTAACGCGTTCTTGACCTCTTCGCCGATTATTACGCTCTCGAGTGGATTGAATATCTCCACGGAAGTTTTTTCGCTCTGGGTAAACCCCGTTAGATGTTTACTATCTAACGGGGTAAAGAAACGACCGCGGATAAAGGCGTCTATCCCTTTGATCCTGGCGCCTTCGCCGCAAATTATCACCCTGCTTAAAGTTCCAATGCTGGAATTGCCCGATTGAGCAAGGGCCAATTTGTAGGAATGCTCTATATTTACCACCAGATTTTCCAATCTGGAAGCAACAACGGGACGAAGCGAGGTTAATTTTTCAATTCCCATTTTCTGCGGAATCTTTAAAAGCGCCTCAGGGGTTGAATTCCAGTCTTGAAGCCCAAACTTATTCTTTAAATTTTCAGCATTCTCGTAATCAATCTGAAAATAATCCTTTATCGCCTGCGTTATGGAATTTGAGGTCATCTCCACATTCTGGACCAGATAAACATCCTGGCCAAAACCCACGGATAGCGAACTTTGGTCTTCACCTATATCCAATAATAAAGTGGAGGCGCTGCTATCGGGCGGCGAAAAATAACACAGCCCGGCAAATAAAGCCAGCGGCGCGGGTTCCACCGCAATCACGTTGAATCCCTCTTCGGAGGCTTCCTCAATCTTTTTAGAGATGATGTCTTTGCGCGCGACGGCTACAAACACTTTCTTATCTTTAAGGCGGGGCATTCCGGACTTCTCTTCGGACAAAACCGCGTAATCTATGCAAAACTCGTCCATCTTTTGCGGCTCTACATTTAACGCGTCCGCGATTGCCCACATTATGGCGCTCTCGATTTCAGCGGAAGGCATAGGAGGCAGGCTCAAGACGCGAATTTGAACATCCTTCGCGGAAACTCCAATCACTGCTTCGCCCCTTAAATTATCATCCTCATATGTGCCCTTTAACGCTTCCTTAAAATCCTTGCTATATCTTTTAGACGCGATCCCGGCCAAATGCAGATGCCCATTCATCTCAAATAACCGAACTGCCTTTATGAAATTTTCTCCGCTCGCGTCCAATCCTAACGGTAAAAATTTCTGGGATGATCTCTTGCGGGAAGCATTTGCATCGAAAGCCGCCTTTGTTCGCGTTCCTCCGAATAAAGCCGAAATTTTCCTGCTGGCATCCGAACCTTTGTTGTTGCGTTCGAATATCCCTTTTACAAATTTAAGGTCGTTAGTCTTCTCAGGAAAATTCTCTCGACTCAACCGCCGCCTCGCTTTCTTGAGTTCTTAAAATAATCTCGTCAGTCAAACTAAAATAATCGCGCGCTCCCAATGACCTATGGTCATAGAGGTGGATAGGTTTCTTATACATAGGCGCCTCGCAGAGCTTGACGTTATTATGGACTACCGTCTCAAAAACCTTATCCTTGAAATAATCCCGGATCTGTTCGAGCATCTTCGCGCTTATCTTTGTGCGTTTATCATACAAAGTCGGCAATATCCCGAGAATGCACAAATCGGGATTTAGGCGTTCGCGGACTATATCAACTGTGGAAAACAACTCCTTCATTCCCTCTAGGGAATAATAATGCGTCTGTAAAGGCACTAATATTGAGTCGGCGGCCACAAGGGCATTGATGGTTACCAAATTCAAACTCGGGTTGCAGTCAAAAAATATAAAATCATAATTTTTTCTGAGAAGCATCTTTCTAACGGCAATCCTTAGAACGCTCTCTCTGCCTAAAACAGCGGCTAATTCAAGCTGCGCGCCGGAAAGCAGGGAGTTGGATGGAACGATATCGAGTCTTTCCACCTCTGTCCGTAAAATAACGCCCTCAAGCGCAATATTATTAATTAGGACATCGTATACGGTCTTCTCAAGATTGTCTTTATCAACACCTAAGCCAAGACTTGCATGCGCCTGCGGATCGAGATCAACCAAAAGAACTTTATAACCCTTATCCGCGAGACAAGCCGATAAATTAACGGCCGTCGTAGTCTTGGCGCAACCGCCTTTTTGATTAACAACAGCTATTATCTGCCTCTTCAGACTAATAAATTTAGGTGATTTTTCTTCGGGTAGGATAACAGAATTCAAAGGCAGGCAATCAGAATCAACTTTTTCTCCGTTAAGCCTTCTAATGATTCTCTTTAGGTCGTTTAACATTCCTTTTCTCCCGCGTTATGAGATCAAGGCTTAAACCAAAATACACTTCCAATCAATCAACACTATGATAACTGTTAAAATTCTTCTCGTCAAGAAAAAATGTGTCATTTTCTTGTGTCATTCCCCGGCTTGCAGAGTGGGACATAGCCCTTTTTCTTGACTAAATAGATCAACATATTGTAGTTGCCCAATTCCCGCCGGAGGCGGGTCTGCCTCAGGCATGATATTGGGCAGATATACGGCGCTCGATAAATCGAGCAGCTACATTATGACACAGCCTCATCGAACACGCCGCCTGTTCTAATTTCGTTTTTTGGCGAGCATAAAAATCTCGATTTTCGTCTTTGCCGCGCCGCTTGGTTTTACCAACGTAGGGGCGGCTCCCTCACCAGAGTTCGGCGAAGTCTGACGACTGTGGCCGCCCAACTATGTTTTGATAATTATAAGCAACGGACAGGGGCAAGCTCGCCTCTCGGCCCGCTTCGCCGATGGCAAATCGAGGCGAGCGAAGCCGAGGGCCCTGTCCCTACGAAATTATTCACAAACAGGGACGGTTTTAGATTTAGCGGTAGTGAAGATCATCTGGATTAACTTGTTATGCAAGGATATGAAGCTGGGAAGGTATATGATTAAGAGTTAACTCTTTCAAGTCGAGTTTTCTACTTGCATTATCAATATCAATACCCACCAGTTCATCTTGTTCATCATAATCAAGATTAATCCCGGGAGATATCTCTCGTGTTTCTACGCTTGTTTTAGATGAAAGATCAATATAGAGAGAGTCGGTATCTGCATAGTAATTCAATTTCATAATTTAAACCTCCTATCAAAAAATGCGTTGTGAATAGTAGTTTTATCTTCCAGTGTTACAACACGTAATATTTTACCCTCCGCTTTTTCTACTTTCCCCCAAAAACGAAAGCGATTATTTTCTTGTTGGTCTACTTTTAAAGGATTTTCGATAACTTCGATACATAAATCTTTACTAAGATAAAGCCGCTTCTTTAGTACTTCATTTTCAAAATACTGAGTAAATTTATACTTGGTCACAAATATATTATACCATTTTTCGAACAAAATTCTTTATTTTATTTGCATAACACAAAGATGAGCGACGACGGAACGCCGTTCGCTCCATCAATTTGTTAGAGGTTTTTATTTATTTTTACAGGTCGGCTAAAAATCGTTTTATTTGAGCGTGATCCCCTGCTATTATTGCTATGCACTTCTCACCTTCTCTTCGTATGATAACACGTATATTCATTTCCACGCCAGCTTCATAATAAGGCTTTCTTAGTTGTTTATAAAAAAATCGCGGCGCTATCTTTTGCGCTTCTAAGAGATTGCATCCGCTTGAATAATAGGTACTCGCAGCCTCTAACACCAACCCTACAATTTTTCTTTGTTCATATCCAAGATGCTTGAGAGTCCTATTAAAAGATGGCCTATAATAAAGCTTGAGAGGCATAAATTAGCTTTTTCCTTTTTTTAAATTATCGATAAACTTCTTTGTGGCTTGCTTTTCTGCCCCTTTTTCTTTTATCGAGAGCATTTCTAATTTTTTGTATTCCTCGTCACTAAATACCTTTTCTTTTGTCTCAAGAGGAATGAGCTCAATTCTATCTCTCGAAACTACGATGTTAAACATAGTCCCTTTTCCCAGCCTTAAAACATCTGTTATCTTTTTAGGAATGGTTACCTGATGCTTTGCTGTCATTGTAATTGTCATCTTTCTCACCTCCTGATAAAAGCATACCATAAAGTAAGGAAATCGTCAATGACGAAAGTAAGAATTCTTATTCTCCTCTAACGTTTGAACTCAGGCGCGCCGCTTTTTGGCGTCGTATGAAGCGCCTTGTTAGGCGAATATTTCATATTGGCACATGGCCAGTTGGCAGCCCTTGAATCTCCATTTTATCAAGATCAATGCCTGACAATCGCATGACAGCTTTATAAGCCTCCAACAACACTTCATGAATTTTCTCAAGGTCATCGAGCATTAGCTGATGTCCGTCTTCTGTATTTCTACGAAAATTATGCTGGCGATAGAACGAATGAGCCAATCGGTTTCGCTCTTTAAGCGCTTTTAATAGTAATCCTTCCAGATGTCCAGCTGACTCTGATGCGTTCTTCGCGCCTTTAAGTAGTTGCCCCAACGTTTTTCGATTAATGCTGCTATAAAGCGCAGTTGCTGCACCCTGATCTTGCTTTTCGAACAGGTTTTGATCCACCGCTCCTGACACGAAAAGGATCGTACCCAGCTCGGTCTCAAGAAGCTGGGCGGCTTCTGATGCGAAACCGAATTTGATATATACGTCGTCTAGACTTGGCATGATCGATTTATTTTTCTTTCGTCTAACGTTAGAACTCAGCGGCGGCCATCAGCCGTCCGCTGGAGTGAGTTGTTAGAGCTTTTAATGCCTTTGATTCTATTCATTTTTCATCGTTTTTATTGCTTTATTTCGTTATTATTTCCCGCGCTAACGCCTGAACTCAG
>JAZDOX010000103.1:0-3175 GCA_043798215.1 Candidatus Omnitrophota bacterium | reverse complement strand
AATAGACGGCGCGGTTAATTTAACGGCTAAAACCGTTATAATAATAAGCAAGATAAAATCCTGGATAGACGTCCACATTGTGGATATGGCGGTAAATCTAATCGCGATTATGGTTGGATTTTGTTCCGCTTTATTGCGAAGAATGCAAACAGGTTTGATTCAGAATTATATATTGATAGCTTTTTTGGGTTTGGCGGTAATAATATTTGTTAAACTTATGGGAGGTTAAATATGCATTTTCCGATATTGACATCTATAGTATTTCTGCCGCTGTTGGGCGCGCTTATGATACTCTTTACGCCAAAAAAGAATATAACTCTGATAAAGACTATCGCGACTGCCGCAACAGCTTTTTCGCTTATTCTTTCTATATGGCTTATGGTTAAATTCAATCTGTCCTGCGCGGGTATCCAGTTCGAAGAAAATATCCCCTGGATTCCGCAGCTGAATATCTGCTATCACCTTGGAACAGACGGTCTGAGCATAGGACTTATATTTCTTACGGCATTATTGGGATTCTTCGCGTGTATTGGCTCATACGGCATAGATACCAGACAAAAAGAGTATTTCTTCCTTTACCTGCTCTTGACAATGGGTATGCTGGGCACTTTCGTGTCGCTTGACCTTTTTCTATTTTATGTCTTCTGGGAGATAGTTCTCGTGCCGATGTATTTTCTAATCGGCATCTGGGGCGGACCGAGAAGAGAATATGCCGCTATTAAATTCTTCATATACACGCTCGCAGGTTCGGTATTTATGCTGCTGGGCATCTTGGCGCTTTACTTCAGCTCTTCGCCTCATACTTTTAACATACTTGAGCTTACGCAAAACAACGGCGCCCTGACCAAAGGATTCCAACTAGCGGTATTCGTGGCTTTCTATCTTGGGTTCGCGATAAAAGTTCCGGTTTTTCCTTTCCATACATGGCTTCCCGACGCTCACGTCGAGGCGCCCACGCCCATAAGCATCTTATTGGCAGGCGTTCTCCTTAAAATGGGCGGATATGGTTTCTTCAGGATAAGTTTTCCGATACTAAAAGACGCGGCGCATTATTTCGCCTTTCCATTCGCTATATTAGGTATGATTAACATAGTTTATGGAGCGTTGGTCGCTATGGCGCAAACCGATTTCAAAAAAATGGTAGCCTATTCATCGGTAAGCCATATGGGTTTCGTAATGCTGGGCTTGGCCAGTATGACCTCGACAGGATTTAACGGGGCGCTTCTGCAGATGTTCAATCACGGCGCCATAACAGGAGGGATGTTCTTGCTGGTCGGCGTCATTTACGACAGGACACACACCAGAGATCTTGATAAATTCGGCGGTTTAGGAGTCGGGATGCCCGTATACGCGGGAATCTTGACGGTATTTACCCTGGCGTCTTTGGGGCTGCCCGGATTAAGCGGTTTTGTGAGCGAATTCTTATCCTTAATGGGCTCTTTCTACGCCTTTAAATTAATAACCATAATATCAGTGCTCGGCATAATAATAACGGCCGGTTATTTCCTTTATATGCTGCAGCGCGTATTATTGGGGCCGTTTAACGAGATTTGGAAAAATATTACCGATATAAACAAACGCGAGCTATTCACACTGATACCAATAATGATAATGGTCATAATAATCGGCGTGTATCCTGCGGCATTGCTTAAATATCAGGCATCATCTATCGGGGCTCTTATCTTTAGGGTTGGAGGGATACTGTTTTGAACCTGATCGAAAGCCTGAAATACATCCTGCCGGAAACGACGTTAATCGCTTTCGCCCTGATCATATTAATCTTGGGGCTGTTCTTTAAAAATAAAAATCTGCTGGGGATAATAGCCCTGGCGGCGATCTTTTTTTCGGCGGCGCTGCTGCGGCAGAGCCATGTCGTCGTTGGCCCAATATTCTCCGGTATGCTCATCGGCGATTCCTTCTCCAAATTCTTCAAAGAGATATCTCTTCTAATAGCTGGCATTGTAATCCTTATATCAATGGGATATAAAAAATTTACCCCGTTAGAGAACCGCGCTTCTCTAACGGGGTTTACCGATGAAGACCGCGGAGAATACTATTTCCTGCTTCTCGCAACCACCGCCTCAATGATGCTGGCTGTTTCCTCGAATAACCTCATAATGATCTACATAACTCTCGAGGCCGTCTCATTAATATCGTATCTTCTGGTCGGTTTCTTAAAACGCGATCCGCTCTCAAGCGAGGGGGCATTAAAATATTTTCTGTTCGGCGCTTTATCAACAGGAATTATGCTATACGGGATATCTTTTATTTATGGCATCTTTGGAACTACCGACCTTTCTTCTATATCCATACTCCTCATCTCCTCCGATATGAACAATTCCGCCGCTCTGGCATCTTTGATATTGATACTTGCCAGCTTATCTTTTAAGTGCGCGCTTTTCCCGTTTCATATGTGGGCGCCGGACGCCTATCAGGGCGCGCCCACTCCAATTGCCGCGCTCATATCTACGGGGCCAAAAGCTATCGGTTTCGCGGTGATCCTGCGCATCTTCCTAAAGAATTTCTTTCCGCTCTTCCCTAATTGGACCGAACTTGTCGTTGTCGTCTCTATAATAACAATGACCCTCGGAAACGTAATAGCGATCTCTCAAACAGATATCAAACGGATGCTCGGTTATTCATCCATAGCTCAGGCGGGTTACATATTGATCGGTTTTGCCGTCGGCACGTCCCTCGGGGTTGAGAGCGTTTTATTTTATATTCTGGCTTACGCGCTTATGAATCTCGGGGCCTTTGGCTGCGCGGCGCTTATCTCAAACTCCATAAACAGCGACGATATCAAAGATTACGCGGGAATGCATAAAAAAGACCCGGTAACGGCCTTTATATTTACTATTTTTCTTTTATCGCTGGCAGGGATTCCTCCGCTGGCCGGATTTTTCGGAAAATTTCTCGTATTTGCGGCCGCCATTAAATCCAAGTTTTTTCTGTTGGCAATCGCGGGCGTCGTAAACAGCGTTATAAGCTTGTATTACTACGTCAAGGTGATAAAATATATGTATCTTGAAGAGCCGAAGACAATGGTGTTAGAGCCCAAGCCTATGGCTCTTCAAATCGCGGTTGTAATAGCGTTGATCGGCGTTCTTTTGGCGGGGTTATTTCCCTTTCCGTTCTTAAACTGGATAAACGCCTCGTTGCTATAAAATAATGGGGA
>JAZDOX010000084.1:0-35065 GCA_043798215.1 Candidatus Omnitrophota bacterium | reverse complement strand
TAAAACTTGCGAGAAAGGAGAGATTGGCGTATTATTACGAGTGTAAGACAAAGGTAAGAGAGCAAAAATCAGGCACTCGGCTGGAAGTTGTATACAACTCCTTCGCATTTTGCTGAAAAAATCGAAAAAAAATTCCGGATGATCTTAAAGAAAAAATGCAAAATTCTAATATTGAGTTTTTGAAATATATTAAAGATTGCTGTGCTGCTATTTATAAATAAAACACATAACAACGCACTCCACCGGACGTAAAAGCTGCGCTTTTCCGCCGGTGACTTTTAATGTTAGATTAAAATAAATTTAAAAATTACAATAATCCCTGCCTTGCCGGCAGGCTGTAGGGAACGGGCCTGCCCGTTCCGTTAATGAAAATAATAATTTATCTGTTGTTATCAGTTCGTATAAATCCGCTGTCACAAAACAAATCAATCAAATAAATAATATCGCCTTCAAATGACAAAAATCATTTTAAGTAACGGTTCAGGCAGGCCTGAACCCTACAGGATAAATTAACGGGGGGCACTGACCCTCCTCCGCATATAATTATTCCATTATCATTGACGTCCGGTCTCGGGTGAAATATAATGAAGATATATTTATTAATTTAGTATAAAAGATATTTTACGGAGGGCAATTAAATGAGGTATTTTTTGTGTATTTTATTCATTCTTTTTTTCTCCGCTTCGGGATGGGCCCTTGAGATAGAAAGCGATGTTTTTGAGAATGGCGGAGATATGTCTTCTAAGTACGCTTACGGGTTTGATAATGTCTCGCCGCCTTTAAGATGGAATGGTGTTCCGGCCGGAACGGTTAGTCTTGCTTTGATTTGCGATGATCCAGACAGTCCTTCCGGAAAATGGACGCATTGGATTATCTTTAATATCCCTGCGAAGACAGCCTTGCTTCCGGAAGGAATTCCTAAGGAGGCGGTTCTTGAGGATGGCTCAACGCAAGGAACAAACGACTTCGGAAGACTTGGCTATGACGGGCCGTATCCGCCGCCGGGCAAACCTCACCGTTATTTCTTTAGGCTCTATGCGCTAAATGAAACTCTGAATTTAAGCGGCGCGGCGGCAAGAAACGATCTTCTAAAGGCGATAAGAGGCCATATTATTTCCGAATCCGAGACGTTTTGTCTTTACCCTGTTAGGGAAAATCCATCTCGTTAGAATGTATCTCTAACAGGGTTTATGGAAGGTAGGTTTTTAAGGGCGAAATTATGCCGCAACTTTTTTATCCACTTTCGCGTTTCGTGCTTCGGCGGCCGTCGAAGACAAGCCTCGCCGTTGGCGGGATGTCGTTTTTGGCAATCTGTCGGCAGATAATGCAGGTGTCGCGTCTCTAAAGACGGGGTGCTCCATATATAAAGGGTTATGAATTTTAGCCATGAGTAAACTTAAACTCGACCTTCATAACATATATAGCGATGGCAATGTGATCGAAAGGGAACTTTCCCGGGTTATTGCCACCGCGGTAGATAAAAGAATAGATTTTATAGAGATTATTCCCGGAAAGGGCAGCGGGCAGCTTAAAAAGAGCGTCTTGAGGTTTTTGGCGCGGCCCGAGATAAAAAAGCTGTATCATAGGCTCGATGTCGACAATAAGAACTTCGGCAGGCTTTTTGTTCATTTTAGGCATATTCGCAGGGGTTGACGTATCCGGCGATGATAATTTATTGACATATCTGCCTGCCTGAGTTATAATTATCAAAAATGGAGGATTATTTATGTACGCAGTCATTCAGACCGGTGGAAAACAGTATAAAGTAAGCGAAGGCGATGAAATAAATGTTGAGCGGTTGGAAATGCCGGAAAAAGATAAAGAAATTACGATAAAAGAAGTTCTTTTGGTTTCCGACGGCAAGGAGATAAAGATTGGAAAGCCGTTAGTAGTAGACGCTAAAGTTATCTGCGAAGTGGTTTGCGATTTTAAGGCCGATAAGGTCATTTCTTTTAAATACAGAAGAAGGAAGAGCTCTATGTGGAAAAAAGGGCATCGTCAATTGTTGACGCGCCTTAAAATTAAAGAGATAAAGGTTTAAGGAGGAGATTAAATGGCTCATCATAAAGGTCAAGGTTCTACGCGCAACGGCCGCGATAGCAATTCCCAGAGGCTGGGAGTAAAATCTTACGGCGGCCAGCTTATTAAAGCGGGCAGTATTATAGTAAGACAGCGGGGAACTCCGTATAAACCGGGGTTGAATGTCGGCAAGGGCAGGGATGACACGCTGTTCGCTTTAAAGGACGGGGTCGTTAATTTTACGAAAACCAAACAAGTTAATATCCTTCCACAATAAAGATAAAACCAAAATAAGTGTTTGTCGATACCGCAAAAATCTATGTTAAGGCCGGTCAGGGCGGTAAGGGATGCCAAAGTTTTTATAAAGATAAGTATTCCCGTTACCCCATTGCCAATGGAGGTCCCGGCGGCAGAGGCGGCAACATCGTAATAGAGGCCGACGAGAACATACATACCCTTTTGGATTTTCAATATCGCCGGCACTTCAAATCAGAAAAAGGCGTAAACGGATCCTCGAATAATAAAAAAGGGAAAACAGGGGATGATTACCTTATAAAAGTTCCTCCCGGAACAATCATAAGGGATTTTAACGGCAACCTCAAATTAAGGGATCTAAAGGAAGCAGGCGAAAGAGTCATTATCGCCAAAGGCGGCGAAGGCGGCCGCGGCAACGCCTCCAAAAAACCCGCGACTGAAGGTATTGCCGGCGAAGAGAAGACCCTTATGCTGGAGTTAAAGCTTATTGCCGATTGCGGAATAGTCGGGTTTCCGAACGCCGGAAAATCGACGCTTATCTCTAAAATATCCAACGCCAAACCCAAGATCGCTTCCTATCCCTTTACCACAAAAGAACCTGTTTTAGGAATAGTCCAGTATAAGCCGAACCATTTTTTTAAAGTGGCGGATATACCGGGTTTAATAGAAGGAGCTCATTATGGCAAAGGTCTCGGAGATAAATTTTTACGCCATATAGAGCGGACCAGAATAATCATACATATTATAGATATGGCCGGCATCGACTGCCGCGATCCAATTGACGATTACAACCTCTTGAATAATGAACTCAAGCAATATGACGGTTGTCTTAACGATAAGCCGCAGATTATAGTAGCCAATAAAATGGATATTGAAAAAGCGGAGGATAACCTCAAGAGATTTAAGCGGCAGATAAAAGAGAATGTTTTTGCGGTCTCCGCGATGAAAGGCCAAGGGCTGAGAGAACTCATAGATGCGATAGCAGAAAAACTGGCGGGTTTATGATGAGAGATAATTTTCTTTCAAACCTTAAATTGATTGTGGTAAAAGCAGGCACATCCGTTTTTTCTTCCAAGGCGCACCCGATAGAGAGGCAGGCCATAACGGCTTTAGTCAGGCAGATTTGCGCGATTATGGATGAAGGCGTAAAGGTTGTTTTGGTGAGTTCGGGAGCTATCGGCGCCGGAATGAATCTATTACAGATGAGATCGCGGCCTAAACTTCTTCCAAAGTTGCAAGCGGTGGCGGCTATAGGTCAGAGCCAGTTGATGAAGGCTTATGATGAGGACTTTAACGCAAATGCAAAAATGGCGGCGCAGGTTCTATTGACAAGAGATGATTTAGAAAATAGAAAGAGATACTTAAACGCTAAAAATACGATAAACTCGATCTTGGAATATGGAGCTATTCCTGTTATAAATGAGAATGATACGGTTTCCGTGGAAGAGATTAAATTTGGAGACAATGATACGCTGGCGGCGCTGGTAACTAATTTAATAGGGGCGGATTTACTCATTATTCTTTCTGATGTTGATGGCCTCTATAGGGATTTTGGGAAAGGCGAGCTAATAGATACCGTGAAGGAAGTTAACGCGGAGATCGAAGAATTGGGCAGGGGAACCGATAAAGAGACGAGCGTGGGTGGAATGACAACAAAGATAAGGGCCGCCAAGATGCTTACTGGTTCCGGCATACCTGTTATTGTTGCGAACGGAAAAACTGAGAATATTTTAGTAAAGATAGTCAATAAGGAAAAAGCGGGGACTTTGTTTATTCCCCGCCTGAACAAGATGCCGGCTAAAAAGAGGTGGATAGCTTTTTCGGCCGCGCCGCGCGGTTCTATTATGGTGGATTCTGGGGCAACACAGGCTTTGTCCGCGGGAGACAAGAGCTTGCTTCCTTCGGGAATAATAGGAGCGGAGGGGGAATTCGATGCCGGCGATATAATTTTAATAAAAGAAGCCAGGAAAAAAGTTTTCGCGCGGGGTTTAACGAATTATTCTTCGCGGGAAATAGAAAAAATTAAAGGGTTGAAATCGAAAGAAATACAGACTAAATTAGGCTACAAATATTACGACGAAGTGATTCATAAAGATAATTTGGTTATTATTTAATTCCGGAGTTGGGATAAATGAGAAATTTGAGAAATGAGGTGTTGGGCATTGCCAAGAAGGCTAAGTCCGCCTCTTATGTTATAGGCCAAATATCCTCAGCCGTCAAAGACAAGGCGCTTTTGGCGATGGCCGATAGTCTCGAAAAGAATAAAGCGCGCATATTCAGCGCTAACGAAAAGGACATTAGTCTGTGCAAAGCCAAAAAATTAAATCCGGCTTTTATCGACAGGTTGACGCTGAACGAGAAGAGGATTGAGTCTATGTCCGATTCTATCCGCCAGATAGCGGCTTTGCGCGATCCCATAGGGGAGATTATTAAGATGTGGACAAGGCCCAACGGCCTATGGATAGGAAAATTAAGAGTGCCTCTTGGCGTTGTTGGGATTATATATGAATCTCGTCCGAACGTTACCGCCGATTGCGCGGCCTTATGTCTTAAATCAGGGAATAGCGTTATACTGCGCGGAGGAAGCGAATCCCTAAATTCAAACATTGTCATCTACTCGGCGCTCAATGAAAGCGCCGCAAGATGCGGAATTCCGGATGGCGCGATCAACCTAATAAAAAGTATCGACCGAAAAGCCGTTAATGCCTTGTTAACCTTAAACGAATATGTGGACTTAATAATTCCAAGAGGCGGAGAGAGCCTTATTAAAGAAGTCTCCTTGCATTCAAGAATACCGGTTCTTAAACATTATAAGGGCGTTTGTCATATTTATGTGGATGAAAACGCGGACTTGAATATGGCGGAAGAGATATGCTTTAACGCTAAGGTTCAGCGTCCCTCAGTCTGTAACGCTATGGAGACTTTGTTGGTGCATAGGGGCGCGGCGGCGCGATTTTTACCTTCAATGATAAGGAAATACAGGCAAGCGGGTGTCGAGATTAGGGGCTGCCCCACAACAAGAAAGATTGTTAAGGGTCTTAAGGTTGCTGCCAAAAAAGACTGGTCAACGGAATATCTCGATCTCATTCTTTCCATAAAGGTTGTTAAGGATATGGGTGAGGCCATAGACCATATAAATGTTTATAGCACAAAACTCTCGGATGCCATAGTGACCGAGAATTATCATAATGCCGTTCAGTTTTTAAGAAGAGTGGATTCAGCCGCTGTTTATGTGAATGCCTCCACGCGGTTTACCGACGGCGGTGAATTTGGTTTTGGCGCGGAGGTGGGAATATCAACGGATAAATTTCATGCCCGCGGGCCTGTGGGGATTGAGGAACTTACCAGTTATAAGTATATTGTGTTTGGCGACGGGCAAGTGAAAGAATAGCGGATAGCGTTTAGCGGACAGGGTTTAGTGAACAGTGAACAGCGGATAGCGGGTAGCGTACAGGAAAAACTGAACGCTGATCGCCAAACGCCAAACACTGAACGCTGAACGCTGAAATGCTATGAGGTGTTATATGCGCATAGGATTATTAGGCGGAACTTTTAATCCCGTTCATACAGGCCATCTGGTTTTGGGAGAAGAGGCAAGAGAGAAGTTAAATCTGGATAAAGTTATTTTCATCCCTGCCTATGTGCCCCCGCATAAAAAAGAGGACGAGCTTGCGGACGCAAATGACAGGTTCAAGATGGTTGAGTTGGCGACGAGGGGCAATCCTTATTTTGAAATTTCCAGTTTTGAGATGGATTCCAAGGCTACCTCGTATTCGGTTGAGACGCTGAAAGCTTTCAAGAGTAAATATGGAGAAACCGCCAAACTTTTTTTCATAACAGGCGCGGATTCTTTGGGCGAGCTCTTTTCGTGGAAGGAACTGGATCGGATATTTAAACTTTCGCATTTCATCGTGGCTAACCGGCCGGGATACGAGATCGCGAATGTGCCCAGCGGCGTGGACGTTGTGACTATTACCTCGCTTGAGATATCTTCTTCGCAGATACGCCGGAAGGTAAAAGAAGGCAAGTCTATAAGGTACTTGGTTCCGGAGCCGGTAAGGGAATATGTCATCGCCAGAAGATTATATAAATCCCGTTAGAAATTCATTTCTAACGGGATAAAAGATAACAGGAGCGCAAAGAGATGAAGAATTATCTTTACACGCCGGGGAGCAAGATACTCAAGGATATACCTATAAGCGAATTTCGCGGCGCCTTGGCCCGTGAAGACTCGCTTTTATGGGTTGATATGCATAATTTGGAAGATGACGACATAGAAGTATTGATGGATATTTTTGGCCTGCATCCTTTGACGATCGAAGACTGCATTATGGTAAATGCTAGGCCGAAAATCGAAGATTTCCCAAATTATTTATTTCTCATTACCCAAGGCGTTCGATTTAATAATGAGAAAGACAAGATAGACTCCTACGAGGTGGATTTTTGCCTTGGGAAGAACTATCTTATAACCGTCCATACCGAACCCGTGGACGCCATAACGCTGAATTTGGAAAGAGTTGATAAGGGTTCTCCTGTAATATGCAGGGGCGGCGATTTTCTTCTATATTCGATATTGGAGTCTTTGTCTGATAGTTATTACCCTGTCGTGGACGCTTTCGATAAACGCGTTGATGAGATGGAGGCGGAATTATTCGAGGATCCTACGACAAAGACATTTAATCAAATATACAAGCTTAAGAATGACACTATGTTTTTGAGGAGGGCCATAGGCCCGCAGGCGGATATCTTTTCAATGCTGACCAAGGGGAATTTTTCTTTCATAAAGCCGTTGAATTATGTCTATTTCAGGAATATATTTGATCATTTGCTTCGGATAAATGATATTGTCGGCACTTCTCGCGATATCGTAACCGGCGCGCTTGAAGCTTACGTTTCGATAGTTTCTAACAGGCTCAATGAGGTTATGAAGGTTATGACGCTTCTGGCAACGATACTTATGCCTTTTGTGATTATACCCGGTATTTACGGAATGAACGTTAAATTTTTGCCTTTTGCCCACAATGAAAGTGGAATCTGGTTTATTTTATTATTTACGGCGGCGCTAACGGGCGGAATGGTTTATTATTTAAAGAAGAGACGATGGTTATAGTGGAAAAACTTTATGATTTTTTGCCTTTATTATTATGGGTAACCGCTCTGCTTTTATTGTCCGCCTTCTTTTCTATGTCCGAGATTGCGCTTATTTCTTTAAATAAAGTCCGTTTAAGGCATCTTATTGCAAAAGGAACAAAAAACGCCAAATTAGTTCATAGTCTTATCTCGAAACCTGAAAGACTTATAACATCTATCCTTGTCGGAAACAATCTGGTTAATACCGCTATTTCCGTAATAGGCGCCACGATATTCGTTTATTTCTTCGGCAAGGAAGCCGGTATGATTCTGGCGACGGTATGTGTTACCGCGGTTCTCTTGATATTTGGCGAGATAATACCCAAAATATTCGCGGTTCAGAGGTCGGAGAAGGTTTCTCTCGCGGTTTCCCGTCCCGTAAGTTTCGTTGTTATGGTCTTGACTCCCCTGTCGAAAGTCTTGAATAAATTAGGGAATTTACTGATAAAGAGTTTTGGAGGAGAGGTTAAAGAACGTTCGCCCCTTATTACGGAAGAAGAGATACGCATTATGATAGAATTGGGCAAGGAAGAAGGTGTTTTGGCGGATGAGGAACTAAAAATGCTTCACAGGATATTTGAGTTTGGCGACACTTTTGTCGAAGAGGTTATGATTCCGCGGGATAAAATGGTGGCAATAGATATCGATTCGAGCGCCGAAGAATTGCTGGAATTGCTGGTGGAGGAAGGGCATGCCCGTATTCCGGCTTATAAAGGCTCTATGGACAAAGTAGTTGGGGTAATTTATGCCCGCGATCTTTTGTATATATGGCAGAATAAGGGGTTGGTGATTATCCCCGATCTTGTTCATACGGCGTACTTTGTGCCTAAGGCCAAACGCGTTAACGAACTCTTGAGGGATTTCCAGAGGATGCATATTCAGATTGCCATTGTAACCGATGAAAATAAATCAGCCATTGGGTTGGTTACCCTGGAAGATCTTTTGGAAGAGATAGTCGGGGAAATTCATGAGGAGCATACTTCAGCAGTTTAACGCGGCCGATTATCCCAAGCGCCTTGACAAGGTCTTTTTGGGTATGGTAAACTTATTTAACTTTTAATTCTAAGGGACAGGCTTTCCTAAACCTTTTCAGCCGCAGGCTGATCCGCCTCTGGCGGAAAAGGAAGGGCCTAAAATGCTAAAGAGGAGGTGTGTAATGGAAGCTTATTGTGTTAAATGTAAACAGAAGAAAGAGATGAAGGACGCGGAAAAAGTGACGATGAAAAATGGGCGTCCCGCGATGAAAGGAAAATGTCCTGACTGCGGTACGGGGCTTTATAGGATACTTAAGCCTTAAATTCGCGATAAACAACCATAAAAAGGGGGAATAAGTAATAGATTTAAAGATTAAGGCCGCGCTTATAGCGGAGGCCGCGAAGGATAAGAAAGCCGAAGATATAGTTTTAATGGATATGAGGAAGGTCGTGGCATTTTGTGATTATTTTGTCGTGATGAGCGCTGGGAATCCTCGTCAAATTAAAGCGATAGCAGATGATATAGAAGAGAGGCTGGAGCGAGAGAGGATAAGGCTTCGGCGCCGCGAAGGCGATTCTGAGGCTAAATGGATATTGCTTGATTATGGCGATTGCCTTGTGCATATATTTGAGCCGGCAACCCGGGAATTTTATAATCTGGAAGGCCTATGGGGCGATGCGCCTCTAAAGAGATTGGATTAGGCTGGTTTTTTTGCTGGAAAGAGAGATTTATCCTCTCACTCCCGCTTTTTTGCCGTAAATATCCGCTTTGAAGCGGGAAAAATACGATATTGCAGTTGCAAGCGGTTGTGTTTTTACTATACTGATTGAAAGCAAAGTTTTTAAACCTGTTTAACCAAAACAAATATCGAAGGCTCAGTAACTAATCGAGGTTATTTTATTTAATGGAAGATATGATAGAAGATCGAATCTTTAAATTTTTGGATAAAGCGCTTAAAGAATCAGAGAAGTTTAAAAGTCTGTATTCTTCGAATATACTTTTCCTTGAGACGCCTAAGGATTTATCTTATGGAGATCTGTCATCCAATGTCTCTTTTAGGATAGCGAAATCTTTGAGGTTAAATCCTGACATAGTAAGCAAGGAGATTTCCCAGTTATTAAGAGATAAGCTGGATTTCCCGGAACTTAAAGGCGCTATCGAGTCTGTTGAAGACGTGAGTGGATTCATAAATTTTCGTCTTTCAACCGCCTGTTTATATGAGGTTATGAAGGAGATATTTGCAACCAAAGAGAAATTCGGCCGTTGCGTTGCAGGCGCCGGAAAGAGTGTTCAAATCGAGTTCGTTAGCGCCAATCCGACCGGCACTTTAAGCGTGGCGCACGCGCGCCAAGCGGCATTTGGCGATTCTTTGGCAAACATCCTGTCCCTAAACGGATATAACGTAAGCCGCGAATATTATATAAATGATGAAGGCGTTCAGATATCGATTTTGGGAAAGTCCATCCACGCAAGATACAGACAGATGCTTGGGATGCAATGCGAATTTCCGGAAGACGGCTACAAGGGTGATTACATAAAAGATATTGCGGCTGTTATTTTTGAAAAATACGCGGATAAGTTTTCGGAGGAGAACGCTGAAAGTATTAACTTTTTCTCGGATTTCGGAGTAAAATTTCTTTTAAGTGAAATAAAAAGTGAGCTTTCGAATTTCGGCGTTGAATTCGACTGCTGGTATAGCCAACGCGCTTTAGGGGAATCGGGGAAGATAGAAAAGACTCTTAAGATTCTCGAAGAAAAAAGTCTTCTTTACGAACAAGACGGCGCCGTTTGGTTTAAGTCCACCGCGTTTGGAGATGACAAAGACAGAGTTATCAGGAAGAGCGACGGCGCCTATACGTATGTTACTTCCGATATAGCCTATCATAAAGACAAATTTGAGCGCGGGTTCAATAATGTAATAGATGTGCTGGGCCCCGATCATCACGGTTATGTTAACAGGATGAAAGCGGCGATTCAGGCTTTAGGATATGATAATGACAGCCTGTCTATAATCATAATACAGCTTGCGACATTATATAAAGACGGCAAGCCTGTGCGTATGTCCACGAGAGCCGGCGAGTATATAACCTTAAGGAAAGTCTTGGATGAAGTTGGAAAAGATGCCGCCAGATTTTTTTTCCTGATGCGCAAAGCGAGCGCTCATCTTGATTTTGATCTTGAGCTGGCTAAGAAACAGACGCCGGAAAATCCTGTTTATTATGTTCAGTACGCCCACGCCCGTATTTGCAGCATATTAGCTCTTTCTAATTGCCAAGTTTTTCCGGATGAGGTCGATTTGAGTTTATTGAGATCAGCCGAAGAGTTGAATCTCTTGAGGCAGTTAAGACAATTTCCTCTATCGGTTCTCTTAAGCGCGCGGGAACTCGAGCCCCACAAGATAGTTTTATATCTTCAGGCTTTAGCGGCAGCTTTTCATAAATTTTACGAGACCAGCAAAGTCATATCGGATGACGCGGCTTTGACCCGCGCGAGACTTTTTCTTATTGAATGCGTAAGGCAGGTTCTTCATAACGGGTTGTCTCTTCTGGGAGTTTCCAGTCCATCGAAAATGTGATTGTCGCATGTTCGAGTCGCTAAAGCTCTATAAGAATGAAGCGGTTGATCTGGAGCAAATTCATCGGGAATTGGTTGATTTTGGGTACAGGCGCCAGCCCAGAGTCGGCGAAGAGGGTGATTTTGCTCAAAGAGGCGCTATATTGGATGTATTCCCCGCCACCTTCGATGCCCCCATACGCGTTGAGTTTAATGACGATAAGATAGATAGCATAATGTCTTTCAATATCGCCACGGCAGAGACGTTTGTTGACCACCAGATGGCGATAATTTTACCCGCCAAAGGTTTTTTCCCAAGGAGGCTAAAGAGCCGCAAACAAGCTGTTATTTCCGAAGATTTTCCAATAAATAATTTTGTAGATATAGCTGCCGGAGATTACGTCGTGCACGTCAAACATGGCATAGGCAGGTACATTGGCATAGAAAGAGTAAACTCCGTTAGATGTTTACTATCTAACGGGGTAAAAGAGCCTGACCGTCGGTTGGTAGATTATATAGTGCTCGAATATGCCGAGAAAGCCAAATTATATGTTCCCATCGAAGATATTAATCTTATCCAGAGATATATAGGTTTTGAGGGCAAACCGCCTAAGATGCATAAGCTGGGAAGCAGGGCATGGGTGGCGGCTAAAGCCCGCGCGCAAAAAGGAGTGTACTCTTTAGCTCTTGAGTATTTGGAGACGCAGGCTAAGAGAGCGGCATTGAGCGGATATTCTTTTTCGAGAGATACCGATTGGCAGATTGAGCTCGAGAGGAATTTTCCCTTCAAGGAAACTCCGGCGCAGGCGAGAGCCGCCGACGATATAAAGCGTGATATGGAAAGCCGCAAGCCGATGGACAGGCTTATTTGCGGCGATGTAGGTTACGGTAAGACAGAGGTTGCTTTACGCGCCGCTTTTAAGGCCGTTATGGGGAATAAACAAGTTGCTATTCTGGCGCCGACCACAATACTGGCGGAGCAGCATTATTCCGTTTTTAAGTCAAGAATGCAGAATTACCCTGTTATTATAGAAGCTGTCGGATTTGATCTTTATTGCAGATTGTTGCGCAGCGCCATCTCCGCCCTTGTGCCGAATAAGTAGAGCTGGTTTCCCACCCTATATTCTGCGCGCAATGGCCAGTAAAATACTGTAGGGGACGGGCCTGCCCGTCCCGTTGATGCTTGAAATTCAAGTCTCGCTTAGAATGTCATTTTTTGTCTTTTGCGGCGCCGCTTGATTTTGCCAATGTAGGGGCGACCCTTGCGGTCGCCCAACTATGTTTTGATGATTATAAATAACGGACAGGCCTGCCTGCCGGCAGGCAGGGGCAAGCTCGCCTCTCGGCGAAGCCGAGGGCCCTGTCCCTTATATGGTAACCAGTGTCAATAAAAATAATAAAACCGATAAAGAGCTAAAAAATACCGTACAACGGTTCAACCTTATATTGACGCGCTTTCATAAAAACGCGTAAGTTAAATTATTGGAACCGGAGTCCTTAAAACTACAAAAAGTATCAAGCGGCGACAGACGACGCTGATAATAGGGACAAGGTAAGAGACTCGCGGTTTAACGACGAATATACTTTACGTTCTTTGAGCATATAATAAACATTCTTAGCCAAACGGCGGGCGAGGATGACCCTTGCCACCGATGATGACTTGGTTTTCTTAAGTTGTTGATAATAAAGTTTTAATGGCCGATCTTTGAGAATGGCTGCCGGAACAGCTTCGATAAATGCCCATTGTAAATAATGGTTGCTGTCGCTTCTTAGCCGCCCTTTGCGATTCTTTTCACCTGAGGATTTGTCTCTTGGGGCAAGTCCGGCATAGGCGATGAAGCAACGGATGTTCTTAAAACGGAGTATATTGTCGATCTCCGATAACGCGACATAAGAAAGAACCTGTCCGCCGAAACCCGGGACTGTCCTGAGAATATCCAAATCGTCGTGGTGAAGATCGATAGATTGGATGTAATCGCGCAAATCCCGTTTAATGACTTGAAGCTGATCTATGGTATCAAGAAGCCGGTCAACAAGGAATCGTTCTTTTTCGGGCAAAGGAATCTCTAATAAGAATGCCCGGCCGCGCCGGCAAAACAAATCCTTGAAGTTTTTGGGGCGTTGGCTGTAAAATGTATTGGAGTTAATAACAGCGTGTATTTTGTTTTTTAGCCCCGCGATTTGGGAAGCCAGATTCAGGTAGGTATGCGCCAGCCGCCGCAATTGGCGACTTGGGGCCTGGGCAACATAAGATCGCGGAATTGCGCCTAATGCGGTTAGTCTGGCCATAGCATCAGCGTCATGTTTATCGCATTTAGATTGTGAATCCATCATATGGTGAAGTTTTTTTGGATGCAGTAAAATATAATCGTCCACCTTGTCTTTAAGCAATTCATAGAAGACAGGCCGGTTATAGGTCGCTTCCATGGAGAATTGTTTTGATCCGGGGAATCGTTCAATGATATTAAGGATTTCCCGAGGATCGTTGTTAATTTTTTTGTTCATGATTTTTCTATTGCCTTCAACAACGCTAAAGGTACTTGTTTTTAAATGAACATCAGCAGCTATGGTAACCATCTGTCCTCCTTTTTGGTTGGTTTTTTCACCTGATATTATATCAGGTTTGGAGGACACTGGTTACCATATTAACTACGCAAAATAAACCTGCAAATTTTCAATGCGCGGCTCTGCGCTCAACATTAAATTTCAAGATAGATTACCTGCTGGCTAAAAACAAATCTTTACGCTCTTATATCAAATTTGTCTTTGAATTTACGCCTTAGATTTTCCTTCAATAATTTGTGCGGCGGCGCCGATAGCCGCGGATCGTCACGCAGCAGATTCAACGCCTCCTGCCGCGCGGCCTCAAGCTGCCGGACGTCGGAAACGAGATTGGCGTAGCGCAACTCCGGAAGGCCGTGCTGTTTTGTGCCAAAAAATTCGCCCGGGCCGCGGATCTCTAAATCCTCCTCGGCTATATCAAAACCGCTTGAGGTATTTATAAGCGCCTTGAGGCGCCTTGAAGCCTGCTCCGATTCGGTATCGGATATGAGAATGCAGTACGACTTCTGGCCGCCTCTTCCCAACCTGCCGCGTAATTGATGAAGCTGGCTCAAGCCAAACCTCTCGGGATTTTCCACAAGCATAACGGATACGTTAGGGTTATCTATTCCTACTTCCACAACCGTGGTTGAAACCAATATCCGGATCTTTCCGGATTTAAAATCCTCCATTGCGCCCCGCTTTTTGTCATCATCCAGCCTTCCGTGTATAAGGCCAACATTAAACTGCGAAAAGATATCGTCTCTGAACTTAACGAAGATCTCGTTTGCCGCTTTTAGATCGGAGGAAGAATCCTGTTTTCCGGAAATATACCGACAATCTTCGGCTCTATCTTTTTCGCTCTTCTCAATGAGAGGGCATATGATAAGCGCCTGACTACCGCTTGCCGCCTCTTGAGCAATAAATTTGTACACCCCCTGACGCCTGTCTTCTCCAACCCAATACGCTTTAGGCGGTATCCTGCCTTCCGGCATCTGGTCTAATACCGAAATGTCAAGATCCCCATAAAGAGTCATCGCCAAAGTACGCGGTATGGGGGTCGCGGTCATAAATAGCATATCGGGATTAAAACCCTTCTCTTTTAAACGCGCTCTCTGGTCAACGCCAAATTTATGCTGTTCATCTATCACTACCAAACCCAAATTCTTGAATTTAACATCTTCCTGTATCAAGGCGTGCGTTCCCACGATAATATTGGCGCTGCCGTCCTCTATAGCAGAGTTAACGCGCTTGCGCTCTTCATCGGAAACGCCATTTGTAAGTAAAACGATATTTACGCCCAACGGGCTCAATAGTCTGCTTAAGTTGATAAAATGTTGTTGGGCCAAGATCTCCGTCGGAACCATAAGGGCCCCCTGATAGCCGTTCTGCGCCGTCAAGATCAATGAATAAGCGGCAACCATCGTCTTTCCGGAGCCGACATCTCCCTGAAGCAGGCGATTCATCGGCTTTGGGCTTGCCATATCCACGCTTATCTCCTGAATAACCCTATCCTGCGCCTCAGTCAACTTAAACGGCAGGATAGCCTTAAACGACTCCGATAATCCCCCTTCGATTTTATGGGCCACGCCGTTATTTTGCTCCTTCAATCTCATCCTGCGCAAGGCAAGCGCCAACTGAAGGATAAAAAACTCCTCGAAGACAACCCTGTCGTAAGCCATTTTATTCAAGGCCTCGCTATCCGGAAAATGCATATTCAAAACGGCCTTCCTTAACCCCATTAGATTGCGCCGCTTGAGCATATCAAAAGGCAAGGTATCACATATATAAGACGAGTATCTTTCCAAAGCGTTCTTTATCGCGGTCCGCAGCGACCTTTGCCCTACCCCTTCGGTCAAAGGGTAAATCGGCACAATCCTTCCGGTGTGAATAGTCTCTGCGCCCTCATCGTTTACGATCTCGAACTCGGGAGAATTCATCTGTATATCCTTATATCTCTCGACCTTGCCGTAAAGTATGATCTTATCACCGTTCTTAAGCCACTTCTTCATATAGGGCTGGTTAAACCAGACCGCGTAGATAATCCCGGTATTGTCGCCGACCGCCGCCTTAAATATCGTCCTGCCCTTGCCGGCCCTGTGGCCGCCTATAGTTAATATCTCTCCTTTTATGGTCTGGTACTCGCCCACCTTTACCTGCGATATAGGCTTGAACTTGCTGCGATCCTCATACCGGCGCGGAAAATGATATAGCAGGTCATCGACGGTCTCTATCTCGAGTTTCTTCAGAGTCTCCGCCTTTACCGGCCCTACGCCCTTGACGTAGCGCGCCGAAATATCGCTTAATGATTGTTTGGTTGTGGTAGTCAGCATCTTGACCTAATAAAAATATATTGATTGCACTGGATATCTTTTCGCGGCGACGTTCGGCTTGCTCCTGCGGCAATCCTCACTCGGCGTAAATTTTTGCGTTCCGCTTCCGTTCAATGCGGCGGAAACCAAGCCGCAAAAATTTCCGTACGCGCCGCTCAAATATACTTAATCTGTTTGTCGCCGCACTGTTTGATTTTGCCAATGCGGGGGCGGCTCCCTGTGGCCGCCCTTCGACTTCATTCAGGGCGAAGCAATCTTACCTTGAAATTTAAGTCTCGCTTAGAATGTCGATTTTTATCTTCGCCGCACTGCTCGAAAACCCCTGCGATGTTTTCTTCGCTCGGCGCATATGCTCGCTCTCCCTCGCTACGCTCGGGATCCGTGCCCGCTCGCATCTGCAACGTGCGGCTCCAGATGAAAATCTTTATTCTTGAAACTACATCCGCCTCTGGCGGAAATCGGCTCTACGTTTGACATTAAATTTCAATGTAGGGCCTGTTCCCCGAGACTGTGTCGTAATGTAGTTGCCCAATTTATTGGGCAGATATATTGTGCTCGATAAATCGAGCAGCTACAATATGTTGATGCATTTAGCGGAAGAAAGGGATTGCGACACAGTCTCCCCGAACAGGCCGCCTGCTTACCAATATCTTACATCTGAAAACAATTAAAAATTGCGGCTTTCGCCGCATCGCTTGGTTTTGTCAGTGTAGGGGCGACCCTTGCGTCTCGCCCGCTAGCCTTTTTATAATTACAAACAACGGACAGGGGCAAGCCCTGTCCCTACGAAATTATTACAGGCAGAGACGATTTTAACTTTAGCAACAGAAAAGTTCCCTATCTTGCTTTTAGGTATTTTTTAATTTCCCCATTAATAAGCTTGCTAAAAATAGTAGATGTATCGCATTATTTTTGCCTATTGTAATATTGACATGAGCTTTGGGATTTCTTATACCCTTAATGGAACCGCAAAATATTTGAAGGTAACCCTGCTGAATATTGCGGCCACTTTCGGTTTTTAAATCTCCTACCTTAATAACGGGATTATTTAATGATAGTAATGTTTCAAATAGATTTACGCCATCTTTTTCTTGCTTCATCTTTTTTCTTAAAATGTCTTTACCTATTTTATTGATTTCTTTAAATGCAGCTTCGACTGAATCTGCATAATGTGCTGACTGGAAACGACTTTTTGCAACTTTAATTATTCTTGGATGAAGTAATGCCCAGAAGTCGGCTGTGTTTTCATTTTTGTCTTCAAATTTCAATACTCCTTTCCCACCACAAACTTTGCAAGTATCCCCCACAAAATAAAGCCCTTCTTCCCAATCTTTACCATCACCTTTGCAAAGACCACATAAAATTAACTCGTTTGGTTCTTCGAAATATTTGTTAACTCCTTTACCATTACAAACAGGGCAAGACTCATGTGGCGGTATTTCATCCATAGGAGTTTCTGGAAATGAGCCTTCTCCATTGCAAAAACCACATTTTATTCCTTTGGAGCCATCTTTAAATTTTTTTAAAATTAAATCGTTTATTTCTTTCATACTTACCTAACATATAATACACGAGCATCACTTTTCACGGTATTTCGCACAAACCTAAGGTAAATATTACACCACGTTTTTAGGCTTGTAAAGGAATTTGTCGGGCGAGGATAAACCAGATTAAACCGTGTCTGTATTACCCTGTCAAGCCGGGTAATGACAAATCTGTCTGCCCTAACTTCTGACGGGCCGACACGGAGGTCGGCCCCTACAGCGCGCCGACAGGCAGACATGAAATGTAGGGGCGCGGTTTCCGCGCCCGATTATTTTATTATTTATCCCGTTAGAGAAAATTCATCTGGATAGAAATAAATTTCTACTGGGATAACCTATTTAAATCGGTGGTATAACGATTCTCAAGCTGACGGTGATTTAATGCCACTATCAACGCAGACCGTTAGAGAACAGGATTCTCTAACGGGATTTATATTTTTATTCGGGCGAGGCGACCTCGCCCCTACGATTTGAATTATTACATAAATATAATTTGGTACAATAATGTATTCATCATTCGGCCTGTTCGCCTGCCCGCCTCAGGCGTGGGGAACATGCCCTACAATTAACGGGACGGGCAGGCCCGTCCCCTACAAAAGATTTTCATTAAACCGTACGGGCTTTAATTGCGACGGCTTAGTTTTGCGCAGGGACGTTCTTAATCCGAAGTTGAGCGCCCGCCTGAGGCGGGTCCGCCTTTGGCGGAGGCCGGTGTCCCGACGAAGTCGGGACGAGCGAGGATTAAGGCCGAGTGAGATTTTCCCGCTGGGGAAAAGCGAATGTTCCCGAGCAAAAACCAAGCTGAAGTAACAGGTAAAGCCGCGTCTGGATTCCCGAAACCAGCCCTAATACGTCCTTTCATTCCTTTTGCGCAACGCCAAAATCCAGACGATCCTTCGCTTATCGTCCACATCATAAAGAACTCTGAAATCTCCCACGCGAAGACGATACTGAGCCGTGTAGCTATAGACCTCGAGCGGCGGCTTAATCTTCGGCTCGCCGTAAGGACGCGGACTACCGGCAAGAGATAAAACCTTGCCTTTTATCTGTTCCTGGACTTCTTTCGGAAAAACGGCATTAAACGCTTTTAAAAATTTCTTTTCGATGGAGGCTGTCGGAAACCTGACGTCGTATCTCATCAAAGTTCGCGCGGCCTGCCTCGTTTAAAGGAGACGAAAACCGGTATGCCCTTTAGACCCTTGCGGATGGCGCGCCTGCCTTGCGCAACTAACTTCAAGACTTGCTTATCCTCAAGCTCTTCCAGAACATCGACTATCTCGAGAATATCATTATAGGGCAATAAAACGCTCGCGGGACTGCCGCGCTCGGTTATGATGAGAGGTTTGTTCTCGGCGATAAAATGAGAAAGGCCGTTACGGAAATTTCGGACACCGACGCTCTCCGCTCTCAATAAAACATTCGCGATATTCATTTGATATTACCTCCTTAATGTGGCGTCATTTGTAGCCACATAACAATTATACCTGCGCACTTTAGCCTTGTCAACCTTTTATTTTGACGCGCAGTGATAACGTAAAATAGTATGCTGACTTTCGGGTTTTTTATGTAGCCGCAGAGCGTAAGCTCTGCAAAATACATTACAGGACAATAATAAGCAAAGCTTCGCTTTGCAGCTACTCTTGAAAGTCAACAAGATTCTTGACACGGCTTGTTTTTATATTGATGTTTCCGCCCCGATATGCTATTATTACATTTCTAAATAATACCTTATGTAAACGGTATGGTAATCTATCCCCTTGCCTATGCGCCCCAAAAATCTCTTTGATATTTTTGGGGCAGGCTTCGGGGTTAATTCGGCCAAATAACTTATGTTCACTCATTTTATTCGCTCCATAAGTTATGGCCTCATTAAGGAGGAAGTTATGTCAAAGGTATGCGATATATGCGGAAAAGGCAAGGTGGCGGGCAAGACGATTAAACGCCGCGGTATGGCCAAAAAAGACGGCGGCGTCGGCCGCAAGATAACCGGAAGAAGCATAAGAACATTTAAACCAAACCTGCAAAAGCTCAAAATCAACCTTAAGGGAGTTATTAAAACCTTGAAGGTCTGCACCGCCTGCATCAGATCCGGCAAGATTACGAAAGCCTAAGCCTAGAACTGAATATCCTTGAGTTGAAGCTGGACGATCTCCTGCCCCTGCCAATTATTTATCGAAGGACTAAAAGCCAGAGAAAAATTCGCGGGGGCTGAATCAAATCTAAAATCTAAAACCCTTTTAAAACCTACGGCCTCATAGGTAAATCTGCCGTCGGTTACCCAAATCTTCAACGCGCCGGAAGAGACCGGTTTTGGCTTTGCTTTCAACGAGAGGTTTTTCACGGCAAAAACGGGCTTGCGGTTTCCGACGCCAAAAGGTTCCAAAAGCGACAGCTCTTTAAGAAATCCCGGCGTTAATTCTTCAAGTGAAATCTCAGCGTCAATCTCAAGGCGCGGCATTAAATCCGAGGGCTGCAGAACTTCATTGGCGACTGAATTAAACCTCTCGCGAAAAACATCTATATTATCTTTGGATATTGTTATGCCAGCGGCATATTCATGGCCGCCGTAACCCACAAGATGATCCCCGCACTTAGACAAAGCCTCAAAGAGATGAAAGTTCTTTATGGACCTTCCCGATCCTTTGCCTATTTCCTCGCTAAAAGCAACTAATATTGTGGGCCGGTAAAATCTTTCCGCGATCCTTGAGGCAACAATGCCTATTACTCCGGGATGCCATTTCTCGCTCGAGACCACTATAACCTTATGATCCTTAAAGTTGACTTCCCGCTCAACCTTTGAGATCGCCTCTTTTAATATCACCTCTTCCATACCCTGCCGCTCTCTGTTATTGCTGTCCAGCGCCTTGGCCAAAGAGTCCGCCTCAGTCTCGTCTTCGGTCAAAAGCAATTTCAGAGATTGAAGCGATGAGCCTACTCTGCCCGAAGCGTTTATTCTCGGCCCTAACATAAAACCTACCGTCTCGGAATAAAATTCCTTTTTCTTATCTATTCCTGAAACTTTGATAAGCGCGCGAAGGCCCTTCTTTTTCGTGGCGGCAAGATGCTTTAACCCGCGCTTTACCAAAATTCTATTCTCGCCCGTAAGCGGGGCAACATCCGAGATCGTGCCCAAAGCGACAAAATCAAGTTCTTCCTCGATGCCGGAAATCTCCGTATCTGAACCGCCATCCGCTTTATATCTTAAAGCCTGTATTAATTTAAACACCAACCCGACGCTGGCTAATGATTTGTAGGGATACTCGCAGCCGGAAATCAAGGGGTCTATGATCGCAAAAGCCGGGGGAAGAGGCCCCTTAAGAGGCTGGTGATGATCCAGAATTACACAATCTATGCCGCATCCTTTCAGAAAAGCCACCTCTTCAGTTGCCGTAACTCCGCAATCAACCGCGATAACCAAATTAACGCCGTTTCCGGAAGCATCCTTAAGAACCTTGATATTAAGGCCGTAGCCCTCCGTGATCCGGTCGGGTATATGGCAGGAAACATTCGCTCCCCTCTTTTTTAGCGCCATAAATAAAAGGGCGGCGGCTGTCAAACCGTCAACATCGTAATCGCCATATATTAAGATTGATTCTTTTCGGGAGATCGCCGAAAGTATCCGCAGGATGGCTTTCTCCATATCCTTAAAAAGAAAAGGGCTGTGAAGCGAAGAGACGCTTCCAGAAAGAAATTCCCGCGCATCATCGGCACAGGACACGCCTCTCTTCAAAAGCAGGTGCGCCAAAAGAGGAGAGATATTCAGCGCCTTGCGCAGGTTTTCGCAACCAGGCTTGTCTACGGGGGATACATTCCAAATCTTGCGCATATCAAGCTGGCTCTATATGAACCATAACGTCGATCACTCCCGGAAATTTGCTTCGTATGCGCTTCTCTATCGAAGTTGATAACTCGTGCGCCTTGCCGACCGTCATATCCTTATTCACGGTTATATGCAAATCCACGTGAATGTCATCCGACCTTCCGCGCGTTCTTATCCTATGACAGCCGATTATCTCCGGAATATCCAAAATAGAATCATTAATATGCTGGGCGTCGATAACGGCATAATCGCATAAAATTCTGGAGCTATGCTTTAATATCCCTATGCCGACATATAAGATAAGAAGTCCTATTAAGAATCCGGCTATTACATCGGCAACAGGGAACCCCATTCTAACGCTTATAAGGCTGCCTATAACCGATATGGACGAAAGAATGTCCGAACTTGTGTGAAACGAGTCTGCGATCAAAAAATCGCTTTTTAGCTGTCTTCCTTTAATATACTCATAGCCCATAACACCTATGTTAATCAGTAACGTAACGCCCATAATGACAAAACTTGCCGGATTAACTTCGGGGCTAAGGAACTCGCGATGGACAAACCTGTGTATTGACTCTCTCATAATATTGGAGGCTATCAAAAATAATCCGATAGCTATGGCCATCGAAGCCAGCGTCTCGTATTTTCTATGGCCGTACGGATGCCCTGTATCTCGCGGCCGTGACGCCACAGCTATCCCTATCAAGCCTATTATGTTCGAGAACCCGTCCGAAAGAGAATGGAGGCCATCGGCGAACATGGCAAGCGAATTGGTCATATGGCCGTAGATTATCTTGGCAAACGCCACGCCCCAGTTAAGCGCCAGAGTCGCTATTAATATATTTCTTATGCTGGTGTATTTATCTCTCATAATTTCCTTTTACCCCTAAAAGCAATTATGAGCGGGCTGGCAATATAAACGGTTGAATAAACGCCTGATATAAAACCTACCATCAAACAAAAAGCAAAATCATTCAAGACTTCGCCGCCGTACACAAAAAGCACGCACGCGACTATCAAAACGGTAAGCGTTGTAAGCAACGTCCTCGAGAGCGTCTGGTTTACGCTTAAGTTTATCAGATCGGCCAACGCCATTTTCGGGTGCGATCTGGTATTCTCCCTAATCCTGTCGTATATAACTATCGTATCGTTTATGGAATAACCCGCAATAGTAAGCAAAGCCGCCACGACCGTCAAGGATATCTCGCGGTGCGTAAATGCCATAAACGCGACAGCAACAAAAACATCATGAAACAACGCAATAACGCCGGCAACCGCGAAATTCCAGTGCTTAAACCTAAAAGCCACGTAAATCAATATACCCAAAAGCGAGCACAACATTGCGTAAATAGCTTTCATTCGCAATTGATGGCCCACGGAGGGGCCTACTTTCTCTACTCTTATAATCTCGGATTTATTGTCCTTGAAAGTTTCCTCTAGCTTCTTCGAGATATCTTTAATCGAATCCGTCGAGGTGCGTATAATAATATCTCTGGGATTTTCCTTTATCTGCTGTATAGCGGCATTACCAAGATTTATCTCTCTTAAGGCGGACCTTATATCATCGACTTTAGGGGGCTTATTAAAATTAAACTCCTGGACCTGCCCGCCGGTAAAATCTATGCCGTAGCTGCTTTCGCCGCGCGCGAAGAAAACCACCGCTCCTATGACAATTATAACCGAAGAGATAAGATAACAGAGCCAGCGTTTGCCGATAAAATTTATCTTTGTATCGCCTATAAGATGAAGCATATGCAGTTTCTTAAAACCTTTCGAGCGCAAAAGAAGATCAAATACAACCCTGGTAACAAAAACCGCCGTAAATAAGCTGATGACTATGCCTATCGTAAGCGTTATCGCAAAACCGCGTATGGGACCGGTTCCAAATTGAAATAAAAAGAAAGCGGCCACCAGCGTGGTTAAATTAGAGTCTACTATAGCGCTGAAAGCCTTGTCATAACCCAAGTGTATGGATTGAGCTAATGATTTCCCGGCCTTAAGTTCTTCGCGTATCCTTTCATCTATAAGGACATTGGCGTCAACCGCCATACCCAAGGTCAATATTATGCCGGCGATACCGGGTAAACTCAACGAGGCGTGAAAATACGCCAAAGCGCCAAGCAAAAACACCAGATTCAAAACTAAAGCGATATCAGCCACTAACCCCGCGATAAGATAATAAACGAGCATAAAAACAACGACGATCAAAGCCCCTGTCAACGTAGCTCTGATTCCGCTGCGAATAGAGTCCTGCCCTAAAAGAGGACCTATCGTTCTTTCCTCTTCGATATAAACGGGGGCCGGCAGAGCTCCGACTTTAAGAACTATCGCCAGATCGCTTGCCTGTTCCCGCGTAAACCTTCCGCTTATCTGCGCCTGGCCCGACGGTATGGCTTCGCGTATTACCGGCGCCGACTGAACCTTTCCATCGAGAACTATCGCAAGCCTTTTCCCCACATTTTCTTTGGTGACCTTAGCAAATTTCTTCGCCCCTTTTTCATTAAATTGCAAAGAGACGTAAGGCTCGTTAAAATGCGACTCCTGAAAGCTGAAGAAAGCCGTCGTAAGGGCGTCTCCCGTCAAAACAGCCTCTTTCTCCAGTAAAATAGGACTCTCGTCCTCGTCCTTAAGCAACTCGTAACCGGCCGGAACCTCTCCCTGTAAAGCCTTGCTAAGTCTTTCCGGATCATCGGAAGCCAGTTTAAATTCCAGCAAAGCCGTCTTTCCGATCAACTCCAAAGCCCTGTCCCTATCGGTAATACCGGGCAGCTGGACGACAATCTCATCCTGTCCCTGCCTTAAGATAACCGGTTCGCGCACGCCAAATTCATCAATCCTATTTCTTATAACCTCAAGGGCCCTGTCAGCAGCGTCTTTTCTGGCATCCTCGGGTATCTTCGAAGTGTCAACCTTAAGGATTAGATGCATTCCTCCCTGGAGATCGAGTCCTAATTTTATCTTTCCTTCTTTAATAATATTGCCGTCTTTATCCTTAATATCAAAAGGCGGGTAGACAAGCCACAGCGAAATAAAGACTAAAACTAAAACCAAAAGAATCTTCCAGATTACACCCTTTCTCATCTTGCCCCCTTTAATGAGTCCGCCTTAGGCGGACGAATTAAACCCCGCACCCAGCAATTCATCTTAATGATTCCCTGATTCTTGTTTTAAGCGCGCTGATTGCCTGGCCGGAATTCTTTATCCTTATTTCCCTTTTTCTTGCGTCTGATCCCGCTTTATACGTAATACATTTTATCTTGCTGGGTGCGGGGTCAAATTCAGACACGGCCTTTGGCCTACAGGTTATGTTGCTTACGCTCCATAACCTGTGTCCTCATTTGACCTATAAAAATCTTACGTTGTTAATGACTAACCTGAAATTGCAGCCTAAGAATTTTGCCGCGCGCTGACACATAATCATCCTTGATAAAAATATCTCGAAATATTCCATAACCTTTGAGACCTCTGTGTCTATTATAACCTCGAGAGTTATGGTCTTGTCTTTCCCGTTGACCCTGACAAAAGATTTCTTCGCCGCGTAATTTACCCTGTCATGTATGTCAAAGGAAATCATATGGGGGTTCCGGACACGCGAATGATGAACATCGGATTTATCGGCCAGTATCAAAGCGGAGGCGATATTGCTTACGGGATCGCCTTTCTCCTCCTCGTGATTTCCAACCGCCCCCATAATAACGGCGATCTCCAAGGGATCCATCCCCATATCCTTCAAAATAGAGTTGACCAAAAACGCGCTGGCCTCCCCATGATCATACCTTCCCACTACATTGCCAACATCGTGAAGATAGCCGGCTATAGCGGCAAGTTCAGCGTCCCTTTTTGGAAACCTCAGCTGTTCCATAATATTATGGGCGATATTCGCCGTCAGGTTGGCATGACGGTAGCCGTGCTCGGTATAGCCGACCGCGGCCATATGCTCATCGGCTTTCTGCAAATAAGCGACTACCTCGGGATTGACCTTAACATCTACCAGCGTTATAGGATTGCTAATCTTAGACAAAGTTTGGCCGCTGCGTCTAGATTTAGCAAAACTTTTCTTCATTTAGCCGTCTCCTCCCCCGCCCTTTTCTTCTTTAAATGGGCTATGGAGTATTTCTCTATCTCTATCTTTGTGTTGTCATCAATGCGCACGATAAACGTTGAATCTTTAACATTCAATATAGTCCCATATATGCCGCTGGATGTTACGACTTCGTCGTTTTTGCCAAGGTTTTTGACCATATTCTCATGTTGTTTTTTTTGCTTCTGTTGCGGCCTTATAAGCAAAAAATAGAATACCACAAATATAAGTATAAGTGGCAAAAAACTTGCTATCGGATTTGCAGCCTGTTGTTCCATTTTTTCCTCCTATTGTTTATATAGTACTTCGTATATCGCGCGCCACATTTTACGATGTGCGGTGTACGAATGACGAAGTACGATCTCTCTTAAGCTTTACCCTTTTCTGTCCCTTTGTTGCCTTCGTATTCCCCTAAAAACTCCGCCTTGAACTTCAATAATCTGTCCTCTCTAATGGCGTCTCTCATCTGCCGCATCAAATCTTGATAAAAATACACGTTATGCAGCGAAACCAACCTTAATCCCAAGATCTCGTTAACATTAAATAAGTGCCTAATATAACTTCTGGTGTGCATCTTGCAAGCATAGCATTTACAGCCCTCCTCTATTGGCCGTAAATCTTTTGTGTTCTCCGAACTCCTTAAGATAAGACGTCCTTTTCTCGTAAAAGCCGTGCCGTTGCGGCCATTTCTTGTCGGAATAACGCAATCGAACATATCCACGCCATTTGAAACAGCCTCGAATAAATCCTGCGGCTCGCCTACCCCCATAAGATAACGCGGTTTATCCGCAGGAAGCAAGGGAGCGGCGAACGCTGTTATCTCCCTGGTTATTTCCTTCGGCTCTCCCACTGCCAACCCTCCTAACGCGTATCCGTCAAAATCCATCTCAATTAATCTTTCCGCGCATTCTTTTCTTAAATCCCTATACGTTGCGCCCTGCATGATGCCAAAAAGAAGTTGTGAGTTATAAGAAATGAGTTTTGAGTGCGCCTCTTTAGAGCGAAACGCCCAGTCTAACGTCCTTTCCATAGCAACTCTCGCATGGTCATACTCGCACGGATAGTGAACACACTCGTCCAAAACCATCATTACATCGCTTCCCAGAAGCATCTGAAACTCCAGCATTTTCTCAGGCGTAAAAAAATGCTTTGAACCGTCAATATGAGATTGAAATTCAACGCCTTCGTCTTGGACTTTCCGCAATACCGCGAGGCTAAAAACCTGAAACCCGCCGGAATCAGTAAGGATAGGTCCCGACCATCCCATAAATCTATGCAATCCTCCTGCCGCCTTGATAATCTCTTCCGATGGACGAAGGTATAAATGATACGCATTGGAAAGGATTATCTGAACGCCGCAGTCTAAGAGATCCTGATTAGAAAGCGTCTTGACAGTCGCGCGCGTTCCTACCGGCATAAAAACCGGTGTCTCTAAGGCGCCGTGGGCAGTGCTGATTTTGCCTAAGCGAGCTTTCGTGCCTTCATCTTTATGGATCAAGGTAAACCCCGTTAGAGAACGAAATTCTCTAACGGGGTGAATTTCATCTTTCATCAAAAAACCCATCCGCCTGTCAGTTTATGCTTTGCCTGATTGGCTTTTCCTTCGCGATTGGCCTGATCCACGATTGCTTTAATTCTTCGTCCATAATCTTTTTCCCCTTGATTTACAAAAACTTCTGCCAAAAGCCGGTACGCCTCAAAATACTCCGGCTGAATTTCTCCGGCAATCTTAAAAGCCTCATTTGCTTTTTCGCTGTCTCCGATATCTGAAAAAAGCGCTCCTAATCCATAATAGGCCGCCGCGCAATTTTTATCCATCTCCAATGCTTCTTGATAAAGCTGAATGGCTCCGTATGCGTTACGTCTAAGGTGAAACATCAAGCCGAGATTTGCCAAATCAACGCTATTCTTCATTTTCTTATCGGAATTTTCTGCGATATAACGTCTGGCTAACGCTTCCCAGGGCGTTGAATTTATAGAACTGATCATCATCCAGTATTCGCAATACGTTTTATCATCTTTCCAGAGACGATTGGTCCGGTAAGTCCATACTCCCAAGACGCAGATCAATAGCAGACAAAAAGAGATTGTAGCGGGTTTTGTCACGATTTTCTTTAATTTCCATAGCGATGCGGCCGCCATCAAAAAAAACCCCGCCGAAGCATAGCCAAACCAATGGGGCTCGATTAAAGCGGTGCGTAAATTAACGGTATAAGTGAAACTGGCCAAAAACGCGGGAATAAACCCGACGGCAAAAACAACAAAACCAAAGGCAAAGATATTCCTCTGCCCTTTTTTAATAAAATAAATTGCGCAAATTACAATAATGCTTAAAACCAGAATGGGAATTAACTGAAAAGCGCTGGATTTCAATCTTTCTTCCCACATAAATAACATATTGGCCGGGAAAAATAATTTAGACAGATACCAGATAGAAAGCTCATAGAAGGTATTAAGCGACTGAAAAATAGACGCTTTGGCATTAAACAATCCTGTAATTTTTACGGACGGCCTGGAACTGACGCGCAAGATAAAAAATACGGCAAAAGGAATAGTGTAGGTCAATGTGTAAAAAAAACAACGTTTTAAATTATCGCGATAAAAAAATACTGCTATAAGAAACAGGTAGGCCGGCGTCATAAAACCGATCTCATGGCAGAGAAGCGCGGCAAAATAGAAAATAAGACTAACGATTAAATAGAGGGGCTTTCCTGTGCGCGCAAGACCGATAAAAAACCAGGTCGCCGCGAAAGCGCATAAAATAAAAAGGCTTAAATTCGTTGCAGTCTTATAATTTAATAAAAAATTATTTATGGGATGGACGGCATATAACGCCGTTGAAAGAAAGCTTATCGCTCTATCTTTCGTCACTTTATAGAGGACGCCGAACATTACAACGCAGATTCCGGCAAATATCAGAATATTCATAACATGATAACCAATTGCGTTTTTCCCAAACGCAAAATACTCGAATTTTAAAAACATAAGCCCGATCGGGCGATAAGTAAAGTTGTAACCTTCGCGGAATAATTCCGCGGTCGTAGTATCTTGCAATAACTTAGGACTGTCTTCAAAAAGGATATGATCATCGATTAAAAACCCGTCGTGAAAGATATTGCTGTAAACTAAAATACACAACAGAACTAACACAAATATGCAAATAAGCCCGGAATAATTTTGAGCCGCGTATTCGCATTTCTTTCCAAAAATTTTAGCGCCGAGGCGCAGCGCGGAAACCATTGATTTCATGCCTGTTCTCCGTGAAAATGGCGATAGGCGATCCGAATGCCGAGCTTAAACGTAATCTTCGGCAAATAGACGCGGCGCAATTTAAAAGCGTTAACAAATTTATAAACCGGCTGCGTGAAACATTCAGGGATAGATAACGCCAATCTTTTTAAAAATGGTGTAAAAAATAACGCCGGATATTCCACAAAAAATGGAAATAAATACAATCGTCTGCGAATCAACCGCTTCATTTTAGACGGAATATTCATCACTGTCCTTGCAAAATAATTTTTCGGTAATTTGTCCACCGGCATTACAAAATAATGATATTTTTCAATCGCATAATTCGTAAGCTCTAAACCTGTATACGGGACAAAAATATTTGCCTGCGCCAAAAACGGTCTTGCGCGAATATTCATCGCAATCGTCTCATCCATTTGCCCAAGCGTTTCTCCCGGAATGCCTAAAAGATTGCCGATGCGAAAAGTGATCTTATATTTTTTTAATAACCCTGCGGTTTGATATATCATCTCATCGCGCATCTGCCTTTTTAAAACTACGTTGCGCAGTCTTTCGTTTCCTGTTTCAATGCTCCAATTGACTGCGCGGCACCCGCTCTGCTTAAGGGCGCGGACAATATCTTCATTGATTAAATTTGCGCGGACATTGCACGTGTAGTTTAATTTAAAATTGCGCGGGAATTTCTCCGCAAATTCCCAAAACCATTTTTTATCCAAAATAAAAACGTCGTCGTTGAAACAGACGTCTTGCAACGGATACTTTTTCTTCACATCCGCAATTTCTTCCAGCAAATAATCCACGCTCTTCTTGCGGACGTACATTCCGCATGTTTTAAACATCTCCTCATAAACATGGTTAAAACAATAGGTGCAATGATACGGACATCCGCGTCCGGAAAGAAACTGTTTAGAGGGCATTTCCCGCAACAATGAATCCTGCTCATAGATAATAGAACGTTCCGGTAAAGGAATCCGGTCCAAATCAATAAATGGATAGAATTCTTTAGGAAAAGCCTCTCCATTTCTAATAATATTTTTGGCCGGCCGCAGACCATTTTGAATGAATTCTTTTAATGCATACTCCCCTTCTCCCAGACAAATTGCGTCAAATGTCGTCCCTTTTAATAACGGCCAATCATAAGTTGGACCAGGCCCGCCGATTAGGGACGGGACATTCATTGTCTTTTTTAAAAGCGCGTCGAAAGCGGCGTAAATCGGCAGATTGGGTGAAAAAGAAGAATAAAAAATTAAATCCGGTTTACTGCGCAATATCAGTTTTATGGCTTTGTCGAAGCGGCGCGCCGCAATATAGCCCACCTGCGCTCCCGGCAGCGTCTTAATGACCGCGGCTAATGAATACACTCCATGCTGATCGTAATAGTGCCTTATTAAATCCACAAAAAGAATTTTCATACTCAACACCTTACATTATCAACATCGAATCCCCATAACTGTAAAATCTGTAGCGTTCTTTAACGGCTTGCGAGTAGGCCTCAAATAAAAAATCTTTTCCGCAAAAGGCCGCGACAAGCATTATAAGCGTTGTTCTTGGAAGATGGAAATTCGTAATAAGCGCGTCCACAAATTTAAAATTATACGGCGGATAAACAAAAAGGTTCGTCCATCCTCTGCCTTTTTCGACTTTATTTTTTGAGCCTTTTACAAGCCTTGATTGATACTCGAGGACCCTGCACACAGTCGTCCCCACCGCGAAAATTTTTCCACCCCTTTCTTTAATATAGTTTATCCTCTTAGCGGCGTCTTCTTTAATCTCAAAAGATTCCGCGTCCAATTTATGCCGGTTGATATCCTCTATCTCGACCGGCTTAAAAGTGCCATAGCCGACATGCAATGTAACCGCTTCAATGCAAACGCCTTTGTTTTTAGCACGCTCTAAAACTTCAGGAGTAAAATGCAAACCAGCCGTTGGAGCCGCTATAGCGCCTGACTTCTTCGCGTAAACAGTCTGATATCTCTCTTCGTCAAGCTCCTCCGGCCCGCGCTTTATGTAAGGAGGCAGCGGTATCTCGCCTATCTCTTCCAATAGTTCGCTAAAAAAGCCTTCTTTAGCGTCAAATTCGACAAGCCTTATGCCGCCGGCATCTGCCCTGATTATCGCCGTCAACCGGCCTTGCGCGAAAACAAACCTCATTCCAATTCTTATCTTGGTAGAGGTTCCGACAAGACATTTATAGAGCTTATCACTCAACTTCTCAAGCAGTAAAAATTCGGCGGCAGCGCCCGTATCCTCCCTTTTGCCGCGCAATCTGGCTTTAGTAACTTTGGTATCGTTAATAACAAGGCAATCGGACGGACCCATATAATCTACTATATCAAAGAAGTTTTTATGCTCGATCTTTTTTTGTATTTTATCTATAACCATAAGACGGCTGCTGTCGCGCTTTTCACTAGGATACTGCGCGATCAATTCATCCGGCAAGGCATAATTAAAATCGCTTGATTTCATGTATAACCTTTCAGTTTAAATTAAAAGCCAAAACCTTTATTTAACATTTTTGTAGTCCATAACTACCGCGCCCGGATAATAAAAACTCAGGATTTCGTCGGTTTTTTTTCCGGCGCGAGACATGTAATATGCGCCCCATTGGCACATTCCGACTCCATGCCCCCAGCCAACTCCATTAAACACCACGCAATCCCCTTCGATTATAATTCTAAAATTAGTGCTTCTTAATATATCCACGCCAATTATCAGTCTAAAATCTTTTCCCGGAATCTCAACTACCCCGCCTTCGCCCTTCACTGCCACACTTATGACTCTCCCCGAAGAGTCTCTCGTCGCGACTTCAAAGCCGCAAATTCCGCCAACAAAATAACCGGATCTCTCAAGTCTCAAACGCGCTTCCTCAAGAGTCATCCTCTTCTCCCAATAAAAATGCGGCGATTTGCCGCACCAGCCGCAGTTTACGCCTTTTAGCGGCGGCAAATTTATATTCCATAATAAAGCGGCATCTGTCGTGGCCCCCCCGCATGTGGCGTGAAAATAAGCCGGAAAGATAGCGCCTTTATAAGTAAGCGCTTTGCCCGCCGTTAAGTCTACCGCCCTGTTAGTCCTCCACTTCTCCGAAAAAACTCCCCCGTAAACCTGAGAGCTTACATCCGCCGTAACATCGTAATCTTTGTTTTTTGACTCTTTAATTTGATAAAGGGCATATGTCCTCGCCGCTATTACTTGCGCTTTGACGGCTTCCATCGGCCACCAAGTGGATATCTCATTTCGTATAACACCGTAAAGATATTCTTCCAAATCAACGGTGTTGACTATCATAAGCCCCTTGCCATTTTTTAACGCTTTTATTTGCCCTCTATACACGCGGTCGTTTATATGAATCCTCGTTCCACCAATCTGCTCTATCGTTATCGCCTCCGCGTCAATGGGAATATCGCCTAATTTGAAACCTTTATCGCATAAAGTTAGGTTAACCGAAGGCAAATAACTTTCCTGAAACAGCGCTTTGTTCATCATGAGATCGGTTATCTTGAACTCCCCGGGGATAAATATCCTCGCGAATCGCGCGTCCTTGACTACTGCAACCCGGATTAAAATAGGTTCCGGCTTTGACGCCTGTTCATCCGCCAGACAACCCTGTCCTCCCAAAAAAATAAGAAAAAACAAGGGCAAGCTCAATTTTAAAAAGTTATTTATTGCGCCGGCGGGCGCTGATTTTTCTGAACTTAACGAGGGCATATTACCTTTTTCTAAGAAAAAATAGCGCGATGGTTAACAGCGCGCTTAATAAAACGCTTGTGGTGATCGGAAAATAAAACTTAAAGTCTTTTCTTCGGATATATATATCGCCGGGCAGTCTTCCTAACCATGAAATTTTATTTCCTAAAGACGCCATAAGACCCAATACGACCAAAATAACCCCTAATAATATCAACGCTTTGCCGACAGTCATATCAGAAAAGTTCCTTTTGCGCTTCTTTTTTGCGGGAAACGCCAAAATGCTCATAAGCAATTTTGGCAGCTTCTCTTCCACGAGGGGTACGCTTAATAAAACCTATCTTAAGCAAGAAAGGCTCTACAACATCGGCAATCGTGTCCTGTTCCTCATTTAGAGTCGCTGCCAGCGACTCTATCCCGACAGGCCCGCCTTCATAGACATCCAAGATCGTCTTCATCACCTTTCTATCAAGAGCATCCAAGCCTATCTTATCTATCGACAATAAGGAAAGGGATTTCTCAACTACCTCTTTCCTTACCTTGCCATCTCCTTTTACCTGAGCGTAATCCCTTACCCGGCGCAATAACCTATTTGCGATGCGCGGGGTCCCGCGGGATCGTCTGGCTATCTCAACGGCGCTGTCTTTATCTAAATCCAAATCAAGTATTGCTGCCGATCTCTCCACTATCAAGACCAGCTCATCGGGAGAATAAAAATCCATATTATAAAACATCCCGAACCTACCCCTCATTGGCGAACTTAAAAGTCCGGAACGTGTCGTGGCGCCTATTAAGGTAAAATTCTTCAAATTGAATTTTATGGTCTTGGCATAAGGCCCCTTGTCGATTATAAAATCGATCTGATAATTCTCCATGGCGGGATACAAAAATTCCTCAACCACCTTTGAAAGACGATGAATCTCATCTATAAATAATATATCGCCCTCTCCTAAATTCGTAAGGATGCCGATTAGATCTCCGGCTCTTTCTATCGCGGGACCGGAGGTAGCGGTTATCTTCGTTTGCATCTCGCCGGCTATTATATGCGCCAGTGTGGTCTTGCCTAATCCCGGCGGCCCCGAGAATAAAATATGTTCGAGGGGTTCCTTTCTGGTTTTCGCGGCGGCGATAGAGATAAGCAAATTCTCCACTACGGATTTCTGGCCGACAAAATCATTTATTCGCAATGGACGCAATGAAAGATTCAATATCGCGTCTTCTTCGTTCTCCTGACTCAAGACGAGCTTTTCGCGAAGCCCCTTTTGTTTATTTACTCCGTCGGACATCATCTTAAAGCGCTCTTCTGTTTATAGACCTCGTTTAACAAATCTTCGGCGCTTTTGGCGCAGGGCGATCTCTCAATGGCTTTTTGAATCATATCTTTTGCTTCCACTCTCTTATATTGGAGCTGCATAAGCACGTCCACGGCCTCTTCAATAAAATCTGGAGTCTCTATCTTGACTATTCCAGCTCCGTGTTCGCGTATCAATCCGAATTTACCCACTTTATTCTGCAGTTTAGCCACTATCTCTTTCGCCCTCTGTTCGCCTATTCCAGGCAAAGATTTCAAAGCGCTTAAATCCCCCTCGGCGATAGCCCTTACAACCTGAGGAATGGAGGAATTTAAAGCCCTGACGGCCGCTTTTGGGCCTATGCCTGAAACGGTTATGAATCTCTCGAAAAATTCCTTCTCGATCTCGTTAAAAAACCCGATCAAAACCGGTATGCTGCGAGCCGGATCAAGATGATGATAATGGTAGATAACGAGTTTGATTCTTCCCTCGCTGTCAATATTTCCGTCAAGCGCTTTCATTACATAACCCGGAATTAATACTTCGTATGAAATACCGCCGTTTACATCTATAATAACCGACGAATCCTTCTTGTGAACTACCTTTCCGCAAATATGAGAGATCATCCCGAGATACTGACTCCTTCTTTTTGAGATATATGCGCGTGCGCTATCGCAAGCGCCAAAGCATCCGTTATATCTGGAGGATTTGGAACAACATTGAGATTAAGGAGATTCTGTATCATACCCTGAACTTGATATTTTCCGGCATTGCCAACTCCGGTAATAGCCTTCTTTACTCTGGTAACGGAATAACCGGTCAAACCAACACCCGATTGCTTTGCCAGAAGACAAATAGCCCCCCGCGCATGCCCCATCAAGATCGCAGTCGCGGGATGCTTGTAATGAGAATATAGCTTTTCGAGAACTAAAACCTCCGGCCTAAGTTCTTCTATAAGGCCTTTTAAGCCCTCATAGATCTTATTTATTCTCGTCTCCAAATCTTCTTCCGCCGAGGTCCTTATTACTCCGGCTTCCAATAATTTAATTCCCGAAAAATTTACCCCGTTTAGAGATTTATCTCTAACGGGGTTAACCTCTATGGCCCCATATCCGGTAATGCCCAATCCGGGATCTATGCCTAATATTCTCATATTATAATACCTGTTGGCTTAAGGCCGTTAGCAGGAAATTCGATCCCGAATCATTGCTGTCCATTGCGGGTAAAGCGATCTACCTTGAAATTTAAGCCTCGATTAGAATGTCGATTTTTATCTTCGCCGTGCTGCTTGATTTTACCAATAATGTAGGGGCGACCCTTGCGCCTGCCCGCCTACGCTTTGTGGCGGGGTCGCCCTATCGCCTTTTGATAATTACAAGCAACGGACAGGGGCAAGCTCGCCTCTCGGCGAAGCCGAGGGCTCGCCTCTCGGCCCGCTTCGCCGATGGCAAATCGAGGCGAGCGAAGCCGAGGGCCCTGTCCCTTATATGGTAACCAGTGTCAATAAAAATAATAAAACCGATAAAGAGCTAAAAAATACCGTACAACGGTTCAACCTTATATTGACGCGCTTTCATAAAAACGCG
>JAZDOX010000019.1:0-5809 GCA_043798215.1 Candidatus Omnitrophota bacterium | reverse complement strand
GGTTGAAAGGTGACTATGTAGAAGTGTGGGAGAAGATTAAGCTTGCCAGAAAACACGATGGGCATTACATACAAACAGCGTTCATTAAAGAATTATTAAGGCATATGCCAGAACCTAAAGAATAATTATCATCACTTCATTCCCAAGCATATTTTGCCTTGAAATTTTGTTAAGAAGAATATATTAATGCGATACCCGTGCCTAATGCCTCATAAATAAATGTTACCGAAGCTTCGTTGATTCTTAGTAGCAGTAAATTTCTCTTTTTTGCTTCTTTTTTCTCTTTGTGAATAGTGTTGATGCTGTGGATAAGTCATTGGTTTAGGTAATCGAATATTTTCTTCATTTTGGTTTCAATGCCCTTCTTCAGCTGGAAGGGGTTTAACGTTTTAAACTGCTCTTTGAGAACCCGCTTAACAGATGGCTCAACATGCTTTGATTCAAGCACCCTCTCGTAAGGCGTCTTGGGCTTATCATAGCGCTTCAAGGTCTTCGAGGCAACAACTTTCTTCTCGATGAGCTTTGTGGATGGCTGGAAGAAGTTGTGATAGAGCCGCCACTCGCTTTGATAAAGCTCATTCATCATATCGACGATTCTTCTCTTATCGAGCCTGTAGTATCCAAACCACTGTCTGACATGGGTCCAGTTCTTCTGCTCGACATGCGCGTTATCGTCCTTATGATATGGCCTTGAACGAGTGAATTGAACCGGCTTCATCCTGTCAGCAAAGTGGTGCCAGAGATGATGGTTAATGAATTCACCGCCGTTATCGGCGTCGAATCCAAGGATGGGAAAGGGGATACGCTCTTCTATATCTTTAAGAGCGGCTAATACTCCAGCTTCGCCTTTACCCCAGCAAGCTCCTTGTTCAGTCCAGCCGGTAGCTATATCGACGAGATCTACAGTATTGACGTAGTCGCCTTCTGTTGAGTTTCCGCAATGGGCTACTGTATCGGATTCTACGAATCCCGGCCTTGACTCATTCCATTGATCGGTCTTTATTGGTATCTGTTTACGTAGAAGCGTTCCGGGTTTTGTGGTACACCGACCTCTTAATCTATATTTGGCCCGTAGCGGCTTTAAGATTCTATCGATAGTGGGCGGCGATATCCGGTATAACAGCTTAATCACATCAAGCGGTAACGCGCCGTATTCTTTGGCATAGCCCGGCATCCATAGCGATATTATTGCTTTAAGGCGCTTTGAGCATGGAAGATTTGCCGCCAGCCATATGCGCTTTAATGGCTCTGTGATAGCCGGCTTATCATAGATAGACGGCGCTCCGCGCTTCTTTGACTTAGGTTTGGTGAAGCGTTTAAAGTTCTTTAATAATCGTATCGCGTGTTTACGGTGATACCCGCAGGTGGCGCAGAACTCATTTAAGATCAGCGTCTTTTCTTTGCGGGAAGCTCTTTTATAACGTAGATAAATAGATTCAACGCATTCCATTCTTGCCTCGTGACTCATAATATAACCCCCTTGTAGAGGGCTATATTATTCGGTAACATCAATTATGAGTCAACGAAGCTTTTGGAATTCGACTTGGGTAACATTTAATGTGAGTCAATTCGCGCGTAATATATTATATTGTAATCTTGCCTGTTGTATGATAATATCAGAATTGCGCGTACACATGGTTTTTTAACCACAAAATTCGCATAAAGTTCGGAATTGTTTAACAGGAGAAAGGGGCCGCCCTTATGAGCATCAAGAAAAGACGGCAGATACGATTAAAAGCGGAAAACAAGCGTAAGAAGAGACGTGACAAAATCAAGGCCGCGGGAAAAAATCCCGATCAGTATTTTGTCTCTGGTATCTATGTCGGATAAAAGGCGTTTTAACGCCTTTTTCTTTTATCACATATTAAGTACCTTTTAAAATCATTATATTATCTTGGTTAAATATGTAGTATTTCCGTATTTCCGGGACAGCTACCGCTGTCCCTAATTGTTGTATCGAATTTAAAAAGGGACAACGGTAGCGTAGTGCGTCTAACACTTCTTTACATTTGGCGATTTTTGTCATCCTGAGGAGCAACGGCGACGAAGGATCTAAGATGCAAGATTCTTCGGCTTCGCCTCAGAATGACAATAACAATAAGAGGCTATAAGTAAAGGAACTTTTGACGCGCCACGGTAGCTGTCCCTAATTTCTAATTTCAGGCGTTAAGGATAATAAAAAAGTCACATATTGACAGATTTTTAATTATGTGGTATAATTCAACTGGGTAAAGATAGTTAGAAAGAACAAAAGCCTTATATTTTTTCTAACGTGGCGAAAAGGTTATCGCGCTTTATCGCATGGGATGGGTGAACGTATGAAATTAAAAAGCGGCCTTTTTAAATATCAAATGCTCTCGGACAAAGAAAAGAAAAATCTTCTCCTTTTGGACATAATCATTCAGAAGGGCCCTATCTCCAGGACCGACATATCTAAGGAAACGGACCTGAACATTGTAACTGTGTCAAATTATGTAAACAATTATATAGAAAAAGGGCTGGTAATAGAAAAAGGGTTTGATATTTCTTCCGGAGGAAGAAAGCCCACGCTGGTTGAGCTTAACGCGGACGGCGGTTACGTCATAGGGGTGGATATAGGTCCTGTGGACGAAGTAGCGATAATGACTGATTTAAGCGCCAAGATAATATGGAAAGAGAAGAGGCCGAGGCCGCAAGGACATATAGAGAATGCCATAAAAGAAGCGGCAGGCCTTTTGAATGACACTATTGCCAATTCTAAAGTTCCGCGCGAAAAGGTTATAGCGGTAGGGTTTGGCATCTCCGGAGTTATCGATGAAAGAACCGGCACCGTAAGAGACACGGATCCGAAAAGAGGAAAAACCACGGGCAGTATTAACGCCTTTAAGGAAATGATAGAGGAAAAATTCCAATTACCCGTTTTTATAGGCAATGACGCGACATGCGCCGCCTTCGGAGAAAAGCGGTTGAGTTTTGAAAGAGGCGTTGAAAATATGCTTTATATTTATTCCGATGTAGGATGCGGAATAATAATAAAAGGAGATATATATTGCGGCTCAGGCGGAAGCGCCGGTGAGATCCAGATTGCCTCTGATTCGACGGGCAAAGAAGGCATTGAATGCGTATCGCGGGAATTTTATTATTTAAGGCCGATGGGGGTAGATCTTGGGATAATCGCTAAAGCTAAAAAAGCCGTTGAAGAGGGTGTGGGCACAGGGATATTAGAGCTCGCGAACAATGATACGAAGGACATTACTTTAAGCGGGGTCATAAAAGCCGCGGAAGCCGGAGATAAATTATCCATTGAACTTATTGAAAATGCGGGAGTGAGCCTCGGGACGAGGATAGCGTATTTAATAAATTTATTTAATCCTGAGGTAGTGGTGATAGGCGGCGGCATAGAAAAAGCGGGAGAACTTATTCTTGATCCTATAAGACGAACGGTACGGAAACTCGCGTTTGAGGAGCCGGCCGCGAAAGTCCGCGTAATACCGTCCGTGTTAGGCGACGAAGCGGTGGTTCTGGGGGCGGCAAGTCTTGTCCTGCGCGAGGTCTTTACGCAGGTATAGTTTTCTTGGGGCATACGAAAGTATATAATCACTAATCATCGCACGCGCCTGACTCTATAGGTTAAGCAGTAGTAATTTCCCGGGTTCCCCCAAGGAAAGGGATTCAGGATTTCTCCCTTCGGTCGAAATGACAGGGAAACGATTTGTCATTCCGAGCGAAGCGAGGAATCTAAGTGGGATATTTAACATGTCTATAAGCAAAAGATATTATGTTTATTTGGCTACAAATTGGAATAATAGGGTTATGTATGTAGGTGTAACCAATAACATAGAAAGGCGTGTTTATGAGCATAAAAATAAGATGATAAAGGGGTTTACTGAAAAATATAGTATAAAAAAGCTTGTCTATTACGAAGAAACAGAAGACGCAGTGGCCGCAATTGCGAGAGAAAAAGAAATAAAGAAATGGCGAAGAGAGAAGAAGAATCAACTTGTAAATAGTATGAATTCGGCATGGAAAGACTTGAGTTTGATTTGGTAAAGATTTCTCCCTTCGGTCGAAATGACAGAATTGCGCGCCGAAATGACAGGGAAACGATTTGTTATTCCGAGCGAAGCGAGGAGTCTAAGTTAGATATTTAATATGTCTATAGGCAGGGGAGATTTTTTAAATGGCGGATTTGAAGGGATTATTCAGAGGGGATGAGCTAGGCGACAGGGAAAAAAAGAATCTGCTGATACTCGACTTGGTAAGAAAAAAAGGCCCTTTAAGCAGGACGGACATATCAAGGATCACAGGCTTTAATATTGTTACGGTGGGTAATTATATTGACCGGTACATAAAAGAAGGATTGGTATCGGAAGAAGGTTATGACAGTTCTACCGGAGGACGCAAGCCGATGCTGGTGGATTTAAATTATGAATCGGCTTATATCATAGGCGTCGGTTTTGATATGACCGATATGCTTGGAGTGGTAGTTGACTTGCGCGGCAACATCCTTTTTCGGACGAGAAAAAAACGCCCCGCTGAGACAGGAAAAGCGCTTCTTAGCAATCTTATGGAGTTAGTGGAAGAAGTCCTGAGCAACCCCTCTCTTGACAAAAATAAGATAAAAGGCATCGGCCTTGCTGTCGCCGGAATAATTGATACGGATAATATGACTATAAGGTGGCCCGGACCTTTGGGCTCGCCTGATATGGTAGTCTCGGCATCCCTATTGGATGCTTTAGAAAACAGGTTTAATATACCGGTGGTAGTAGAAAATGACGCTGACTGCGCCGCGTTCGGCGAACAATGGATAGTCTTGGATCCGGAGCTGAAAAACATTATATACACGTATTCCGGCGTATCGTGCGGCATTATCATAAACGGCCAGATTTATAAAGGCGCCTCCGGTTGCGCGGGCGAATTGGGCATATTAAATCCGCTTGATTTGAATAAGTACGATTGGAAGAAAGAATCTTATGGCTTGGGACGATGGAATATGGAACTTGGCATGCTGGATGACATAAAAGACGTATATAAAAAATATCCGGATTCGAAAATATTCGCGTTGGCGGACAGCAAAGATCTTGAAACGGTAAACTTTATCGTTATCGTGGCGGCGGCTAACGCGAAAGATGAAGCGGCGATTCTATTGCTCGGCAAGGCCGGAGAGAACCTGGGCAGAAAGATAGCGTTTTTGGTAAATCTGCTGAATCCGCAGGTTGTTGTGGTAGGCGGCGGCATAGAAATGGCCGGTTCATTTCTGTTGGATCCCCTTAAAAAGGCGGTAAAGGAATGGGCTTTTGAGGAATCGACGAGAGCCCTTAAGATAGTTCCCGCCCAGCTGGCGGAGAACGCGGTGCCGTTGGGTGCCGCCAGTGTTGTTACGCAGAAATATTTTGAACATATGTGAGTTCATTGCTGTCCAAATTAACCGTTACTTGGCGACGAGAAATGTATTTTGAGATATCAAATTTGTCATGCCCGCGAAAGCCAGCGGTTTCCCTCGGCTTCGCCGAGAGGCGGGCGCCGCTAGTGTAGTGCGCCTAACACTTCTTTACATTTGGCGATTTTTGTCATCCTGAGGAGCAACAGCGACGAAAGATCTAAGATGCAAGATTCTTCGGCTTCGCCTCAGAATGACAATAACAATAAGAGGCTATAAGTAAAGGGACTTTTGACGCGCCACACTAGTGTAGTGCGCCTAACACTTCTTTACATTTGGCGATTTTTGTCATCCTGAGGAGCAACAGCGACGAAGGATCTAAGATGCAAGATTCTTCGGCTTCGCCTCAGAATGACAATAACAATAAGAGGCTATAAGTAAAGGGACTTT
>JAZDOX010000102.1:0-15243 GCA_043798215.1 Candidatus Omnitrophota bacterium | reverse complement strand
CCTACCAGCAGGACATTTGCCTTCTCTAATTCCACGTCGCGGTTGGCAGCCTGTGTCGTCATTCTTTTATAATGGTTATATACTGCGACCGAGAGCTGCCTCTTGGCGCGTTCCTGGCCTATAACATACTGATCCAGCTGGCGCTTTATCTCGGTAGGCTTAAGGAGCTCCTTGGCGCGCGTATCGCGCTTCGACTTTATATCCTCTTCCTCGTCGCTTGCCAGTATCTGGCCGCAGAGCTTGACGCAACTCTCGCAAATATAAGCGCCCTGCCCCGAGAATAATTTTCTTACTTTCTCGCGGGATTTACCGCAAAACGAACATTTCTCCGTCATAATTTTTTGTCCTATAAATTAAATGGTCTTGTCGGTATCTATATTGGCTGGGACGTCTGGACTCGAACCAGAGTAACGAGATCCAAATTCTCGTGTCCTACCGCTGGACGACGTCCCAAAAATGCGTCTAAATATTCGCGGATTTGCCCCATTAGACCCTTCCTTTTCCGCCTCAGCCTGAGGCTGAAAAGGTTTAGGAAGGTCTATCCTTTAGAATTGGAAAATAAAATTACCTAACAGATCCGACCGCTCGCCGCCCGGTAGAAGAAAATTCAATCGGCTTATTCTTCGCATTCTTCCGTGCCTTCCTCTTTAGATGGCCGGGATGTTCCCTTGCTTTTTTCAGCCTCAAAGGCTTCCAGAACCTTCTTTTGAATATACTCTCTAAATTCAAGGGTTATGGGATGGGCAATATCTTTGTGTTCCGACTGGCGTTCCTTAACCTCGTCCTGGCGCAACTTGGCAAAATTAGCCATTGACGACTCTATGTTTGCCCCACAATTATTGCAAAATCTGGAACGCACAACGTTCTTAAAATTGCACTTGGGACAAGCTTCTTTGACTTTTCTCGAAGGCATAGCGACAAATAGGCCTTTTTGCCCTTCTATAACCTTTATATTCCTAACAACAAACTTATTATCAAAGGTTACGGTGGCATAAGCCTTTAATTTTTTGTCCTGCCCCTCTTTTAAAAAAGTCCTGACTTCGGTAATCTCCATCTTAACGCACCCCTTTCTTGACCTTACTGAGCTACGTATAAATAATGAAAATTTTATAGGCCTATCTTTGACCTGCTGCGGCGTTGCTCCTCCTCGGCGTAGTGCATTGACTACGCCTTCGTCGTCGCGTCTTGCATCAGGTTCAAATCTAAGCCTCTAAATCTTTCCATTACTTATGCGTAACTCAGTAGGTAAAAATAGCTGACTTTAAGTATTCGTTGACGCTTACGCAAAAGAAGGAAATTACCACTGTGTCGCAGCAACGAAAGCTTGCCAGCCCTCCCTAAGCGATAGCCTGTTCATAGCTTTAAGCAATTCCTCTTTACTCGAAGCTATTCCATAGACCGTAGGCCCGCTTCCGCTCATCAAAGTTAAGCTTAGGCCGGCGTTTTTTATCTCTGATTTCATCATCGAAATCTCTTTAAATTTCTCCTCTACCGGCCGCTCTAAGCTATTAAACAAAAATCTACTTATATCTTCGTATTTGACCCTCTCAAGGGAATGTATGTTAATTTTACTACTGTTGTCGAGGTGTGTCAAGCCTAAATTTAGGCCGAAATAGGCATCTTTGGCAAGAACTTCAAAGCCTGGATTTACCAAAAGATACCAAAAAACCTCTCCCCTATGCAAAGGCTCAAGCATCTCTCCCTTGCCGCGGCCTAAAGCCCTGCCCGCGTCAAGTAAAAAAAAGGCTACATCGGCTCCTATGCCGCTTCCGATTTGAAATATTTCATTCTCGTCAAGTTTTAGGTCCCAAAGCCGGTTGAGTCCCATAAGACAAGAGGCGCAATTTGAGCTGGCGCCGCCAAGTCCGGCGGCCACAGGAATTCTTTTTTTCAGGATTATTTCCACCCCGGAAGAAATCGAGTATCTCTCTTTAAGAATTTGTGCGGCTTTATAAACTAAATTGCGCGAATCAACGGGAACGGCGGGATTGTCGCAAGAAATCACTATATCTTTCTTGAGCGACCTTAACTTAATCTCGTCGCAGAGGTCTATACGTTCAAACACCGTCTCTATACTATGATAACCATCGGGCCTTTTTCCTAAAACCTTTAGGTAAAGGTTTAACTTGGCAGGTGATTTCAGGATACAGCTGCCGTCAGCCAATATAAGAATTTCATTCATTATTTTTTAAGTCTTAGGGCTTCAAGGGCCGCCTTAACAATACCTTCCGCGGTAAGACCAAAATATTTCATTAACTGTAACGCTTCTCCGGACTCTCCAAATCTATCCTGCATTCCTACCATTTTTACCGGCACCGGACAATTCCCGGACACAACCTCCGCGACGGCGCTGCCCATTCCACCCATTACCGTATGCTCTTCAGCCGTAACTATAGCGCCGGTTTCTTTGGCAGCCTTAATGATTTCTTCCTTGTCTATTGGTTTTATGGTATGCAAATTTATTACCCTGGCCTTGATGCCCTGTTTGCCAAGCTCATCATGCACCTTAAGCGCCTCGTGAACCATAATGCCTGTGGCTATAATGGTTAAATCTTCCCCTTGTCTTAATATAACCGCTTTGCCTATCTTTAGAGGCTCTCTATAATAATCCGAGATTACAGGAAGAGGCTCGCGCCCTAATCTTAAGTATACCGGCCCGGCATAGGAAGCAGCAGCAAGAGTCGCAAACTTAGCCTCATCCGAATCACAAGGCGCTATGACGGTCATATTGGGCAGAACGCGCATAAGCGTTATTTCCTCAAGCGCCTGATGAGAAGCGCCGTCGGGCCCGACAGATATGCCGCCGTGAGTACCCACTATCTTAACATTTAAATTCATATAGCAAACCGAGAGCCTTATTTGATCCCAAGCGCGGCCTGAAGCAAAAACTCCGAATGTGCACGCGAACGGAATCTTTCCGCAAAGAGCAAATCCGGCAGCGGAAGAAAACATATCCTGCTCGGCAACTCCAAAATCAAAGAATCTCTCCGGATATTTGTCCTTAAACCAACTGGCGCGGGTTGAGGCAGTCAAGTCGGCGGACAAAACTATAACATTATCGTTGGAAGCGCCTAACTCGACCAGCGCTTCGCCAAAACCGTCACGCGTGGGTTTCATTATAGACATAGCGAGCTAATTCCCTTCTTCTATTTCTTTAAGAGCTTTTTCTAAATCCGCCTTCTTCACGGCAGTGCCATGGTAAGAGATTGAATTCTTCTCGATAAAAGAGACGCCTTTACCCTTAACCGTATGCGCTATGATAATCGTAGGCTTGGCTTTTATCTGTTCGGCCTCATCAAGAGCATCCATTAACTGCCTGAAATCATGGCCATCGGCCTCGATCACATGCCAGCCAAAAGCTGCCCATTTTTCTCTTAATGGCTCTAATTTTTTTACATCGCTTACCCATCCGTCTATCTGCTGTTTATTATAATCCGATATAGCACAAAGATTATCTATCCCATAATGAGCCGATGTCATCGCCGCTTCCCATATCTGACCTTCATCTTGTTCGCCGTCGCCTATCAGGCAATAAACTCTATAATTTCTTTTGTCTAACCGCGCCGCCAAAGCAATGCCATTGGAAAGAGAAAGCCCCTGTCCAAGAGAACCGGTTGAGGCCTCGCATCCCGGCGTGCATAAACTGGCGTGACCCTGTAAAATCGAACCCAGTTTCCTGAGTTTCATAAGCTCATCTCGAGGGAAAAAACCCTTTCGCGCCAATACCGCGTAAAGAGATGGGCAGGTATGCCCCTTCGAAAGGATAAATCTGTCTCTATCCGCCCATTTTATATTCTTGGGGTCTTGACGCAATTTATAATAATAAAGGGCTACGATAATTTCGATGCAGGAGAGAGAACCCGAGGTATGTCCCGATCCCGCCTCGGAAAGCATCGTCAAAACATCTTTTCTAATTTCCTTGGCTATCTTTTTTAATTCTTCCGGATTTGGTCTGCTCACCTCGCTAAACCTCCCATTATTCTCGCAAAGATATCATTAGACTCTTACATTAGTTTTGAATACCCAAGTTTGTCATTCCCTCCGCCTGAGGCCGGACAGACGACTTGTTCGGAGAATCCCTGCCTACCGGCAGGCAGGCAGACACGCTGCTTTTTTATACTTTATGGCCTTCCTGAATAACCATCTTTACCGCTGAAATCTTAAAATCCCTGTCAAACCGCTTCTTCTTTAAGCCTTCTTCCTCCATTGGACACCTGCCTTTCTAAGAGCCGGCTGTTAGTCTAACACCAACTCTTCTTTGTGTCCACTTTTTCAGGGAAAGATCAACATCATATAGGGGGCAGGTCTGAGATTAAATATGAAAACGTCCCTGTTGTCACTGCCTGTTGTCCTCCTTATTGTTTTATTTTATAGCGCTCATAAAATTACTGCTTCCCGTTAAGGGATTGACTCGATTATCCTAATCCCCTTTACTTTGTCATTCTCCAACTCAATCCAAAGCCTTGTTTCTAAAATTTTTATGCTATTTTCGATATCGAAAATCGAGATATTTTTATACCCCACTCTCGTTTCTTCTTCAAAAACCTGAAATCTTAAGGGCAGCATTTCTTCCACCTCGGCTAATGTCATTCCAGTTTGTATTTTCCCATAGCAAGTGTACACTTCGTTCAGAAGATCTCCCGTTTTGTCTTTAAACGTTTTGCTTTCTGTCTGATTATCTTTTGTATTTGTTTCTTCTATAATAATATAATCTTTCCTAAGCTCCTCCTTAAACCGCCTTTCCCCAAACGAAATCCTCTCTTTGTAATTTTTATGGCCGATATAAAATTTACTATTTTCGCCGATTAATTTATTATCGGCTATATATCTCTTTATTTTATCAATTCTGTCTAAAGCGGCGGGGTGAGTCGCAAAATATCTCCAAACCATATCCTTAACAGACCTTATCGTATCATTAACAGGAGTTATTGACGCGTCTTTGTGTTCTTGCGATAAGCCCTCCTTATCAATCCTTTCAAAAGCATAGCTTAAAGCAAGCGGATGATATCCAACTCTATATAACAAATAAACGCTTCCTAAATCCGCTTCTGTTTCTTGCACTTCAGAATAACCGGGCCTTAACAAAAAACTGTAAACTACACCTACAAAATCATCTATATCTTCACCGAGTATCTTTTCGATTGCAAGCTTGTATTGAATCGCTTCTACGCAGTGCTTGGCATCAACATGAGTTATCTCATGTCCCAGGACAGCCGCTAACTCCGATTCCGACTTAAGCGCATTTAACAATCCTATAGTTACATAAATATGGCCTCCCGGCAGAGAAAACGCGTTCGGATAAAAACTTTCGACTATATGGAACTTATACTTAATGTCTCTTCTCTTTAAGTTCTCGGTTAATGCGCCGCCGACTCTGCTTACATATTTACCAACAGGCGTATCCTCTAATTCTTTTTCGAGCTTAGAGTCGAAAATTCTCTCGTGCAATCTATTTCCCGCTTCCATCTCCTCGGCATCGGTGATTGAAGTAACTATGGAGGCGACCTTATTCGCGCTGTGCAATACACCCTCGCCAATCTCAGAAACAGAATCCAAACTAACCCTATCTCCGGGATTTCCTTTAATCACAATTATAACTATCGAACAAACGCAAAGCAACAGGCCTATCGCAAGTAAAACATATCTTGATTTCACTTATGAATCCTCATATTAGCTTCTTTATTTTATCCCTGTGTTTAGTGTACATATATGAAACAAAAAGCAGCGTAATTCCCAAAATAATCAAAGATAAAATATAATATAGGGTACCTATCTGCCTCATATCAACTAAAAATGCCTTCAGTAAAGTAAAAAGCAAAATAATCAATCCGAACATTCTCCAATATTTTTCTTTCAGACCAAAGCCAAACAGAAATAGAATCAATCCTTCGGCGCCTAAGGCAATGGTAAGCAAAACACCGCTTAATTTTATCAATATAAGCGCGGTCAAGAGTGTTGTCGCAGCAAGACCGTAAACAAATCTTGATGAGCGCAAAAAAATCTTGATTTTACTTTTGCCTTTTGCCTCGCCTCCATTCAAATCTCCTTTAGACCTTAAGTAAACTATATTTCCTACATAAAGAACGGCTATTGTAAAAATAGAGTAAATAACGCTGTTTTCGGAACCAACAAGATACTTTGCCCGAAGAATATTAGCGAATAACGCGCGCATGCATGCGGAAATCGCGGCAAGAGAACTTATGGAAAAATAAACGTTCTCTTTCGCGCGCGCTCCTCTAATGGCATAAGCCACAGCGATAAGCCCCCACGCCGGAGCAATAAAATTCTTAGGCGCCTCATACCAAATAAGAAACATAACAAGAATAAAAAACATATACGGATACAGAAATACCATTTTTTTCTCGGAATCACCAAAAATGCCTCTCGTATTTTCGTCTCTTAAAAGCATCGCGCAGTAATATAAAATAATAATTACCGGAAGCGAAGTAATAACTCTATAGCTAAATATAGAGACCCCTCCAGAAATCAACATATTGGACATAAGCAATCTTGCAAAAGCTCCTATAGTTAAGATATATCCTTGAATTCTTTGATGGCGGTTATTCTTTAATACGCCGATTTGCAAAAGTATAACGCCGAGCATAACCCAGCATGGCGCCGTTAACACCTTAGGTAAATCGAGCCATGTGCCCATCGCGTAGATAAGCGGGTAAATATAAGAAATCACATCAAGATGATTTTTTTCCACTCCTGAAATAAGGCCTTTTATCTTTGGGCGGGAATACAAGATATGATTAATCAGATAGACAATGAAAGCAAAAGTAAAAAGCAAGCCGCGGGAGCTTAAATGGTTAAATAATTTGGTGTTACTGACAAAAAAACTGTCTACTAACAATAGCTTGGCTGCCACAATGATAAGAAAAGTAAAAGACAGGACGCGCCAATAAGCTTCCTTAAAGATAATTCCCGCTAATAACACAAGTTGAGTAAGTAAAATGTAATGCACTGTTAAAGAATACCCGCTATACTTAACCAAAAGAAATATAGCTGCGAACGCTACTGATGAAGTGGAACTTATAATATACAAGAACCTTTTCCTCATTAAATACGTAACGATCGCAAGTCCCAAATAAAGGCTCGCCGCAAAAACAAGAGAAGGGATTAAATGCTTAAGAAAACCTGCATTAAGCAGGGCCCATCCTATAAACGACGTCACCAATATATTAATGAAAAAAATCAGTTCTCTCATCCCAAAATCTGCGGGCTTTTCCTTGCTATCTTTTATTAACAGAGCCGCGATAACAAAAATAGCCCAGTATAAAATCAAAAAAACAGCCGCCATAAAAAATTGTTCCGTCGTCATCGCCGACTCGGTATATTTTTGCGCTATCTTAAACCAGCTCAAATAAGTAACATAAGTCATGGCCATTCCATAAAGCCCAAACTCCATCCACTTCATTTTATACATAAAAAATACTAGAGAAATCGCCACGGGTATGGATGCCGCCATAGTGTACCAAGAAATGGGACTAATCATGAAAGTTATAAAAACCAATAAATATGAAAATGCGGTGGCAACTTGCGATTTATAGCGATATATGTCCACTATGGTGACAAACGAAACACACAAAAGTAACAGCATTCCAAAAAAAGCGTTTTCAATTAACCGCACAGAAGGAATATGGTGTGCGGCGAAAGCGGTAAAATAAGTTATCGCCCAACCGCCTGCCGCTAAGGTTTTGCCGTAAATGGACAGGTTTTCTTTCTTTTCAATGTAATGTCCAAACAAAATCATCCCAAACCCAAAAGCAAACCCTATGCTTATCTTACCGACAGGCCCTAAATATTTGAAGGAGTGCCCTATTAAAAGCGCTACCCCTATGACAACAGCGAGAATCCCCAGTTTATTAAACAATTTTCCGCCAAGTCTCTGCTCAAAACTTTCGGAAAAAGTCCTTTTTTTGCGTTCAACTTTTGTTTCCGGCAATTTTTCTTTAGGAATATCCGTCTTAACCTGAATACTGCTTTCTTTTCTCTCTGTTTCCTTAACTTCCTGCTTTTTAAATAATTCCGCTTTTTTTGGCGCAGATTCTCTTTTCTCTAGCGACATAATATATTCTATGCGGTTTAGTCTTTCGTTGAGCTTTCCAATTTCCCGTCTGGCATCATCTATTTCAGAACGCACATCTTCCTGTCCGGATAAATTGGGATCAACGAAAGGAGCCCCGCATTGAGGGCATATCTTAAAAGAATTATCGTATTCTTTCCCGCACTTAAAGCACTTCTTCATTACTCATATCTCCTTATAAAATCCCCTTGTCGCCCATTTTAAAATATCTATTTTATTTGATGATCGCGTTACCTGCGTTACTGCCTAATTAACAAAAAGGGAATTTGCTCTAACATTTGGAATGAAAGACTGAAGAAAGTCTTCCTTGACCACCCCATTCGCATCGAACTCGACTACATAGGTTACAATCTCATCCTGCCCGGCGATAGTTATTTCAAAATTGTCATAATACCAAACTTCGCCATCATTTTTATGTTCAACCCTATGCGGTTCGTCAAATTTTTCGACAACATAGCGTTTTGTGGTTTTGCCAGCATCAATACTTATTGTTTCCCCCTGCACCGCATTAGCCCTGGTTACCTTATCCTTAAGATAGAATTGTTTTGTGTCGATTAGCTGATTTTTCAAATATATTTTTACATTCCACGCGCCAAATAATTTAGCTGCCAACTCACCTTTAATTCTCATACTCGTAGCCGCATATTGGCTAGAGCCAAAAAACGCCTGAAAATCATTTTCCTTATATAAGCAACCGTCCGGCGAATACCACTCAGCGTGCAATTTTTCGGCTATTACAAACGTGAACGGTTTAAATACTCCAAACCAGTAAACTTTTTCATCTTCCGGGACAAAAATCTTTCCTGCTTTTACCGGCATACCTAACCATCTATAACTTACTTTAGTCGCTGTGTCGCTCTTCTCAAGAACAGCGCATCTGTCATTGCCATTCTTTATCAAGCTTGTTGTGGCGCAACCAGTAAAAAATACCATAATTAAACCTATGAGTATTAAATAAACATACTTTAATCTTGTATATTCGATTATTTTCATATTTATACTGCTACCCATTAACAGATTAAGTGTTTTAAGTTAGAATATGGCTCAAAAAGACTTGTCTGCCGACAGGCAGGAAGGAGCGTCTATTCGGAGTTAAAATCTACAAAAGGCGCGCATATTTTGTTTTTGTTAAAACTATTCTTTCGACATATTAAGCTTCTTGAGTTCTTCTTTTGCTCCTTTATGATCCGGATTAATCTCGAGAACCTTTTCTAATTCTTGTTTAGCATATTCGGGCTCATAGTCAGCATAGAGCCGCGCAAGTTCATAATGCGCTTCGGCATTGTCAGGATTTATCTCTACAGCCTTTTTAAATTCTTCGCGCGCTTTCCAGCCATCTCGTAAACCCATATAAAGCACGCCGCAAGCAAAATATGCAGAGTCATCTTTCGGATCGAGCCGCTTTATGTTTTCATACATCTCTAAAGCTTTTGCCCAATCCTTCTTCTTTAAATATTCTTTCCCGAGTGTTCTGTACATATTAACATCATCCAGGCCAAGCGCGAGGGCTTTTTCGCATTCTGCCACGCCGTCTTCACTGTTGCCGTTCATTAACAGGCTTTTGCCCAGATTATACTGGGCTATTTTATGGATAGGATCTATTTGGATAACTTTTCTATAATTCTCGATCGCTCCATTGTAATCCCTACTTTGATAACAGACTTCGGCTTGATTCATATACATATTAATGTCATTTGCTTTAACCTTAAATCCTTCAAATTGCGAGATGCTCAAATCTTTCATCTGTTCGGGAAAACGTTTTTTGGCAAGCGCTAAAATTTTTTCTGCAGCGAGCTTGTTATTCTGCTCGATATAACTAACTATTAAACAAGTGTAATCTATGTAATCTGCCGTGTCAGGATCGAGTTCCATTCCCTTCTGAAAATTAGCTATACTTTCAGAGGGCTTATTCATCCGAGCATAGGCTTGTCCTAAAAGATAGTACGGCGCGGACCATCCCGCCATTACTTCGCGGGTCTTTTTGAGCGCCTCTACGGCTTTCTCATATTTGCCTAATTGCAAATAGGCGTGACCGAGACTGTTGTAACCTACGCCGTATACCGCTATAAAATCGCAGCTTTCACCGCCTTGCAAGGCATTAGGAAGCTCTTTCTCTAACAACTCTACAACCTTGCTAAATTGTTGCTGCCGGTAATACTTCCCTGCTTCGCTTACCGCTAAAGTCATTTTAGACTCATCCGCATTTTCCGCAGACGCGATGCCGGACAAAACAAATAAAAATACTAAAATCCCCAAAAAAACCTTTCAATTAAACATAATGATCTCTCCTTTATTCATGCCAATCTGGACTGGAATCGTTGGCGTAGCTTCCAAGACTTGGCCTGATGTTATATTTACCTAAAAGTTCCGGCGGGGTTATCCTGATTTCGCCCGTGCTGTCAACATTTATCACATACAGCTCGCTGTCAAGGGCATTTGGCATTTCATCTTTGACATAATGCCTGTGCGAAACAAAACAAATTTGTCTGCCGTCAGGGGAAAATACAGGGTCGCTGTCATCGAATTTCTTTGTGGTTACCTGCCTGATATTAGCGCCGTCCGCGTCCGCTATGAATATATAACTATAGCTTGCTATTTTCTTTTTTGGATTTGACCCATCTTCTTCTGAAGTATACACATATTCATATCCCTGTTTATCATTTTTCACGAGCGCCTGAAATACTATTTTTTTACTATCGGGCGACCAGCTCGGATTGCGAGGATTATAAATCTCGCCCGGCGTAATAATCTTCTTTAGGCCTGTCCCGTCCGGCGTTATAGTATATATTACATCTGCCCTCCAGCTTCTGCCGATTATATCAGGCCCGGTAAATACAATGGTTTTACCATCGGGAGACCACCGGGGCCGCTCGGCGCCTGCCGCGTTCCAACCTTTGGGTCCTCCCGTAAAAAAAGTCAACTGCTTATAGCCTGTCCCGTCCATATTTACCACATAAATATTCTCAGGGATATCATAGTCGAATTTTTGACCAAAAGACGAAAAAACAATTTGGTTGTTATCCGGAGATAGGTCAAACTCATAAGGTTTGTACTTGTCAATCTCTATTAACGCATTGGTTGTGTTATTTAATAGATCGTAAACAAAGAGTTTGTCCCCAACGCGAAAATAAATTTTATTCCCGTCGGTGGAAAATCGTCCACTGCCGCCTTTGTAAGCTAATCTTTCTATCTTCCCATCCTTCAATAAAAAAAGTGCTCCCATACCCCTATCTGAAAAAAAAGTAATCTTCCCTTTTACCGGTGTGATTTTGGTATCATTGTTTACCATATCGTTCTCTCCTTTGGCGCAACCGAATAAAAAAGCGCTTATCATTATAACACCGAGGATTAGTTTAAGACGATATATGTTCATTTCTTCTCCTTAATCTTATTGGCCGTTAATGATTACGGATAAGAGTTCTCCATATTCATTTCTGGCATTGTAATCATCCTGCGGAGATATCCTCTGCCCCCAGTCCAAAGAATAATCGCGGGTTATGCCGGGAGGCAATTCTCCCTTAACCGCATAATATGCCTGATTGTATAGCGCGCTGCAGATCATACTGTTAGGATCATTATTATTATAGTTGCCGATAAGGGCTTTTAAATTAACAGAGACTTTTTGATTGGCATAGATAGTTTGGCCTAGTGCATCCATATTTGCAATATCTTCATTTGTATAATCTTTAAAATACGTATCCTTAATATATTTCACTGCATTTTGCGACGCTTCGGTATCATTGGGTCTTACGCATTTGAAATATCCTTTAACCTTTATAACATTACCCTGAGAATCAACCGCAACATAGCGGCTAAGCGCCTTCTCTAATGGAACTAATTTCAAGGCATTGCCGCCAAATACTTCCGTGGCGCCCTCGGGAAGGATTTCATATACATACTTTTTCCCATTTATAACCGTTACAACTCCTTCATGGGTCATAATAACCCCGCCATTACCCTTTGACCTCTCAAATACTTTGATGCTAAGTTCTTGCGGTTCTTCACCGCTAAAAAACATCCTATCGCCCTTTTGAGCATTATTAATAACTGTATAATATTCATTCTGAACGTTTATAACAAGTTCTTTATTGGTCGCTACGCCATAGCCTTTGTAGAAATTTTTTACAACCTCGAATTTTTCCTTTAGGCTCGTGTTTGTCCAGTAGTTGCCGCCGAGAATCGCGTTGGGATCTTTTCCAATATTTTCTCCAAGAATAACATTATTTCCATCAGAATCTTTTGCGGCTGTTATGTCTAAACTTTGTTCATAATATCCATCGTCATTTATTTGAAGACCAAATTTAACAGCGCGCAGATCATCTTCGTTTACGCCAAATTGCGAAAACAACGTTGTGTCTTCTTCCGAAAGATTTAAATAAAAAGACGCTGAATAGTCATCTATATTCCCATCTCTTAAAGAAACTTTAAATCCATTAACATCAGCTACCTTAGCCTCCACCCACTCCCCATAGCTATTATAGACATTGTAATGGCTGCCTTCGCCCGGGGTTACGACAAGTAAAGTCTTGCCTTCTGAATCCTTTATCTCGACATACGACTGTTGTCCTTGTTCCAATCTCTGGAATTCCTCGTATGAGCCGAAGTTGGAGTAGAGTTCTGCGTCGGTGTAACCTAATCTTCCGTTCTGGTCTACGGCTAACTTGCCGTAGCCTAAGAGGATGTCGCCGTTAACTATGTCTTCTTTTCCGGCTAAGTCCCAGAAGGTTGAGCCGTTTTCCGAGTTCTCCTCGAAGAGGGCAGTTGAGACTTTGTCTCCTGCGGGGTCTTCAATTATAACCTCGGCTAATTCTTTTCCGTCTTGGGTTGTCTTGATTGTGTATTCCTTCTTGTCTAACTTGTCCTTGAAGTATTTGCCTATTGTTGAACCTGATTGAATTATGGAGTTGACCGCGTTCGAGTTGAAGAAGCCTGCTCCGTAGGCATTCAGGGCGTCTGATAAGCCCAATTCCTTTGTTATCTCCGAAAAATCGAGGACATTCGCCCTGTAGGAATTCTCCTGCCATTCATAGTTAGCCCAAGCCCTGTCAAATGAGGTTTGATTGAATGAACCGTCCAGATTATAGAAGTCTTCTCTGTTTGGAGTGGGGGTGTATCCTAACAAGGTAAGGGCGTTATCCTTGTAGGTGTTAAATATTGACTTGAAGACGTCCGGGTTTTCTCCGACAGCCGACTGGATTCCAGCATTTAACGCTGAAGATATTACCGAGAATCCAAGATTGGATAATAACGGGCTTAGGCCTGTATTCTCTGCGGCGTAGTTTAGCCCAACACTTACAACTCCTTGAGAGAGTCCTTGTGTAACCCCCTGCCAGATGGCTTGAGGATTGCCTCCGGAGACAAGGCCGGCGTTTAAACTGCTCCTTATCCCTATCCCCGCTAACTGAGATATCCTTGGATCAACCCCTAACTTCTCGCCTAATTCTGTTATGCCGTAGTAGGCGAATTCACTGGCTACATTAGGGGCGATTGAGACTAAAGTCTCTCCTATCTTTCCCTGCCAGAGGCCGTCGGTCAGAGAGCCTGCGGTTATGGCAAGGATATTGGTTATCGAGGGGTTTAAGTTTATGCGGTTACCTATTTGGTTTAGGCCTTCTATGGTTGAATACTTCAGTCCTTCAGAGATAAAGGATGAGGCTAAGGATGAGGGTGAGGCCGGGTTTATTATCCCAAGTATTCCGCCAGTCAAAAATGAACTTGTCAGTTTCGAGATTGTGGAGTTTACTCCTAAAGCTTGTAATCCTGAAGTAATTCCTAAGTTTAAGGCTATTGCCGCTGTTGTCTTTAAGGCTGAGGCGACAAGAGAGCCTGCCGTAAAGCCGGCTGTTATGCCGGAGAAGGCGGCGGTTATCCCTGAGAAAGCAGAAGTTATCCCTGCTACTATCTGGGCAGCTATATTGGCTATGATTGATGTAACTGTGGCAAGAGCTGTTGCCACAACTGCCGAGACGGTGGCGATTATAGCTGTTACGGCGGCCACTATTCCAGAGAGAATCGAGGATAGAACGCCCCCAAGCCAGGCTAAGATAGGGCCTAACAACGGAAGGAAGGCGCCTTTTATCTGTTTGGCTTCTGTATCGGATAATATCTTTGCCTCGTCCTGCGGTTTAATCTGGGTTATAGAATATCCTTGCGGGTTGTCTATGGCAGAGTCCGGAGTACTCCATATCTTCAAGAATTCTTCTTTTGAGATTGTCTCATCTGTTCCTAAGGGGCCTTTGTTCTCCTCGCGGTAATATATCTTGTCGTCTTCTATCTTTGTTATTGTTATGTAGTGGTTGCCGGAGACGTGGACGATGATTCGTCGTTCGTCGTTAGTCGTTCGTACTTCGTCGTTAGTCGTTAGTCCATCGTCGTTCGTACTTCGTCGTTCGTCCATCGTCGTTCGCAGGTCGTCGAAAGATAGCTTTGCGTTGTAAAGATCAAGGCCTTTTGTTTGGGCATATCTCGACAAGGCGAACATCGAAAGCGTTAAATCCCCTGTCGTGAAGACATCCGTCGCCCCTGTCAATATATCTATAAGGATTACCTTTGTCGCGAGATCCTCAAAGTCGGCCTCTATGCCGTTTGAGGACTTGTCCTCCGAAGCCTTGGCGTAGGAGGAAAGAACGCTCTTTAGCGCGAGGAAGGCCGAGTGCCCAAAGTGAAGGCTCTGGGAATCTAACCATTTCAAGATGACGTTTATGTCATTTTGGTTTAATTGAACCCCGTTAGAGAAAGTTGTCCCCGCGAGATAACTGTATTCTCTAACGGGGTAAACTATCTCTTCTTGTGTTAAGCCTAAATTTAAGAGGAAGGAGTCTTTTTCTTCTTGGGTGGTTAAGCTAAGGAATGTATTTAAGCTGTTCTTGACATCTACTTTTATGGAGTCTACTTCGGTCTTTCTTGCGTTGTATTCGCTCGATGCAAGGATTGATTCCAGTATCTCTTGTTTTGTCAGTTTTTGATGGTCGGCAGAGAGTTTTAAAAGCCAGGATTCTATTTCATCTGTGTCAGGGTCTCTTCCCAATATGGCTCTGAAGTAATAGACAAGGAAGGTCGTTGCCTCCTGTCTTATTATCTGACTCAATAAAAGGTCTTCCTGCCGCTTTATCTCATTTAAGGAGGAGGCCGCCTGATCGTCTATCTGGACAGAT
>JAZDOX010000015.1:0-42386 GCA_043798215.1 Candidatus Omnitrophota bacterium | reverse complement strand
GTCTTTATTTACGCGTATCCCGCGATTATTATCGAGCGTAAAAGTTTTTTTACGAGTTTAACGCGCTCTCTCGGGATATTCAAAAGATTTTTTTTAACTACCGTTATCTTGGTATTCGCGCCGAGGATTTTGGATGTTCTGGCCGTTTTTTTTAGGCAAAAATTTGCTGGTACCAATAGTTTAGCTTTTCCGGCTTTTCCGGAAATGTCGGCAATAACCTTGGCTATTATAATAGTCGTGGCTTTCATAACAGATTCCCTGGTATTCCTGTCAATCTCCAGTCTTTTTATTTTGACTCTGGAGACCGAAAAGAAGTCATAATTTTTAACCCACCTTCGCGGAATTCCCCACCTGTAAGGGCGGGGATGGATAGCGAGAAATTCCGCTTCGGCGAGGTTTTCGCTTAGCCGAAGCGAGGGAAAAGATTTCACGCCTGTAAGGGCGTGGAGCTTCAAGGGGCATAAATGAAGAGTTGTATGTTGAGATGGCGCAAATTAGCGTGTATTTTATTGGCTGTAGCGTTTATTTTTATCGTCAGCGGTTGCGATTCCGGCGAATATTCCGCGGAAAAACGTTTTTGGCTCGCCTCCTTGAAATATAACAGATTAATGCAAAATTACAAGACGGCAAAACCCGCAGATTTTCAGGAAGCTGTAAACGCCTTTAGGGAGATAACGATACGTTACCCTTTTTGGTTTAACAGCCCTAAGGCGCAGTTTTATATAGGTCAGCTTTCCGCGGCGCAGAATGATATTTCTAAAGCGCGCGATGAGTTTTCGGTTATATTGAAAGATTACAGCTCGGATAAAAATATGTGCGCTTCCGCTCTTTTCGCGATCGCCCGGTTGTATGAGATGGAAGGTGATTGGAATAAGGCCAAAGAGGCACTGGAAAAGATCACGAAAGATTATTCGGGGACAGGGACAGCCTTTAATATTCCGTTGTATATAGCCGAGCATCATAAGAAGGAAAATCACGTTGAGGAAGCGAATTCCGCTTATTCCTACGCGCTCGAGAATTACAAGAAATTCGTTTTAAATAATTCAGATAAATATGGATCTTTGGCGGCATTGGATTTTGTGTTGACTTGCTATGCGGATCAGGAAAAATGGCAGGAAGCGGCGGATTATTTGGAAAATCTTATCCGTGATTATTCGAATAGCCCGCTGGCCGCGAAATCGCTTCTTATGCAGGGGGTTTTATATCAGGATAAACTTAGCCAACCGCAAAAAGCCAAGGAGAATTATCAGAAGGTGATAGATAAATATCCGGATACGTTATTTGCCAAATCAGCCAAGCAGCTTACCGATCTTATTAATAAGCAAAAATGAGATGAATTTAACGCCTAAAGCAAAAATTATTATAATGTTAGCGCTTTTTACCGCTGTGTATTGGCCTACTTTTGTTTGGATGAACGCGCGTTTTTTGGAAGCGGACACTTATTATTCTCATGGTTTTTTGGCGCCTTTTGTTTTTGCGTATTTGGTATGGATTAAGCGTGATGAGTTGGAACGATGTGAAATTTCGCCTCAGGCGGCCGGATTATTTATATTAATTCCAACGCTCTTGATTCATCTTTTAGCTTATTTACTGGAGATAAATTTTATTTCCGGGTTTTCCATTATTGCCGCGCTTTTTGGAATTTCACTGTGCCTTTATGGCGTCAATGTCACCAAAATTTTGATTTTTCCGATTTTGTTCTTGGTTTTTATGATCCCCCTTCCGCAGGTTATGATAATAGGCATTAGTTTCAAGATGAAGATATTCGCCGCGCAAGCCGCCGCGTCCATAGTTAAGATTATGGGCATAAAAGCGTTTCGGGAAGGCAGTATCATATTTCTTCCTAATACAAGCTTGACCGTTGGAGATCCCTGCAGCGGGCTAAGGTCTTTAATCTCTCTTACGGCTTTGGGCGCTCTTTACGCTTATCTGGCGAAACTCTCGCCTATAAGAAAAACCATCCTTTTTCTTATCTCAATACCTGTGGCTTTGGCGGCAAATATCGCGAGAATCGCCTTGCTTTTATTGGTAGCTTTTGTTTACGGGGCGCAGGTTGCTACCGGTAAGTTTCATGATTTTTCCGGATTTTTATTGTTTATTTTCGCTTTGGCCGGTTTGATAATAGCGGGGAAGGCTCTGTCATGTTGCGCGAGAGATTAAATTTTATAGTAGTTGTGGTTTTGTTGGCGGTTGCCTGTTGCGGCGTTCTATTTATCCGGCACCTAAAGAAGCCGTCGGTTCTCGATGTTAAATTATTGCAGTTTCCGATGAATGTTGGCGGATGGAGCGGAAAAGATTTGCCGGTTGACAGCAGAGTTTATGATATATTGGCCACGGACAAGGTTTTATTAAGAGAATACTCCAATGTCAAAAACGAGAAAATATGGTTTGCTGTTGTTTATGGAGAGCAGAAGCGCCAAAGTTTTCATCCTCCAGAATATTGTTATTTGGGCAGCGGGAATGCCGAACTTTTAGATAAACGGAGAATTGCCATTAAGCTGGATGAAAAAAGTTTTATGGATGTCAATGAGCTTACGTTTCTTCTTGGAGACAAAAAGCAACTTGTGCTTTATTGGTTTAGCGCGGGGGATAAAATGACGCCCAGTTACTACAAACAGCAGATATATTTTGTCTTAAACCAGTTGAGATTGGGCGGGGCCGGCGGGACTTTGGTAAGGATTTCTACCAGCTTGGAAGACGGCAAGGATTCAGCCTTGCGAAGAAGCGAGGATTTCATTCGCGAGGCTGTAAAAATTCTCCCCAGCTATTTGTGAAGAATGGAGTTGCGCGCGGAATTCATAGCCTCGGAACGAAAGTTCCGCAAATAGGCGAAAAGAAGACGGACCTTTTTCCCAGTAGCTTCCCCAAAATTTAAGTATGCTTTTACGTAATAGTTGTAGTTCAAATGGGTTAGAAAGATTTAAAGGTGTATGAAGTAAGACGAGAAATAGAGAGAGAAAATATTGTTCGAGCGAAGCTGCGCTTTTATCTTCTCGACGATGCTCGAAGAATAAAAGTGCAGCTGAGTCGAGAACCGTAACATTGATAGAAAATTTTGGGGAAACTCCACACCCTTTTCCTTCTTGACTTATAACCCTAAAATTAGATATAATTTATCTCCAAATGCGGGCTCATAGCTCAGTTGGTTAGAGCGCTTCCTTGACATGGAAGAGGTCAGAGGTCCGAGTCCTCTTGGGCCCACCATCCTACGCCAGTGAAAGTGTAGGAGAAAGTTAGGCTTCGGATGGTAAACCATCGGGCTATTTATCCCCCGAAGCTTTAGCGTAGGGGGACGGATGGTAAACCAATAGGCTTTTCACCCGCCGAAGCTTATTATTTTGAGTAACAAGAATTAAGCGTAGGTGGGCGGATGGCAAGCCGATTTGGCAAGCGGCAAGTAGCCGATAGTTTAAGGAGTGTTTAAATGGCCGGTTCCAAGCCAGAGATAAAAGCGATGTTGATTTGCGATAACGTGATTACCGAGCAAGGCACTAATAAGAACAGCTTGATAGGGATATTTGAGAATATAAACGCTAAACGTTTTCCTTGCGCCCATCCGCGGCTGGGAGTTTACATAAATTTTACCGACGTTGTGGGAAGTTATAATTTCAGGCTTGAACTTGTGGATATCGAAAACGACAAGATTATAGGTCATGTTGAAATTCCACCTAAACAATATGTCGATAAGTTAGGATCGAATAACCTGGTTTTTATACTTGAAGGATTGAAATTTGGCCAGCCGGGAAAATATGAATTCAGGCTTTATGCCAATTCGGAAATTTGCGAGACGAAGACTTTTAATGTAAAGCAGGAGCAAGGATAATCCAAATGAAATGCAATAAGCTTGGTTACAGTTAGTCGTCCGATGCACTCACTTCCCATTTTAAGACATTCTTGTTCCCATATTATGGCTCAGGCCGTTAAGAGGCTTTATGCAAACGTGAAACTTGCCATAGGCCCGGCCATAGAGGAAGGATTTTATTACGATTTTGATTCTCCGCGTGTTTTTGACGAAGAAGATCTCTTGAAAATCGAGGCGGAGATGCTCAAGATAGTGAAAGAGGATTATAAATTTCAGAAGGAATATCTCAAGAAGGAAGACGCTTTAAAATTGTTTAGGGAAAGAGACGAATTTTATAAGGCGGAGTTAATAGAAGAGATCGCCGATGAAGAGGTCTCCATTTTTAGGGATGAGGAATTTTTCGATCTTTGCAAGGGCCCTCACATCGATTCAACGGGACAAATAAAGGCTTTTAAGTTATTGTCTGTGGCAGGAGCTTACTGGCGCGGGGATGAGAAGAACAAGATGCTTCAGAGAATTTACGGAACTGCTTATGAGACCAGGGAGGAGTTGGAGGCGCATCTGGCGAGGTTGGAGGAGGCTAAAAAGCGCGATCATAGAAGATTGGGAAAAGAATTAGACCTGTTTATGATGGATGAGAAAGCGGGCGCGGGCCTGGTTATATATATGCCGAAAGGCGCTTTATTGCGGACTATTATAGAGGATTGGGAGAAGAAAGAACACTTAAAGCGTGGATATGAGATCGTGATAGGCCCGCATATATTAAAATCGGATATTTGGGTGGAATCGGGGCATTACGGTTATTATAAAGAAAATATGTATATATTTCAGATTGAGGGTCAAGAGTATGCTATAAAACCGATGAATTGCCCCGCGCATATCCTAATCTACCGTTCTAAGACAAGAAGCTATAGGGAGTTTCCGATAAGATATTTCGAGCTTGGTTCCGTGTATAGGCACGAGAAATCCGGAGTTTTGCACGGTCTTTTGCGAGTCCGCGGATTTACTCAGGATGACGCGCATATATTTTGCTTGAAAGAGCAGGCGGTAGATGAGATTAAAGGAGTGATAGATTTTGTGACGTACGCCCTGAAAGTGTTCGGCTTCTCTGATTTCGAGATCGAGTTATCGACAAAACCGGATAAATATATCGGTTCGGATCAGGATTGGGAGAATGCCACAAAAGCTCTTCGAGAGGCTTTGGAATCCAAGAGTTTGAGCTATAAAGTTCACGAGAAGGAAGGGGCGTTTTACGGACCGAAGATAGATATAAAACTGAAGGACGCGATTGGAAGAGCGTGGCAATGCGCCACTATCCAATGCGATTTCGCGCTCCCGCAGAGATTTAATCTGGCATATGTGGGCCAGGACGGGAAGGAGCATACCCCGATTATGCTGCACAGGGTTATATTAGGATCGATGGAGAGGTTTTTGGGGGCCTTGATAGAACATTACGGGGGGGCGTTTCCTGTGTGGATTTCACCGGTTCAAGCTGTTATAATACCTATTGCCGATGAACATAAGGATTACGCAGTTAAGGTTGCTTCTATGTTGCGCGATAACGATATAAGAGTAGAGATAGATGACAAGAAAGCCAGGATGCAGTATAAAATAAGAGACGCCGAGACGCAGAAAATTCCTTATATGCTCATAGTGGGGGATAAAGAGGCGCAAGTTGAGGCAGTTTCCGTAAGGCAGAGGGCCAAAGGCGATCTCGGACAGCTTAAGATAAGCGAGTTTATTGAGAAAATAACAAAAGAGGTTAATGAAAAGAAATGATGTGGAATCCGCCTGCGCCAAAGGGAGAATTTGAGCAGATGGGCTTCGGCGGATTTAATTCGCGCTTATAATTTACTCATTCCGAAGTTTCGAGATTCGTAAATTATGCGCTCATTAAAGGAGGTGATTTTATCCAATTTCAGGCTAAATCAATAAGGGTAAATGAGAAGATAAGGATAAGAGAAGTAATGGTTATCGGCGCGGATGGCGAGCAGTTAGGGGTAATGGCGCCGGAAGAGGGTTTGAGGTTAGCGCAGCAATCAGGACTTGATTTGGTTGAAGTTGCTTCGCAAGCCAAGCCTCCCGTATGCAGAATAATGGATTTCTCCAAGTATAAGTATGAACAGGAGAAGAAAGCGAAAGAGGCCAAGAAAAAACAGCACGCAACTCACATAAAAGAGATAAGAATCAAGCCAAAGATTGGCGATCATGATTATCAGGTTAAACTGAATTTCATAAAAAAATTTCTCGGACATGGAGATAAAGTAAAGATTTCTCTTATTTTCAGAGGGCGAGAGATGGCGCATCCCGAGCTTGGAACAAGAATTCTTGAAAGATTGAGCGGGGATATCGCTGATATCGCTCAAATTGAGAAGCCGCCTTTGCGAGAAGGCCGCGCTATTATAATGGTTGTTGCGCCGAAGTAAATTTGGTTTGTTTGTTAATTCGTTAGCTCGTTTGTTCGTTATCTATTTTCAATTCTTAACGAACTAACCGGTGTTCCGTAACATTAATTCATGGTAGTCCCTGAAGACAGCAAACAATTATTCTTCGAGCGAACGACCATAGGCCTGCCTCTGCCTGTGCGTTCCGCACGCAGACAGGTGCCGGTAGGCAGGGAGTGAGTCGAGAAGTTCTGTTGCTGTCCCTGTCTGCGTGCCACGCACAGGCAGGCATATTCGTAGTTCTCGACTCGGCTAATGGCCTCGCTCGAACAGTATAAATTTGTGTTACAATGTACTAAGCGCTAACGAGCAAACTTGTTTTGTTCATTAAGTCTTACACTAACATAGGAGTGTATTTATGCCGAAACTAAAGACACGCAGATCTATAGCGAAAAGGTTTAAGGTTAAAAAAAGCGGAAAGATCTTAAGGAGGAAGGGGTTCAAGAGCCATCTTTTGTCGCATAAATCGAAGAAGAGAAAGAGGAAGTTGCGTAAAGCGGCTCTGGTGAGCAAGGTTGAACGCGATAAGATTAGAAAATTGCTTCCTTATGGGTAATTTCCCCAAAAATCAATCCCGTTAGATAACAGAGTTCTCTAACGGGATAACTAGCCAAGGAGAAGAATAAATGCCTAAAGCAAAATGTGCGCCTGCAAAAAGAAAACGCAGGAAGAAAGTACTAAAACGGGCGAAGGGTTTTTACGCCGGCAGGTCAAAACTTTACAAGAAGGCGGTTGAGACGGTCAGAAGGGGCATGGTTTATGCCTATCGCGACAGGAAGCTAAAGAAGCGTGACATGCGCGCTTTATGGGTAGTGCGAATCAATGCCGGTTGCAGACAATTTGGCATCAGCTACTCTAAATTTATAAATGGATTGAAACGGCTGGAGATAGGGCTAGACAGGAAGATCATCTCGGATTTAGCCATGAACGATCAAACCGTTTTTGGAAAGCTGATCGAGGAAATCAATAAATCCCGTTAGAGAATTCTGTTCTCTAACGGGGATGAATTTTTTCTCTAACGGGATAAACTGAAATGATGCTTGAAAAGATCAGAGCCGTAGAATCCGAAGCTGTAAGTGAAATTTCCGCCGGCGGCGATTCTAAAAGTCTCGATGTTTTAAGAGTAAAATATCTCGGCAGAAAAGGCTTGGTAACAGAATTACTCGCGCATTTGGCGAACTTGTCGCCTGAAGACAAGCCAAAATTTGGAAGAGAGCTCAATTCGCTTAAAGTAAAGATAGACGGACTCATTAAAACCAGACAGGCTGAGGTATTAAAGTCCGAAGTTTCGTCGAGGGCTTTTATAGATTTAACCTTGCCTGGTTTTAAGCCTCCTATCGGGACCGAGCATCCCATAGCAAAAACCATAGAGAGTATATGCGATATCTTTCTGGGAATGGGCTTTAAGATAGTGGAAGGCCCAGAGATTGAGACGGAATTCTATAATTTCGAAGCGCTTAACATTGCGCTTGATCATCCTTCCCGAGACGCATTTGATACGTTTTACATTGAAACTCAAGACTCAAGACTCAAGACTCAAGACTTTTTATTGCGCAGTCATACCTCCCCTGTTCAGGTGCGTTTTATGGAAGTCTCAACCCCCCCGTTTAAGATAATCGTTCCGGGGAAGGTCTATCGGCCTGATGCTGTTGACGCCTCTCACTCTTTTATGTTTCATCAAGTCGAGGGTTTGGTTGTCGGAGAGGGCGTTACTTTTGCCGACCTGAAAGGCGCGCTTAAAATTTTCGTAAAACAGTATTTTGGAGGGGAAGCCAAGGTCAGATTTAGACCGCATTATTTTCCGTTTACCGAGCCGAGCGCCGAAGTCGATGTTTCCTGCATAATTTGCGGAGGCCGCGGATGCAGCGTTTGCGGCAAAAAAGGGTGGCTTGAGATTTTAGGCTGCGGGATGGTGCATCCGAATGTATTTCGCGCGGTTAAGTATAATCCTGATAAGTTAAGCGGCTTCGCCTTTGGAATGGGGGTTGACAGGATAGCCATGTTGAAATACGGGATAAACGACATAAGACTTTTGTATGAAAACGATGTGAGGTTTTTAGAGCAATTTAAATGAAAGTATCTTATAGCTGGTTAAAAGAATGCGTTAATTTTAAAGCCACTGCCGCAGAGCTGGGAGAAAGGCTGACTATGGCCGGCCTTGAGGTTAAGTCTATCGAGAAAAAAGATAATGATTTTATATTTGAGATAGAGGTTACCTCTAATAGGCCGGATTGGTTGAGCATATATGGAATCGCCAGGGAGATTGGGGCGATCTTAAGGTGCGATTTGCGTCCCATTCCGGTAAAAAAGATTCCGGTAAAAGTGTCGGATTTAGCGAAGCCGCTTATTACCATTGAAGATAAAAAGGGTTGTCTGCGATATACCGGCAGGGTTATCGAAGGAGTTCAGGTAAAGAATTCTCCGGATTGGCTGGCTAAAAAGGTTGAAAGCGCAGGAATAAGAGCGGTAAACAACGTAGTCGATGTGACAAATTTTTGTTTGATGGAAACCGGACAGCCTATGCACGCTTTTGATTATGATAAGCTTCGAGGCGGTAAAATAGCGGTGAGGAAAGCAAAAAAGGGCGAGGAGATAGTTACGATAGACGGAATAAAGCGCAAATTAGATGAAAATATGCTTGTGATAGCGGATTCAGAGAAACCTGTGGCGATAGCCGGGGTTATAGGAGGCAAAGATACTGAGGTTTCGTCCTCCACAAAAAAGATTTTACTTGAGAGCGCTTATTTTGATCCGCTTGCCGTAAGAAGAACAGCGAAGACGCTGGCAATCTCTACTGAGTCTTCATACAGGTTTGAGCGCGGTGTCGACTCGGAAGGCATTCTAACGGCGTCCGATAGGGCGGCAGGGTTGATTTGCGATTTGGGCTGCGCTAAAATTGTCTCAAAGATCTCGGATATAGGAAAAAAGACCGCGAGCAGCCGTAAAATAAACATTAGATTGTCAAAAGCTAATAAATTATTGGGGATGGCGATTGAACCCTCAAGGTTTCGCTCGATATTGGTTGATTTAGGGCTGCGGGTAAAGCGAAAATCTAATGATCTATTTGAGGCGGTAGTCCCTTCTTTCAGGAGAGATCTTAAAGAAGAAGTTGACTTGATAGAAGAAGCCGCGCGTATCTATGGTTATGATAAAGTGCCGGAGACTGTCACCAAAATTTGTATTTGGGGAGAAGGTGGACAGAAGAGCCCGGATAGAATCTCTGAGGAGATAATAAGAAAGACTCTCGCTGGAATCGGATTAAATGAAGTCATTACCTACGCGCTAACGCGCAAAGACAGTTATGCCGTAAAAACTATGAATATGGATGAAAATAAGCTTCTTAAAATTCAAAATCCGTTAAGCGCGGAGTCAGAGATTCTTCGTCCGTTTCTTTTATGCGGCGCCATAGATGTTATAGCGCGTAATGTCAACAGGAAGGTTTTGGATGTAAATATTTTTGAGCTTGGGAAAGCGTATTTTTCCGACAAAGGAAACATTCCCTCGGAAAAAGCTGTTTTATCCATCGCGATAAGCGGAATGAAGGTCAGAGATTGGCGCGGAAAAGAACCTCTGGATATCTTCGATCTAAAGGGTATCGTAGAAGTTTTGTTTGAGAGACTGGGGATATCGGATTACGAGTTTGAGATTAAACCATTGCCTATATTCTTGCCGTCAGCCTCATCTTTGATAATGATATCCGAAAAAGAAGCCGGCATTTTTGGGGAGATAGACAGAGGGTTAATAGGCGGGTATGATTTAAGAAATCCGATCTTTGCCGCCGAGCTCGATCTCGATATTATATTTAAGCGCGCCAAGATGGAACGTTTTTTTTCGGAACTTCCGCGATATCCTTCCGTGATAAGGGATGTATCATTGGTGGTAGAGGATAAGATAACCAATAGAGAGATTGTTGATTTAATAAAAGAGGCCTGCGGCGATTTAGCCGTAAGCGTTAAACCGTTTGATTTATATCATGGCGAACAGGTTCCTAAAGGATCCAAGAGTATTCTGTATTCGGTGGAATATCGGGCCGCCGACAGGACTTTGACGGACGAGGAAGTAAACGGTTTTGATAAAAAAGTAAGAGAGGCGCTCTCCGCGCGATTTAACGCCGCCATAAGATAAAGCTTGCTTAGAACCAGTTTCATAAGTCGTTACGGCAATTTGTCATTACCCGGCTTACAGACTGGGACACAATGTAGTTGCTCGATTTATCGAGCACAACATATCGGCCCAATAAATTGGGCAACTACAATATGTTGATCTATTTAGTCAAGAAAAAGGGTTATGACCCAGTCTCTTGACCGGGTAATCCAGACTTGCGTGACTGGATTCCCGCTGAAAGATTGCGGGAATGACATCTTGTAGTTTGAATAATTGAACTTATGAAACCGCTTGTAGCCAAATTAAGATTTCCCTGCTGTGCGCGTTTTACTTTGATGTATTTTGAGCCAACACCAAAATACAGGGAGCCTAACTTTAGAGGTGGATTGTAGGCCTCGATTTATCGGGGAACATGAAAGCTTTAAGAGGGCCCCCACCTATTGGAAATATAGGTTCATAAATTATCAATTAAGACGGCACGGCGGGGTTTTTGTTGGTAAGCGGGTATACGGTATGCGGGTTAGCCGGTATACGGGTTAACGGGTAAATCTGCAACTTGTTTATCCACCTACCCGCTAACGCGTTTACCCGCATACTCGCTAACCCAGACACTATGAATTCAAAATATCCCATGCCAAATAAAGATCTTTTCGATAAACAGCAGAAAGATTATCTGCGGAACGAACCTCTCTCTGTTAGAATGAGACCGAGGGACTTGAGTGAGTTTGTAGGACAGACTCATATTTTAGGCCCAGGAAGGCTCTTGAGCCGCTCCATAGAAGCGGATAAGATCGCATCTTTAATTTTATTCGGTTCTCCCGGGACGGGCAAGACAACTTTAGCCCATGTCGTCTCTAATGTTACGAAATCTCATTTTGCGCAGATTAACGCGACAACCTCTAACGTGCAGGAAATACGTAAGGAGGTAGAATCCGCTAAAGAGAGGCGTTTGCTGTATGACAAAAAGACGATTCTTTTCATAGATGAAATTCACAGGTTTAACAAGGCGCAGCAGGATGTGCTTATGCCCGATGTTGAGTCAGGAGTAATTACATTAATCGGCGCCACAACTCACAATCCATTTTTTTCTATAGTTGCGCCCTTGATATCCCGTTCTCTGGTATTTGAATTGAAGCCGTTATCGGAAGAAGAGATTTTGACTCTTCTTGGAAACGCCCTTAAAGATAAGATGCGCGGTTTTGGAATGCTTGCCGTGCGCGTTGAAAATAAAGCCATGGAGTTTTGGGCTAAAACCTCGGATGGAGACGCCAGGCGCGCTTTAAATGCCTTGGAGACGGCGGTTTTGACCACCCAAGAATCTAAGGATGCCGATATCAAGATAACTTTGCAGGTGGCAGAAGAGTGCATTCAAAAGAAAGCCGTGGTTTACGACGGCGATGAAGACGGGCATTATGACACAATCTCAGCTTTTATTAAATCGATGCGGGGTTCCGATCCGGACGCGGCATTATACTGGCTTGCTAAGATGATATATGCCGGAGAGGACCTAAGGTTTATCGCGCGTCGTATAGTTATTTGCGCGGCCGAAGACGTGGGATTGGCGGATCCGCAGGCGCTGGTTGTGGCCAACGCGGCTTTTCAGATCTCGGAATTCATCGGTCTTCCTGAATGCCGGATCCCACTTGCCGAAGCGGCTGTTTACATAGCCTGCGCTCCGAAGTCAAATTCAGCTTATATGGGCATAGAGAAAGCCTTAAAAGATGTGAGAGAAAATCGGATTATGGAGGTGCCGGATCATTTGAAAGACGCCTCGTCTGATTCCGGAGCATTAGGTCACGGTAAAAATTATAAATATGCCCATAATTTTAAAGATCATTTTGTGGAGCAGGAATACATTCCGCGAAAGGCGGTGTATTATGAGCCTTCTGATATGGGATTTGAGAAGAGCCTTAAGGAACGAGTTGAGGCATTATGGAAAAAAAGACAAAAGCAATAGCGCTTTTTAGCGGGGGCCTCGATTCTGTTTTAGCGGCAAAGCTTATGCTTGAGCAGGGAATTGAGGTTAAGGCCGTAACCTATACAACGGTTTTTTGCGACCGGTCGTCTAAAGAACCGCTTTGCGACATTGCGAGCAGAGCGGCGGCTCAGCTTGATGTTCCCATTGAAATTATTGATGTTTCCGAGGAGTATCTCGAAGTAATTAAGAAACCCCGGTATGGATACGGAAGCGGAATGAACCCTTGCGTAGATTGCCGTATATTCTTCCTTATAAAGGCTAAGGAATATATGGAAAAGTCAGGGGCGGCTTTTGTCTTTACCGGCGAAGTGGCAGGTCAGCGCCCTATGTCCCAGAAAAAAAGGACTATGGGCGTAATTGAGCGCGAAAGCGGATTAACCGGCCTTTTAATAAGGCCGCTTTCGGCAAAACTATTTGCTCCGAGCGTCCCGGAAATGACGGGAATGGTTGATAGGAATGGTTTCTTCTCCATATCAGGCCGCTCAAGGAAGCCGCAGATTCTTTTGGCGGAGAAATTAGGCATCAAGGATTATTCTTGCGGCCGCGGCGGTTGTTTGCTTACCGATAAAGGCTTTGCTGAAAGACTGAAAGATTTGCTTAAGCATAAACCCGATTTCGACATCAGGGACGTCAATCTGTTAAAATACGGACGGCATTTTAGAATTTCCCCTGAAGTCAAATTAGTCGTAAGCCGCAGAGAATTGGAGAATTATTATATAGCGTCCTTGAGAAAAGAAAACGATATAGTTTTCTTTTCGGAAAACCCGTTAGGTCCGGTTTCTGTTTTGCGCGGCGTCTCAGGCGGGCATTTTATAAATGAGGCGGCTTCGATTACAGCAAGATACGCTTTGGGCAGGAGCGGCGAGGGGGAAGCGAAGATAAGATATTTCGAGCATCCCCGGGAAGAGTCATTTAAGCATATTATGGCCAAGCCGTTTGACGACGATAGATTAAATCTATGGAGAGTTTAGGAAGATGAACGAGATATCGCAGCCACTAACGATCTTGACTGCTTTTATGGCGGGCCTTTTGTCATTTTTTACCCCGTGCGTTCTGCCCTTAATCCCGTCTTATATTTCTTACATAACCGGAATAACGTTCGCGGATTTGACGCGGGAGACGCTTCCTAAACGGATAAGGGTCATTACGGCCATTCATTCGCTTTTGTTCATTGCGGGATTTACGGTTGTTTTTGTTCTGCTGGGTCTATCTTTTAATTTGCTGAGCGGTTTTTTCTTAAAGAACTCCTGGATCTTGAAAAAGATAGGCGGAGCCATAGTTATCTTGTTTGGGCTTAATATCGTCGGCGTCTTAAAATTAAATTTTCTTCAGCGCGAGAAGAAAGTCGAGATGAAAACCAAACCATTGGGCTACCTTGGGTCGTTTCTCATGGGAGCAACTTTTTCTTTAGGGTGGACACCCTGCGTCGGCCCGATTCTTTCCTCTATTTTGATCTTAGGTTCGACTTCAATGGAAGCATCAAAAGCGGCGCTATTACTTTTTAGCTATTCTATGGGATTGGGGCTGCCGTTTTTTGTATCAGGCGCGCTTATAAATAATTTTCTCGCTTATTTCAAGAGCATAAAAAAATATTTGAAAACGATCTCGATCATAAGCGGTTTATTTATAGTTATAATCGGGGTAATGATATTTATGGGGGGCAGGGGAATGACGCAATAAGAAGACTGTTTACCCCGTCAGAGAATGTAATTCTCTAACGGGGTTTATCTTGAAATTTAACGTCGAGCACAGATAGAAATTAAGAATTTTGCAGGGACAGGGCCCTCGGCTTCGCTCGCCTCGATTTGCCATCGGCGAAGCGGGCCGAGAGGCGAGCTTGCCCCTGTCCGCTGTTTGTAATTATCAAAAGGCAATAGGGCGACCGCAAGGGCCGCCCCTACATTGGCAAAACCAAGCGGCATGGCGAAGATAAAAATTGACATTCTAAGTGAGACTTAAATTTCAAGGGTAGATTGCTTCGTTCACAACGACATCCGCTAATCTGGACGGATAGTATAATGTAGTATTATTAAATGAAAAGAACGAGAATTTATGCTAAAATAGCGGTTAGACAAGGCAATTTCCCTTGACTAACGCTGATTTTAACCTATAATATAATATGGCAGAGAAGATAAAAAACGACTTAAGAAAGAAGATCCTCGATAAACTAAAAAATCAAAAGGAGGACGAAAGGCACAGAAAGAGCCTTGCGATAAAGAGAAAACTGCTGGCTTTGCCGGAGTTTAAAGATGCCAAGGTTCTTATGTTTTACGTCTCGAAGGATGGGGAAGTTGAGACTAACCCCATGATCGAGACGGCGTTGATAAGCGGTAAGGTGGTTTTAGTTCCGGCTGTTCGAGTGAAAGAGAGAAAAATGGTGGTGTCCGAGATTATGGATCCCAATAAAGATTTAATTAAGGGCCCTTATGGAATTTATCAGCCTAAGGCGCATTTAAAGGTTTATCACCCTCGCGCCATAGACCTTGCGGTTGTTCCCGGCATAGCTTTTGACAAGAAAGGCAACCGCTTAGGCAGAGGCATGGGCTATTATGACAAGTTTCTTGCAGGGCTGCGAAGAAGCGTCCCAAAGATAGGATTAGCTTTTGATTTTCAGGTTGTTTCGCAGCTTCCCGCACTCTCTCATGATCAACCGGTCACGAAAGTCCTTACCCCATAACAATTCATAGAATTTCTCAGGACTAGTGCTCTGTAACATTAATTCATGGTAGTCTCTGGAGACAGCAAGCGCTTATTCTTCGAGCGAACTCTCCGCAGGCCTGCCTGCCGGTAGGCAGGGAGTGAGTCGAGAAGTTCTGTTGCTGTCCCTGTCTGCCGACAGGCAGGCATATCTGTGGTTCTCGACTCGGCCATTGGCCTCGCTCGAACAGTATAAAATTTATGTTACAATGCACTAGTTCTGGGCAATCTTCCCTTGGAATTGCATTTCTAATTCCAAGGACTTGATCCCGGGAATTCTTTGAATTCCTCGGGGTCAGATTGACCAGGGTCGGGGTAATCCCGCTAAGATTTCTAATGAAAAATGCGGGATAAAGCAATAGTTTTTCTGGAATCCACCCGAAGCGAGTGGTGGTTAAATAGGGAGGTATTTTGCGATGGATGGTTTTTTAATTATAGTCCTCTGCCTTATCATAAGCGGAGGTTTAATTTTATCAGGTTTTTTTATAAGAAAAGTTTACGCGGAGAAGAAAGTGCGGTCCGCTGAGGCGAAGGCGAAGATTATTCTTGAAGACGCGGAGAAGAAAGCTCAGGAAAGGCGTAAGGAAGCTGAACTTGAATCAAAGGATTTGCTTCATGGGATCAGGGCTGATTTCGAGAAAGAAACCAAAGACAGGCGCGCTGAATTGGCTAATCTCGAAAGGCGGCTTATGCAGCGTGAGGAGAATATCGATAGAAAAATAGAGATTATAGATAAGAAAGAAAAAGATTTATCCGACCGGCAAAGAGGCGTTTTGGAAAAGCAGGAAAAATTGAATTCGATGGAAGAAGAATACAAGGTTATGTTGGCGGAGGAGAAGGAAAGACTACAGCGAGTTTCCGGATTGACCGCTGATGAGGCAAAGAAGATACTGCTTTCCAGGATGGAAGAAGACGTCAGGCAGGAAGCGGGCTTGATGATAAAACGAATTGAGGAAGAAACCAAGCAGGAATCAGATAAAAAAGCCAGAGAGATTTTAGCTACGGCTATTCAGCGCTGCGCGGTTGAGCATACGGTTGAATCCACGGTTTCCGTTGTGAATTTGCCGAGCGATGAGATGAAGGGAAGAATTATTGGAAGGGAAGGCCGCAATATACGGGCTCTTGAGATGGCTACCGGCGTTGATGTTATAATAGATGATACTCCTGAAGCGGTCATTCTCTCAGGGTTCGATCCGGTTAAGAGAGAAGTGGCGCGCATAGCATTGACGCGTTTGATGGAAGACGGCAGGATCCATCCCGGCCGCATTGAAGAAATAGTCGAGAAAGTCAAGAAAGAGGTCGAGGTTTCCATAAAAGAGACAGGGGAACAGGCTGTCTTTGAGATGGGATTGCGCGGGATACATCCTGAACTCGTGAAACTTATCGGCAAGTTGAAATATAGGACATCTTACGGCCAAAACGTGCTGGATCACCTCAAGGAGTCAGCTTTTATAATGGGCGCGATAGCGGATGAATTGGGCCTTGACGCGAATCTAGCCAAGAGAATAGGGCTTTTACATGATATAGGCAAAGCGGTCAGCCATGAAGTTGAAGGCGCTCACCCCAAGCTTGGGGCCGAGATGGCTAAGAAATATGGCGAGAACGAGATCGTTGTGAACGCGATAGAGGGGCATCACGGAGAGGTGGACCCGATCTCGATTTATACCGTTTTATCAAGCGCCGCCGACGCTGTTTCCGGCGCGCGTCCCGGAGCGCGCAGGGAGACGCTGGAGACTTATATAAAGAGGCTTGAGAAACTCGAGGAGATAGCGGATTCTTTTAAAGGTGTCGAGAAGGCGTATGCCATTCAGGCCGGAAGAGAGATAAGAGTCATTGTGGAGCCGAATAAAATAACGGATGCTCAGGCTACGGTGTTGGCTCGCGAGATAAAGAAGAAGATAGAAGAAGGCATGGAGTATCCGGGACAGATAAAGATAACCGTTATTCGGGAGACACGGTCGATAGAGTACGCGAAGTAGTCCATAGTTGGCAGTAAGATATGAGAGGGCTTTATTCAAAATTATTTCACTCAATAATTTCAAACATGTCATTCTGAGCGAAGCCGAAGGCGCAGCGAAGAATCTCTTTTTTAGATTCTTCGTCGTCCGCCTTAGGCGGACTCCTCCAGAATGACAGATGTAAAAGATCGGGTAAACTCCACTAAGGCATAATACTTGACGAGAGTATTTTTATGAACATATTAGTTATCGGCGATATCGTTGGCAATCCTGGACGCCAGGCGGTCAAAACTTTGCTTCCGAAAATAAAACATAGAGAGTTTGTGGATTTTACGGTGGCCAACGCTGAGAACGCGGCGGGAGGCTCCGGCTTAACGCCTTCCATTGCCATGGAGTTGCTGGAGATGGGGATAGATGTCTTAACTAACGGCGACCATATCTGGGACAGGAAGGAGATTCTGGAGGTTATCGATAAGGAACAACGGATATTGCGTCCATTGAATTACCCTGAAGGCTCGCCTGGAAATGGCTCAATAATTTTATCTGTTCAGCAGTCTCGGCGCTCATCGCAAGAAAATGGAGTTTCGCATTCTGCTGTCGGAAACAAAGTGGGCGTCATAAATCTGGTCGGGAGGGTCTTTATGCAGGCGGTTGAATGCCCATTTAGGGCTGCGATGAAACAGATCAATGAAATGCGAGGGGAAACACCGGTAATAGTCGTTGATATTCATGCCGAAGCGACTTCCGAGAAACTGGCTTTATGTTATTATCTTGACGGACTCGTAACCGCGGTTTGCGGGACGCACACTCATATTCAGACAGCCGATGAGAGGATATTCCCTAAGTCTGCCGCATATATAACTGATTTGGGAATGACGGGGCCTTTTGACTCTGTTTTGGGAAGGAGGCCCGAACAAATTATAAGACGGTTTATAACCGGGCTTCCCGCCAGATTTGAGATGGCCGATTCCAATATTCAGCTTCAGGGTGTGGTGATAAATTGCGACGATAAGACCGGCAGAGCGAATTCAATAAAAAGAATTCAGGAAAAGCTCGACTAAGAGATAAATCCCGTTAGAGAACTCTGTTCTTTAACGGTCTGCGCCGATGATAGTATTAAACCACCGTCAGCTTTATAAGGTAACTACTGCTCTGTAACATTAATTCATGGTAGTCCTTGGAGACAGCAAGCGCTTATTCTTCGAGCGAGGCCGTAGGCCGAATCGAGAAGCAGGTTGGAGCAGCTAAGTCAATATTTTATTCTTCGAGCGAATCCGCCTGAGGCGGATGAGTCGAGAAGTTCTGCTGCTGTCCCTGTCTGCCCTCGGCTTCGCTCGCCTCGATTTGCCATCGGCGAAGCGGGCCGAGAGGCGAGCCGACAGGCAGGCATATCTGTGGTTCTCGACTCGGCCAATGGCCTCGCTCGAACAGTATAAAATTTATGTTACAATGCAGTAGATTATTGGCAGTTTCCCTAGATCTCCTTCATAGTTTTAGACAAGAATGGCGATGAAGGAGATTTTTTGTTGAGCGTTCAAGCTTAAGTACGTTGCGTTAAGGAATGATTATGGTAAAGACAAAGAGTCAATTTTCTGCCGGAGGAGTTGTTTGCCGCAAGACCGGCGGTCTTTCGGAGATTATTTTGTTGATTAGGGGCAACGGCAAGATATTTTGTCTTCCCAAGGGAAAGATAGAGAGACTTGAGGCTTCGCGGGAAGCGGCTCTTAGGGAGGTAAAAGAAGAGGCGGGGGTTAACGGCGCGATTAAAGAGGATCTCGGAAATATCGATTATTGGTTCTATTCCGAGGAAGAATCAGCCAGAGTTCATAAGACCGTTTTTTTCTTCTTGATAATGTATGAATCGGGCGATATTAAAGACCATGATTCCGATGCCGAAGAGGTGGTATGGCTGCCCTTAAAGGAGGCTTTAAGGGTTATGACTTATCCTTCAGAACGGGAAATTGTCGGTAAAGCGGAGAAGCTTTTACCCCGTTAGAGAAAGCTGCCGATTTTAATCGGCGGTTATCTTCACTTAAAGTCGACGGTGGTTTAATGCCATCGTCGTCGCAGACCGTTAGAGAGTGTAATTCTCTAACGGGGTTTACCGGTTTTATAAATTGCTGATATGAAAAAGAAGATAGATTACGATAAAGAGTTAAATTCCGCCCAGCTGGCCGCGGCGCGCTCCACGGAAGGACCGCACTTGGTTATAGCGGGCGCGGGCAGCGGCAAGACCCGGACTTTGGTTTATCGCGTGGCTTATTTGGTGGAGAAAGGCATAAAGCCCGAGGAGATACTTCTGCTTACTTTTACCCGCAAAGCGGCCGAAGAGATGCTGCGCAGGGCTTCTGAGCTTTTGGATGAGAGATGCCGCAAAGTTTCAGGAGGGACATTTCACTCTTTTGCTAATATGGTTTTAAGAAGATACGCCGCTGTTCTTGAGATATCCCCTAATTTCACTATAATGGATCAGAGCGACGCCGAAGACGCGGTAAATCTTGTTAGAGCGCGGCTTGGATTTAATAATATTGATAAGAGTAAGAGTTTTCCGCGCAAGTCCGCCATTCTTGATGTAATCTCAAAAAGCGTGAATAAGCCGGAAGATATCGGAGCAATTTTGCGCTATGAGTATCCTCATTTTACGCAATGGGAAGATGAGATAATGAGAATACGCCTTGAATATGCCGGCTATAAACGGTCCAAGTCGCTTATGGATTATGACGACCTCTTGGTTTTCTTGAAGAAATTGCTTGAAAATAACCAAGAGGCGCGCCTTAAGCTTTCCGCCGGATATAAGTATATAATGGTGGACGAATATCAGGATACGAATAAATTGCAGGCGGATATAGCGCGGCTTTTGGCTTCTGTGCATAACAATATAATGGTTGTCGGCGACGACTCGCAAAGCATTTACTCTTTCAGGGGCGCTGATTTCAGGAACATCATTGATTTTCCGAAAATATTCAAAGGAACCAGGATTATTACTCTTGAGGAGAATTACCGCTCGACTCAGCCTATCCTGGATCTTACCAACGAGGTAATCAGTTTTGCGCAAGAGAAGTTCGATAAGGTTCTTTTTACGAGCAGGCGCCGCGGCGCGGCTCCCGTTTTAGCGGAGGTTTTTGATGAGCACGCCCAGTCGAGATATATTGTTGATAAGATATCGCAGCTAATGCGCGAAGGCGTTGGATTGAAGGATATAGCCGTTTTATTCCGCGCGGGGTGGCATTCAAACGATCTGGAGATAGCGCTGGCTAATCGCGGTCTTCCGTTTATAAAATATGGCGGGCAGAGATTCGTTGAGGCCGCTCACATAAAGGATGTTATCTCTCACTTGCGCATAGCGCACAATATCTCGGATCAGATAAGCTGGAATCGGGCTCTTTTGCTGATGCGCGGAGTCGGCCCCAAGACCGCCGAACGCGTCACAAAAGAAGTAATTACGGAAAAAAAAGGCCTTAAGCCGGATAAGAATTTATTTAAGAAGGTTCCGGATTTGCAGGGGCTGATGGAGATATTGGAAGAATTCGAGTTGAATAAACCTTCGCCTTCAGGGATGGTCAGGGCGCTGCTCAAATATTATGAGCCCTTACTCAAAGCTAAATACGATGATTTCAATAAAAGGTTAAACGACCTTGATTCTCTCGAGAAGATAGCGTCGAGATATAGTTCAGTCGAGGAATTTCTGTCGGATATGGCCCTGGAGCCTCCGGAAAAGAATTTTGCAGATAATGCTGAAAGAGACAACCGTTCATTGACTTTGTCTACGATACACTCATCTAAGGGGCTTGAGTGGCACACTGTTTTTGTGATATATGTTGCCGAAGGCCATCTGCCCTCATATCGGTCTATCGATGATAAAGACAGGATAGAGGAAGAGCGCAGGTTATTTTATGTGGCGATCACGCGCGCTAAAGAAAACCTTTTTTTGTTGAAGCCGGGCATAACCCGCTCGGCGCGATGGGCCAAAGTTAGCGCCGGCGATGGCGGTTCTGTATTTACCCGGACGGAGAAAGATTGCTTGGTTGGTTTTACTGAAGTCTCGCGCTTTTTGCGAGAGGGCGATATAATGAGCAGATTTTTAGATTGCGAAAAAACGATGAAGGATGGATTTGAGGATATTGAATTTGAGGATATTTTTGGTGTATAATTGAAAGCGTAAAATGAGAAGCATAAAGCGCAAAACGTAGGCCCGTTGGTTGGTTTATTTGTTTGCCAGCCTGTCCATTTAATTGGCCCAACCAGCCATTAGTTAACAAACTAAAAGGAGTTTTTTAATGTATAAGTTAGTTTTACTTCGTCATGGCGAAAGTACATGGAATAAGGAAAATAGATTTACGGGTTGGACGGACGTTGATTTATCCGAAAAAGGAATGCAAGAGGCGAGAAAAGCCGGAGAAGCGCTGAAAAAAGAAGGATTTGTCTTTGACCTCGCCTTTGCTTCGGTGTTAAAGAGGGCGATAAGGACTTTATGGGTTACTTTGGATGTTATGGATTTGATGTGGATACCCGTTAGGAATTCCTGGCGCCTTAACGAGAGACACTATGGCGCGTTACAGGGGTTGAATAAATCAGAGACAGCCGCTAAATACGGCGAAGACCAGGTATTGATATGGCGCAGAAGCTACGATATACAGCCTCCCGCGCTTGAGAAGAACGATGAAAGGTATCCGGGAAACGATCCGCGCTATAAAGATTTGAGCAAGGAAGAATTGCCGCTTACTGAATGTCTTAACGACACTGTCGCCAGATTCCTGCCATATTGGCATTCCGACATAGCGCCTGTTGTGAAGTCCGGCAAGAGAGTTATAATAGCCGCGCATGGCAATAGCCTAAGGGCTTTGGTTAAGTATCTTGATAACGTTTCGGATAAGGACATAGTAGGCCTTAATATTCCCACGGGCCTGCCCCTTGTTTATGAACTCGATAGTAGTTTGAAACCGATAAAACATTATTATCTCGGAGATCCTGAAGAAGTGAGCAAGGCGATGGATGCTGTCGCAAAACAAGGAAAAGCCAAAAAAGAGTAAAGCGCAAACTCGTTTGTTGGTTAAGCCGATTAACGGGCAAACTAATATATTGTAACATTAATTTATGGCAGTTTCTGAAGACAAGCAAACACTTATTCTTCGAGCGAATCCGCCTGAGGCGGATGAGTCGAGAAGTTCTGCTTTAGTCCATATCCATAGTTCTCGACTCGGCCAATGGCCTCGCTCGAACAGTATAAAATTTATGTTACAATGCACTACTATTGCCGCGCTTGCTCTTCTTATCGCCACCAGTCACCCGCGGGAGAAAGATATGATGATAAGGATTGTAACGAATTTACTCAAATGAAAACTCAGGGACGGCGGGAATGACACAAACAAAACTGCCGCCGCAGTTGATTTCTCGCCCTTAAACTGGTATAATTTACATTCTACATAGCAAGAATCAAAAAGTTTTAATCGCAAAGTGTAAAGTTAAAATTCAAAATTTTTAGTTTTGCGTTTTTTCCGCCTGAGGCGGACCCGCCTCTGGTGGGCACTGTTACACTTTCCGCTATCTTCGGAGGATATGATGCTGGAAGAGTTAAGGGATAAATTGGAGGAAGCCGGCTTCGCGTTGGCTAACCTTCGGAGGTATCTTTGACCTCGATAACGCCGAGGCAAAGATAAAAGAGTTTGAGGCTCAAATGTCGGTTTCCGGTTTTTGGGATGATTCCCAGAAAGCGCAGGATGTTATACGACAGCTCAAGGAGTTTAAGTCGAGATTAGATCCGTGGCAGGAAGCAAGCAAAGAACAAGCGGAATTAATGGGATTGATAGGGATCGTTGAGCCTGCCGATGAATCCTCTATACTTCACGTTAAAGAAGAATTAGATTCTCTCTTAAAAAAGATAAGCCAGATAGAGTTTAAAGCCTTGTTTTCAGGAGAGCACGACAGCGCCAACGCGATACTTTCTATAAACGCGGGCGCCGGCGGCACCGAGTCCTGCGATTGGGCCTCGATGCTCTTTAGAATGTATGTCCGATACGCCCAGCGAAGGGGTTACAAGGTTGATGTCATTGATTATCTCGCGGGTGAGGAGGCAGGGGTAAAGAACGTTACTATTATGGTGGAAGGCGAATACGCTTTTGGCTATTTAAGATCGGAGATAGGGGTTCACAGGCTTGTCAGGATATCGCCGTTTGATTCCAACAAGAGAAGGCACACCTCATTTGCGTCGGTAGACGTTATCCCTGAATTGGAAGCGGATGCCGAGATAGATATAGATGAAAAAGACTTAAGGATTGACGTATACCGCGCCTCCGGTCCCGGCGGACAAGGAGTCAATACCACGGATTCCGCGGTAAGGATAACGCATATGCCCACAGGTTTAGTGGTCCAATGTCAGAATGAGCGTTCGCAGCTTAAGAATAAACATACTGCGATGAAGGTTTTGAAGTCGAGGCTTTACGAGAAGAGGCTCGAGGAACAGCAAGAGAAGCTCAAGTCGGTTTATTCGGAGAAGCAGAAGATCGAGTGGGGAAGCCAAATCCGCTCGTATGTTATGCATCCGTATAATATGGTAAAAGATCATAGGACAGAATACGAGACCGGGAAAGTAAACCAAGTTATGGACGGCGAGCTTGACGAGTTAGTAGAAGCTTATGTTCGTTTTATGGCCGCGAAGAGATAAAAAATGATTTGTTGTCAAATCTTGCGGGCAGAAATAAATGATGCGGGGATATAGAGATATTTTATATGGAAAAAATTCATAAAAAAGAGGAGAAAGAACTATGAAACTCAAAGTTGTTATTCATCATGCGGAAGAGGGTGGCTATTGGGCTGAGATTCCAGCGATTCCAGGATGCGCAACTCAAGGAGAGACATTCGAAGAGCTTCTCAGTAACATCTATGAAGCTGTTGAAGCTTGTCTGTCGGTTGATATGAAGGACATTAAGATTACCAGTAAAGATGAGATTATAGAGGTTGCGGTATGAAGGTTGTTTCAGGGAAAGAATTCGCCAGATTGCTTAAAAAGAAAGGCTGGGAGTTAAAGAGAATAAAAGGCAGCCATCGAATTTATACAAAATTAGGCAATCCGGCAAGAATTTCCGTTCCCATGCATAAAAATATGCCGCTTAAAATAGGTCTATTGAAACATTTGATGAAAATTGCAGATGTCGAAGAAAGCGAACTATAAATGATAGGCAAGATTGTCTCAAATATATTTGGAACGCAAAATGAAAGGGAGATGAAGAAACTTAAGCCCTTAGCCGATTTGATAAGCGGCTTGGAGCCGAAGATATCGTCTCTTTCAGACGCTGAACTGCGGGCCAAGACCGTTGGGTTCAGGAATAAAATAAAAGAGGGCTTGAAAGACTCCAATTTTTTAGAGCTCGAAAAAGGCGGGCGCGAGAAGCTGGAGCGGCAGATTTTGGAGCCTATCTTGCCGGAGGCATTCGCTGTTGTCCGGGAGGCCGCGAAAAGAACGGTCAATATGCGCCATTTTGACGTGCAGCTTGTGGGCGGCATAGTTCTTCATCAGGGCAAGATAGCCGAGATGGCCACAGGCGAAGGCAAGACCCTCGTGGCTACTCTGTCCGCCTATCTTAACGCTCTTTCGGGTTATGGCGTCCATATCATTACCGTCAATGATTATCTTGCCAAACGCGACAGATACTGGATGGGGCCGATATATGAATTTTTGGGTTTGAGCGTTGGAACAATTCAGCATGATATGGATGACAAATCGAGAAGAGAGGCCTATGCCTGCGATATAACATACGGCACGAACAACGAATTTGGTTTTGATTACTTGCGCGATAATATGAAATACCGGCTTGAGGATATGGTGCAAAGGCCGCTTCACTACGCGATTGTTGACGAGGTGGATTCCATATTGGTTGATGAGGCCCGGACGCCGCTTATAATATCCGGCCCGGCCGAGGAATCCACAGACAAATATTACAAAGCCGCTTCAATAGTTAAGAGGCTTTGTAAGGGCGCCAGAGACGAGGAGACCAAAATTGAGAGCGGCGATTATATTGTGGACGAGAAAGCGCATACTGTATATTTGACCGAAGAGGGGGAAGCGAAGGCCACCTTGGCTTGGGGACTTAAGGATATGCATAGTATGGAGTCTATGGAAGAGAAGCATTGCATAGAGAAAGCGCTTTTGGCCAAAGAACTTTATAAATTAGATGTCGATTATGTCATAAAAGACGACGAGGTTATAATTGTCGACGAGTTTACCGGACGGCTTATGCCCGGCAGGAGATGGTCGGACGGCCTTCATCAGGCGATAGAAGCCAAAGAAGGAGCAAAGATAGAGAGGGAGAACCAGACTTTGGCCACGGTAACCTTCCAGAATTATTTCAGGATGTATGACAAACTATCCGGTATGACCGGAACCGCCGTCACCGAAGCCAATGAGTTTAGCCAAATTTACAAATTAGACGTGGTAGTTATTCCCACCAACAGGCCTTTGATCCGAAAGAGCTACCCGGACGCGATATATAAGACCGAGAAAGAGAAATTTAATGCGGTTGTAGACGAGATAGCCGGGTTGAGTTCTAAGGGGCAGCCTGTTTTGGTAGGCACCATCTCGATAGATAAGTCGGAAAGATTAAGCCGTATGCTAAAGAGCCGCGGCATTCCTCATCAGGTTCTAAATGCCAAATACCATGAAAAGGAAGCCCAAATTGTCGCGCAGGCCGGGCGACTAAACGCCGTAACCATAGCTACGAATATGGCCGGACGCGGGACCGATATTCTATTAGGCGGAAACGCCGAGGCGATAGTTGTTGACCATTTTAGGCAGAAGGGCGTAGAGCCTCAAGACATAGATCCTCAAGAGAAAAAAGAGGCGCTCTCAAAGATAAAATCGAGAGTCGAGGAGGAACATGGAAAAGTCATTGAGCTGGGCGGGCTGCATGTTCTCGGGACAGAACGGCATGAGGCGCGGCGAATAGATAATCAGCTTCGGGGAAGAAGCGGCCGGCAGGGAGACCCCGGGTCCTCGAGATTTTATCTTTCCCTTGAAGATGACCTGATGCGGATATTTGGTTCCGACAGGATTAAATTTGTAATGGAGAAGCTCGGAATGGAAGAAGGCCAGCCTATAGAGCATCCTCTCATATCCAAATCAATAGAGACCGCGCAGAAACGGGTCGAGGCGCATAACTTTGAGATAAGAAAACACTTGCTGGAATACGATAATGTTATGAATAAGCAGAGGGAAGCGATATATTTCGAGCGGAAAGCGATACTGGATGGCAGGGATTTAAGAGAGCGGATTTTTGAGATGATAGAGAATTCCCTCGATTCGGCGATGGGCCTATATTTTGGCGAAAAGGCGCGCGCCGAGGAGTGGGACGCGGGCGGTTTTTCGGAATGGCTGCGCGCTAAATTTGGAGCGGCGCTTTTGTCCGGGCCCGAGAATAACGGATTATTCAATGAGTCTCGCGAGGCCATAAGAGAGCGGGTTATAGAAACGATAAATAAATCTTACGAGAAGAGAGAGGCGACTTTTGGCCCCGAGACGATGAGGCACATAGAAAAGACCATTCTTCTGGATATAATAGACTCAAAATGGAAAGATCACCTTTACGCTATGGACATTCTTAAAGAAGGCATAGGGTTAAGGGCTTATGGGCAGGTGGACCCTCTGGTTGAATATAAGAATGAGGCTTACGCGATGTTCGAGGAGATGATGAATAAGATAGACAATGACGCGCTTGAATTCATCTTTAGGGTGCAGGTCGTAAGCCAGGAAAAACCCAGAGGGGTTTTTGACGCTGTCCCGCAGCAGTTCATCCATCAGGAGATGCAGCCGTTGGGCGTAAAAGACCGCGTTTCAGCGGACAGCGGACAGCGGACAGCGGACAGAAAAAATCCGAACGCTGAACGCTATTCGCTGAACGCCGACACTACTGTTCCCAAAGTCGGACGCAATGATCTTTGTCCTTGCGGGAGCGGGAAGAAGTATAAAAAATGCTGCGGCGTTTAATATTATTTCCTTTTCTTTCGGCGGTCTTGCTGACGCTGTCTTTCCCGCCATATAATTTTTCTTTTCTGGCGTGGTTCGCGCTAATTCCATTAATGATAGCGATAAGAGGAGAGAGGCCGTGGCAGGCATTTTTGACCGGCTATATAACGGGCCTTATCTTTTTTGGCGCGGCATTATATTGGGTGTCCTATGTGGCGATAATAGGAGCTTTGGCGCTTAGCCTTTATCTTGCTTTATATTTCGGTATTTTTGCCGTGGGAACCGATATCCTGTTATTTCAATTTCCCAAACCAAGAGTCAGATACGCGGTTCTGGTTGGCTTTTTGTGGGTAGGGCTTGAATATCTGCGAAGTCAGCTATTTAGCGGTTTCGGCTGGGTTCTTATGGGGCATACCCAATGGGAGAATCCGCTGATCATTCAAATTGCCGACATAACCGGCGTGTACGGCGTCTCCTTCCTCATCGTCTTCACAAATGTTTTAATCTCCTCGAAGATAAAGAAAAAGATGAAGGGTTTCCGTCCGGAACAGAGATATCTGGCGTTTTTGATAATGATATTGATAACCGCGGCTATGTACGGCTATTATAAACTCGATCGAAGATTCACCCCATTAGAGAAAATTCATTCTGCCAGAGAAGAAAATTCTCTAACGGGGCAAGCCGGCGATGAAATGAAGATTTCCGTGATCCAGGGAAATATACCTCAATATCAGAAGTGGGACGAGAACTACGCCGACGGTATCCTTAAAAAATATATCTCGCTTACTAAAGAAGCCGCGAAGGATAAGCCAAACTTGATAATATGGCCGGAGACGGCCGTTCCGGGGTTTCTCGAAGCGGATAAAAACCTCTTTAATAAGATTTCAAAGTTGGCTGAAGAGATAAAGACTTATCTGCTTGTCGGCGCTCCTACTGAGATATCGCCTGATAAAGGCCCTTATTTTAACAGCGCTGCGCTATTTTCTCCCGAAGGCAAACTTATAAAGCGTTATGACAAGATTCATCTTGTGCCTTTTGGGGAATACGTGCCTTTAGGCGAGAGCTTTTTTTCTTTTGTGAGGACGCGCTATGATGTCGGCGAAGATTATTCTCCCGGCAAGGAGTATACGATCTTTGAGGTGCCGATAAGCAAACAGAAGACGGCAAAGTTCGGAGTCTTAATATGTTTTGAGGATGTTTTTCCGGATCTGGCAAGAGAGTTTGCCGGCAAGGGCGCCGATTTTATAGTAGTAATTACAAATGACGCCTGGTTTATGAAGACAGGGGCGCCCTATCAGCACACGCAGTCCTCGGTCTTCCGGGCAATAGAGAACAGGATAAACCTCGTAAGGTGCGCGAATACGGGACACTCCTGCTTTATCGACCAGAAAGGCAGGATCTCGGATTCCGTAAAGAATGCCGAAGGCGAGAAGATATTCGTCGACGGCTTTGTTACGAGTAAAATAGTTCCTGTAAAGGCCGAAACGTTTTATTTCCGGCACGGCGATGTTTTTGCCCGCGCGTGCGTCTGGGTTTTTTTGTTTGACTTAACGTTCTATTTTATCTATACTCTTATAAATCTAAGACGGAGAAGAAGTGGAAGAGATAAACGATCTGATAAAGCAAAAGATAAAGAAGCTCGAGAATCTGCGCGCTAAAGGGTTCAACCCTTACGGCGGAAAGTTCATCAAGTCTATCGATATTAGGGACTTAACTCAAAATTTTGAAGAGGGCAGAGAGGTGTCTCTCGCCGGCCGGATGATGGCGGTGCGCTCTCACGGTAAGTCCAGCTTCATAGATATCAAGGATTCGACAGGGACAATCCAGGGATATGTTAAGACTGATACTCTTGGCGAAGCGGGGATGTCTTTGTTTGGAGAGCTGGATATAGGCGATATTATCGGCGTAAAAGGCAAAACTTTTAAGACGCGGACTCAGGAGCCGACCGTAAATGTCTTTGAGATAACCATACTTTCCAAGTCGATAAGGCCTTTGCCGGAGAAGTGGCACGGTCTTAAGGACATTGAGACAAGATACAGGCAGAGATATGTTGATTTGATAATAAATAAGGATGTTAAGGAGGTCTTCGAGGCCCGCATTAAAATGATATCGAGAATAAGGTTTTTTCTCGATGGCAGGGGTTTTCTGGAAGTCGAGACGCCGATGATGCAGTCTATCGCCGGCGGCGCCGCCGCGAAACCATTCAAGACTCACCACGAGGCGCTCGGTATAGACCTTTATATGAGAATCGCCCCGGAGCTTTATCTTAAACGCCTGCTTGTCGGCGGATTCGAGAAGGTCTATGAGATAAACAGGAATTTCAGGAACGAGGGTATTTCGACAAGGCATAACCCGGAATTTACTATGATGGAGGTTTATGCCGCTTACGCTAATTACGAGGATATGATGGATTTGGCCGAGGAGCTTATCCTTGATGCCGCCAAGCATCTCTTCGGAAGGTATAATATTCCTCGCGGCGATTCAGAGCTGGATCTTTCCCCGCCGTGGGAGAGAATAACTTTTCGCGAAGCGATAATAAAATATTCGGGAGTGGACTACATGGCCGAGAAAGATTTGAGGAAAACCGCCAAAGACTTAGGGCTTGACACAAGAGACGCCAAAATTGATGAAGAGATCGCCAATAAGATATTCGAGAAGTTTGTCGAGCCGAAATTGATAAAACCAACCTTCATTACGGATTATCCCGCCAAGCTATGTCCGCTCTCTAAGAAGAAGCCGGGCGAGCCGGACCTGACCGAGAGATTCGAGCTTTTTATAAACGCGCAGGAACTGGCGAATGCGTATTCGGAGTTAAATGATCCCTTTGAACAGAAGGCGAGATTCGAGGAGCAGGTAGAGGCGAATCTCGAGACCAAGGCCATAGATGAGGATTTTGTCCGCGCCTTGGAGTATGGAATGCCCCCGGCCGGAGGCCTCGGGATTGGAATAGACCGCCTCGCTATGCTGTTTACCAACCGCGATTGCATAAAAGACGTTATCTTATTCCCCCAGTTAAAACCCGAACAGCAATAAAAACTACCCCCCTAAAAAACAAAAACACTTGACACAGTGGAATTATTCATGTATCCTTATATCCTATAAAGATGTTTTAACCCGCCTTCGCGGAATTCCCCACCTGTAAGGGTGGGGAATTCCGCCAGTTGTTGCTGGTGAGGTCTCGCCATAGGCGGAGATAGCGAAAAATTCCGCTCGCCTCGCGGTGAAGCCGCGGGCTTCGGCGAGGTTTTCGCTTAGCCGAAGCGAGGGAAAAGATTCCACGCCTGTAAGGGCGCGGAGCTTCAAAGGGGTCTTATTTATGAGTTTTTCAGAGAGAGAGAGAGAGAGAGAGAGAGAGAGAGAGAGTAAAAGCTCGCTCGCAGCCTCACAGAGTTTATTTTATAACCCAAGTAGCAAAACTACTTGGGTTTTTTATTTTTATTAGAGCCGGTTTCATAAGTCGTTACAGCAATTTGTCATTACCCGACTTGATCGGGTAATCCAGACTTGCGTGACTGGATTCCTGCTTCCGCCAGAGGCGGATCCGCCTTCGGAGGAAAAAGATTGCGGGAATGGCGTCTTTAGATTGAAACAATGGGATTTATGAAACCACTTGCGGGAAATGATACTATGGGACTGTTGCAAAACGCCGTTTTTTGTCATCTGAGCGAAGCGAAGAATCTATCCACCGTAAATTTGCTTTTTCAAATTTAGATTCTTCGTCCGGAGCCTGCGCTGACCCTGAATGCAGTGAAGGGGAATGCGGACTCAGAATGACGTGATTTGAATGGTAATAAGGGAGGGTATAAATTATGAAGGCGATAGTTGCAGGTCAGAAGTTTATAGTGTTCATAGGGTTTGTTGGGTTTGTAGTGTTCATAGGGTTTGGGGCAGTCTCCAGTTTTGCCGGCAATATTGATTCACCGGGGCTTCCCGGCGCCGGAAGCGGGATGTATACACTGCAGGCGATCCACGATTATCTTTATAGCGGCGCCATACCTTCTATTGCCGGCGCTTTCCAGGAACCCGCAGCCGGACCCGCCGGCACAATGATCAATATGAAGGATATTTATAATGGCGCCGCAGGCATTAAAACCGATGCGGACAGCTGCAATGCCGCAGCGGCAGATGTCTTAACAGGCAAGACTTTTTTCGCCACTACAGGCGCAATCCGTGGCACAAACTGGGGGCCGGTAGCAGGCACAATGCCTGACAAGGAAGGCGATAACGCCTCAACCGCTCAGTCGGCAGCAGCAGGAGTAAACTACTTTATTGCGCCCACAGGATTTTACGACGGGGATGATAGAGTATCGGCTACCAACGCCCAGGTTGCCGCCTTGGATACCGACATAGCCGCCGGCAATATAAGAGACACCGTTGTCATCTTCGGCGTAACCGGCACGCTCTCCTCAGGCGGCTTGCCCAAGACAGGCCAGACAACCCAATACTCAGGAAAAGCCGACGACGGGTTCTACCAAAAGGGAACCGCAAGAAGCTATACCGCCAATGGCGACGGCACTGTTACAGACAATGTTACGGGGCTTATGTGGGAACTGAAGACGGATGATAGCACTATTCATGATTGGGATACTGTCTATACCTGGGCAAATGCCTTTGATGTGTTTATCGCCGCGTTGAATGTCAGCCCGGGTTTTGCAAATCATACAGATTGGCGGCTTCCTAATGTCTATGAACTTTATAGCATAGCGCTGCTTGAAGCAGGGGCTATCTCTGGCGTGAAAGCTGCCGGGGCGCCATACATAAATCAAACCGTTTTTTGTACCGTTCCGTATTATACTAAAAGCAGCAACTATTGGTCGTCTACTACGTATCCCGACTATACCGGCAGCGCGCTGTACGTGAACTTCAGCTACGGCTACGTGGACGGCTACGATAAGACTAACCCGAACTATGTGCGCGCGGTGCGGGGAGGCCAGTGAGTATTTTTGACGTTTTGACGGTTTGAAAGTCACAGGTTACAAAGTCACAGGTGGAGGAGGAAATGGGAGAAGAAGGGTATAAAAAATTAATCGTTTGGCAAAAAGCAGACGATTTGGCGTATAAAATTTATCTTGTAACCAAGTCGTTTCCCAAAGAGGAATTATACGGAATAACTTCACAGTTGAAGCGCGCGGCGCTGTCAGTGCCGACTAATTTAGTCGAAGGTTCAGGCAGGCAGGGAAAAGGCGAATCAAGGCAATTCGCCAATATTGCTTTGGGTTCGTTAGCGGAGACAGAATACCTTTTAGATTTTTCTTTGAAGTTAAATTATTTAAAGGAGAAAGATCACAGGCCATTACAGGATTTATGTCAAGAAGTGGGAAGATTTCTCTGGAAATTTTACAAAAGCTTTTAACTTATGACCTGTGACTTATGACTTCATTATATGAGAATCTACCAATTTACAAGAAGGCGCTGGATTTGGCGGTATATTTTGAAAAAATCGTAAAAAATTTTTCAAGGTATCATAAATATACCGTTGGCACAGAACTCCGAAATTTAAGCAGAGAAATTTTAAGATTGATTGTCAAGGCAAATTCAGCGAAGGATAAGAAAGATATACTTCTTCAGGTTCGAGAGAAGGTAGAGGAGTTAAAAACTTTGATAAAAATCTGTAAAGAGATAAAGGCATTTCGAACTTTTAAATCGTTCGAGTATTCAGTAAGGAGTGTAATTAATATAGCGAAGCAAAGCGAGGGGTGGTTGAAGAGCCAGAATCAGGGTTCTTTAATATAGAACACTTGAGCGGGCGCAAGTCACTGGGCGTCTATCCGACCTTTTGCCGTTTTTACGAATCAGACATGAAAGAATAAAGGCGGCGGGGTATGATAAGGCAGGCAGCGGTATCCTCGAAAATAGAGGCCTCTACTGCCGATGAGGCTTGAAAACAAGTCCTAAACTGGATAGACAAAATGTTGTGTTGGCAGCAACTATTGGTCGTCTACTACGTATCCCAACAATACCGGCAACGCGCTGAACGTGAACTTCAACAACGGCAACGTGAACAACAACGATAAGACTAACACGAACTATGTGCGCGCGGTGCGGGGAGGCCAGTGGCAGATGGCAAAGGATATATTTTCATTCGGCAATATATATAGGCGCTATCTTAAGTGCAGGAGGAATAAGCGAAATACGATGAACGCGCTTAAGTTCGAGATAAATGCCGAAGAAAATATATTGAGATTAGAGAAAGAGCTGAGAAGTAAAGTTTACCACCCCTCGCGTTCTATATTGTTTTTTGTAAAAAAGCCGAAATTAAGAGAGATATTCGCGGCAGATTTTAGAGACAGGGTGGTCCATCATATCTTAGTAGGATATCTGGAGCCGATATTTGAAAATGTATTTATCCACGATTCCTATGCCTGCAGAAAAGGCAAAGGCACGCACAGAGCGGTAAGAAGACTGCAAAGTTTTTTAAGGAAAGTTTCTAAAAATGGCTCGGCAAGGTCATATTATTTACAGTTGGATATAAAGAGTTTTTTTATAAATATGGATAAAGAAATTTTATTCGGTTTAATCAGAAGAAGAACGAAGAATAAAGACGTTCTTTGGCTGGCAAAATCGATAATTTTTCATGACTGCACAAGGGATTATATCTTGAGGGATAAGGTAAACTTATTTAATGAGTTATCTTATGAGAAAAGCCTTTTTGGGAAGGAAAACAAAAGAGGAGTTCCCATAGGCAATCTTACCAGTCAGTTTTTTGCTAATGTATATTTGAATGAACTCGACCAATTTGTAAAACATAGATTGCGATGCCGGCATTATATTCGTTATGCCGATGATTTTGTTCTTTTGAGTAACTCAAGAGAGAAGCTGGTTGATTGGATGGAGGGGATAAGGGAATTTTTAGAGAGTGAATTAAGGCTTAAGTTTAATCCCCGGGGAACAAAGTTACAGCCTGTTTCAAATGGGATAGATTTTTTGGGATATATCGTAAGGAGAGATTATATATTAGTGCGACGGAGAGTGATAAATAGTATGGACAGAAAATTGAAGCATTTTGAACAGCGCGCGCTTAAAGGTTTAAGTTATGAAATGTTGGGAGAATTAAGGGGTTTTGTTCAATCATATCTGGGACATTTTAACTGGGCGAATAGCCATAGGCTAAGAGAAAATTTATTAAAGAGAAAAGTTATCTCGGATTATTTCAAGATAGATGGCTATAGGCTGGCAGCAAGATATTACAAGCGGTTTCACAACAAGTCATTACCCGCCTTGCAGACTGGGTCATAATGTAGTTGCTCGATTTATCGAGCACAACATATCGGCCCAATAAATTGGGCAACTACAATATGTTGATCTATTTAGTCAAGAAAAAGGGTTATGACCCAGTCTGTTGTGCGGGTAATCCAGACACGGAATCGTGTTTTATGGCATGACTGGATTCCCCGAATAAATCGGGGAATGACACCTTGTAGCTTGAAGCAAAGGGGCTTATGAAACCGCTTGTAGATAAAAGACAGGGGGCAGAGGTCAGAAGAGTTACAGGTTTCAGGTTACACGTTACAGGCCGCAAGTTTTTGTGGCTTGCCCGGCTTAGAAATTTTAAATTTCTAACAAGGCTTATGGTTCTTAGCGTGTTACTTGTAACGTGTGGCGCGGGACCTGCCTTTGCCTCAGAGGGAAACGTAGATTCTACCCATAAGTATGCCTGGAGTGAAAATTCCGGCTGGCAAAACTATCGCCCAACTCACGCCGGAGGTTATGTAAACAAGAATTATTTAGAGGGCTATATTTGGTGCGAGAACGTCGGCTGGGTGAGATTAGGAACCGGCGCAAGCGGAGTTTCGGGAACTCCCCCGCAATACGCCAATACCACTAACGCAAACTGGGGCGTAAATAATGACGGAAGCGGCAATCTCTCCGGCTATGCCTGGGGAGAGAATGCCGGCTGGGTAAATTTCCATCCCACCCATTCACAGGTTACCGTTAATACTTCTACCGGCGAATTTGACGGCTATGCCTGGAGCGAGAATTTAGGCTGGATACACTTCAATAACGCCGCGCCCGCGTATAAAGTCAAAACAAATTGGCCGACGATTACGTGGGACGGCTCAATCTCCACTGACTGGGCGGCAGGCGCAAACTGGGACTCAGGCGCCGCGCCTTCAAACGCTGATAATGTGATCATTCCCGATGCAGGTACGACTCCCAACGATCCTACCGTCTCCAACGGGGCTGTGTGCAATAACCTTGTAATCGCAGCCAATGGCGTCTTAAACGGCGGCGCTAATACGTTGACCGTCTCGGGAAGCTGGGACAATTCCGGCACATTTAACTGCGGTACCGGCAAGGTTCTGTTTAACGGCGCAGCCGGCACGTTAAATATAACTCCGAATTCAAATCCCTTTTTTGATATAACTTTTAACGATTCCGCCGGCGCGGCGACTTTCCAGCTTGCTCAAGCGCTGGAGGTGGACCGCAATTTCGCTCTTGAGGACGGTATATTTGACCAGAATGGAAAGACTCTCACAGTGGGAGGGAACTGGGCCTTTTCCGGAGGAAGTTTTACCTCCGCGCCAAGTGTTACCTTTGATACGGCGGCGGTCGAAACCACGATATCCGGGGCCACCACTTTTAATAACGTTATATGCGCCACAGCCGGCAAAACAATAAAATTCACCGCGGCAACCACCCAGACCGTAAACGGCACGTTGACCTTGACCGGCACAAGCGCGGTCGGCGGCAAGATTACGCTGCGCTCTACGACAGATACTTTAAAATGGGGTATCACTTTTCCTAACGGGCCGCAAAGCGCAACCTATGTTGACGTAAAGGATTCAGACGCGAATACCAATAAAGTGACCTGTTACAATTCCACCGACTCGCTCAACAATAACGCAAACTGGGTTTTTTCCGCATTGACCATTACCGCGCCTGCCGCCGGAAGTAACATAAACCAACAGCCCACTATCATAGGCGCTGCTTCACCCGGCGACAATGTAATTATAAAAGGCGCCGTAGGCGCAGTTGCGTTCCAGCAAGTGGCCGCCGTCGTCGCTGATGCCAACGGTAATTACAGGGTAAGACAGGCTGATTACACCGCCACCTTGGATTTAGGCGCCAATAATATAAGGGCCGATGTTGGAGCGGTTCAAGGAGCCGCGGTAGCCGTTACGGTAAGCGCGGCCCCCACTACCAACCAAACACCGATTCTCACTTCACTCATAGACGGAGGTACTGTAAATGGCAGCGCTCCGACTATTTCAGGTAAAGGTTTAGCCGGCCAGAATGTTACTTTGAGTGCCAACGATGCCAACGGCAATCTATTATTGACACAAGTAGTCCCAGCTTCAGCAGGAGTAACCGTAGATGCTAATGGTAATTGGACTATCACCAGCGGAAATTATACCACTTCGTTAGTAAAAGGAATAAACTATTTAAGCGTGACTGTCGGCGGCGCAGCCAGTAATATAACTACCGTCACCTTCACTGACCCATTCGGTGTAGTCTTTGATTCCGTGACCAATAACCCTATAGCCAATGCCACGGTTACGATTTTTAACCAAAATGGGACCCGATGCGCCCCCGGGGTTGAGATAGCCCCGGGCGATGCTAATCCGCAGACAACCGGAGCAGACGGCGCCTACAACTTCTTGACCATAAACGGCAATTTTTATATTACTGCAAACGCCGCGGGATATAACTTTCCCTCGACCGTCACTAACCTTCCGGCAGGCCGCGTAATAGTAAACGGTTCCAAAGGCGAGGTCTTTACCGTGGCCGGCGCCATAATCCAGATGGACTTTCCGATGGATTCAAACGATATGCTTTTAAAGATAAAGAAGACTGCTAATAAGAAGGAGGCCCTTATAGGCGATATAGTAACCTATACAGTTACCATACAGAATATAAGCGCAACTCCTGTTACAGGCGTTTATCTGGCGGACCAGATCCCCGCCGGGTTTAAGTATATAAAAGAAAAGGCGATCTTGGATAATGTTCCGCTGGAGCCAAGCGGCAATCGTCCCATTGTATTTAATATCGGAACTATGGCCGCAGGCGCAACCTGTACACTTAAATACCAATTAGTCGTTGGTTCAGGCGTAACCCAGGGCAAATACGAGAATACCGCCTGGGCGCAATACTCAAACGGCAGGATAATATCCAATAAAGACCGCCAGACTGTAAAAGTTGTTCTTGATCCGTTGTTTGATTTAGGGACTATTATAGGCAAGGTATTTTGGGATAAGAATGAGAACGCCCGGCAGGACGCGCCGAAGAAGACGGACGAAGAGTTAGAACTTGAGACCGGCATCCCAGACGTCAAGATAGTGATGGAAGACGGGACAGTCGTTACCACAGACAAAGATGGAAAATACCATATTCAGGCCGTAACTCCGGGAAGGCGCCTTTTAAGGATCGACGAGAGGACATTGCCTGACGGCGCCTGCTTAACCACGGATAAGGTAGTTGTTATTGATACTACCCCTGGTCTTCTTTCCAAGGTAAATTTCGGAGTGAATTTAAAAGATAAAGGCCTTAAGGAGATCGAAAAATCCAAATCCCCGGTAAAGATACTCCAGAAAGAAGAAAAGGTAAAGCCGTTCCTTAATGTAAGTTTCTATCCATCCGGTGTTATAAGTTACCAAGGCCGCGACTTTGAGGTTAAGCCGCTTGCCGATGATTACGAGTTTAAGATATTTACCAATTATTCCCTTTTTATCAAGACTTGGAAGATCGAGATATTGGATAGGGACACAAAGGCCCTGGTCAGGGGCTTTAGCGGCACAGGGATTAGCCTAAGCGAGCCCGTCTATTGGGACGGTAAAGACAAAAATGGCAAATGGCTTAACCCGGAGCGCAATTACGTGTATATTCTTTCGGTAATGGATAAGACCTGCCACACCGATACCACAAAAGAAAAAGACCTGCGCGTTGTCAGCTATAAGCCCGAAATCCTTGAGGTCTCAAAGGCCGAATGCCAAAGATTAAAATCCGAATGGATTAAGAAGGAAAGCCGCGCCAATAGTTTGGACATCCAGAGTATAAAACTCAGTGATAAAGTGGTCATAATCAAGACAAATGGCGGCTTTGAAAGCAAACAATCTGTTCCGAAGACAGCGCCGCCGTTGTCTAAATCAGAAGAGGCTGCGCTTGAGCCTGTGGTCAAAGATACCTCTCAGATTAACATAACGATAGACGAGGCGGTTGTTCCGGTCTTAGCGCCGTCCGAAGAAGGCGAAGAGTTCGTCCAGGAAGTCGTCGTGCCGGAAGGCGAACACAAAGTCGCGGTTGAATCCATAGATAAAGAAGGTAAAGAAGATACCCAGACGCAATATATAAAGGATAAGGATAATTGCCTTTTATTGGTCGCGATGGGCGATGCCAAAGCCGGCTACACTTTCCAGAAAGGCAGCATAGAACCGGCGGCGCCCGAGGATAAGTACAGGAAAGGCTTCTGGTCCGAGAGAAAACTCGCCTACTACTTAAAAGGAAAGATACTCGGCAAATATCTTATTACGTCAAGCTTGGATACCGAGCGTGACCAGAAAGCGCTCTTTAGGAACTTAGATCCCAATAAATATTATCCGGTCTACGGCGATGCCTCTAAAGTCAATTACGCCGCCACAAATACCCAGGGAATACTCTATCTTTTAGTCGAATGGGATAAGTCCTCTGCCTTATGGGGCAATTACAACGTCAACTTCAATGATACGGAATTCGCCGCTTTCTCGAGGAGCCTATACGGGGCAAACGTAAATTACCAGACCGTCTCAAGCACCCAGTTCGGCGAGCCTAGCGCTAAATTAGCGGTCTTTAAGGCAACCGCCAAACAGCAGGCCGCCCATAACGAGTTCGTCGGGACCGGCGGCTCATTGTTCTACTTAAAGAACAGGGATGTCATTGAAGGTTCGGAGAAGGTATCCATAGAGGTGCGCGATAAAGTGACCGGACTTGTCCTTGCGGCGTTAAAACAGGAGGAAGGTTTTGATTACGAGATAGATTACGATAACGGAAGATTGATGTTCTGGGAGCCGGTCTCCCATATAGCCGAGTCGAGTTCCATCGTTTCATCAGCCCTCTTAAACGGGAACCCCGTATATGTAGCCGTTGATTACGAGTATAAGACGCTTGAAAAATACGACGAGGGCGTCACCGGCGCCCGCGTAGAACAATCTATAACCGACTACGCGCGATTGGGCGGCACATATATAAGGGAAGATCAATCTGATAAAAACTATGGGCTCGCAGGATTAGACACGACCCTTCACTTAGGAAAAAATACCACAATTACCGGCGAATTCGCCCAGAGCAAGTCCCAGGAATTAGGAAGGTTTATATCAACAGACGGCGGCCTTACCTTTACCCAGCTAATCACAGATCAGTTCGCTTCAGGCAAGGCTTATGGAGTAAAAGGCGAGTCCCATCTTTTTGATAAATTAGGTGTCAGCGGTTATTATAAGAAGATAGAGAAGGATTTTTCGAGCATCTCAACCGCCTCGCAGCAGGGCAAGGAACTCATAGGCGCGGCTTTTACCTACGACATAACCCCTAAGACGCGTATCACGACAAAACACGATATACAAGAGCTGTTGGCTGACGGAAATCCCCAGACCAAACTTCAAGTTGGCGCCAAGAAGACAGAAACTACATCTGCCCAGATAACGCACGCCTTCGATGATAAGCTAAAAGTTACCGGCGAATACCGCCACCAGAATGTCGAGGACAAAATAGAAAAATATAAATCTGAGACCAACGAAAACGGCGATATAGCGGCCGGCCGGGTGGACTATAAAGCGGCAGAGAACGTAAATCTCTTTCTGGAACAGCAGGGAAATCTAAAAGGTTCGCCAAATAACCAGACAACAGCCGGAATAGACACCAAGTTAAACGAATATCTATCGTTAAGAGGGAAAGAGACGGTGGGCACGCGAGGAAACGCCGCCTCTGTCGGCGCCTACACCAATATAACAGACAGGTTCAGGCTCTCGGGCGACTACGCATTGGCCAATTATAAGACAGGGGATACCGATAAGACCGCCTCTGTCACAGCCAAGGCTAAGGTAGATGAGAATAGCGAAGTCTACAATACCTATTCGCAGACCTCCTCCGCTCGCGAGGGGAGGAGCGACTCCTCGATCTTTGGCGCCAAGAAGACTTTAAATAACGGGTTAGAACTCAGTATGGAACAGCAGCAGGCCAATTCCAAGAGAGAAATCAGCGATACCAATATCTTAGGCGTCTCCGGAAACGTAAATGACAAGTTAGCCCTTACGGCGAACTTTGAGAAAGGTATAGTCCAGGACTTTGACGGGACAAGATATAACCGAAACGCGCCGTCTCTCGTCTTAAGTTATGTTGATAAAGATAAGATCAAGGCCTCTCTTAAGACAGAGGCGCGCTTTGACGCGGGAACAGAAGATAAAAGGCAATACCTCATCTATGGCGCGCTTGAGGATAAAGTAACTCAGGACTTAACGCTTTTTACCAAGGCTAACGTATCAAACAGCAAGAATACGACCAAAGAATCAACCCTTGCTTTTTACAAGGAATTTACCTTAGGAGCTGCCTACAGGCCGGTTAACTTTGACAGGTTAAATCTCCTTGCAAGATACAATTATTTAAGTAACGCCTCTCCTGCTCAGCAGGCAGACATAAAAGACGTCGAAGGCTACAAGGCTCATATAGTTTCTGGCGAGGCCGCCTATGACATAACCGACCACTGGCAGGTCATCGAGAAACTCGCCATAAGGATGGCCGGGGAGAAGGTGACCGGCTTTGAATTCACCAAAACCCGCACCTGGCTTCTGGTAAATCGGCTAAACTACAATGTAAACAGGGACTGGCAGGTGGGCGCCGAGTACAGGAGGCTTGCCCAATCACAGGCAAAGGATGCCAAACAGGGCGCGTTAGTCGAGATTGCCAGAAATATCGGAGAGTATGTTCAGGCCGGCACCGGCTATAACTTTACAGATTTCTCGGACGACCTGACGTCGCTCGATTACACCTCGCAGGGGCCTTTTGTAAGGCTCACCGGCAAGTTCTTTGACAGGACGCCGGAAGAAATAGAACAACTGCGGCAGAAGAAAGAAGAAGAAAATATAAAACATTGGGTTCAGGAACTTGTCAATAGCGGATTATCCGGGCTGGATAACAAGACGGCGCAAGAATTGCGCCATTATTATTGTATGGCTGAAATAGCGCGGCAGGAAGGCAGATTTGAGACGGCAAAGAAATATTACGCAAAAGTCATTGAGATAGGGGATAAGATAAAGCGGGAAGCGGAGGATTATGTGAGAAATTGCGTTGAATTGGAGAAGACGCTGGCAAGGGACGACGAATTGGCCAAGACTTATTATAGAGAGGGCAGACTGCAGGAAGCGAAACAACTATGGGAGAAGATAATAAAGGAAGGAAGCGTTGATATTTATCCCGCTAAATTGTAAGATTATTTAACAGACTGGGCGCGCTATTACCAATATAAGGAGGAGAAAATGAAAAAAGAAAAAATGAATTTGATAGTGTCAACAATAGTTGCCTTATTTTTAGCAAGCAGTTTATCTTTCGCCGAACCGGAGTCAAAAGGCGAAACCTCGCCGCCCTGCGCAGGCGGTTATACTTATAATCTCAAAGAGCTCATAGAAAAGGCGAAGGAAAATATTAAGAAAGTTGATAAGGAATTAGAGCGTAAGGCGGACGAAGAACGCAGTATGCAAAAAGAGGCAATGGCCCAGGAGCATTTTGGAAAAGGGAATATTCTCTATGAACAGGGCAAATTGCGAGAGGCCAAACAGGAATGGCAAAATGCGTTGGATATAACCAAGAGCCCCGAGTTGGAGGAGTATATAAAGTTAAGCGAGAAGAAAGCAAGAGAAAATGAACTTGCCTGCCAGAAAGAAGAAAAGGAAAGGCTGCTAAGGGTCAAGGAAGAAGAGCGCAAGGCCAAGGAAGAACAGGCCCGTACAGAAAAGGAACGCAAGGATAAAGAGCATTTGACCCGTCAAGAAGCTGAAAAACAAAAGAAGGCTCGCTTAGAGGTCGAAGAAAAAGCCCGTAAAGAAAGACTCGCTGCCGAGCGCCGCGACAAGGAAGAGACCGAGAAGGCGCGCTTAGAACAAGAGCGCAAACAAAAAGAAGAACAATCCCGCTTAGAGAAACAACGTAAAGAGAAAGAGGCCGCCGAGAAAGAGAAGCAGAAGAAACTATAGGCCGAGCGAGTTTTAAGGGACGTTACAGTTCAGCTTCCAGAAGTACTTTGTCATTGCGAGAAGTCCGCCTAAGGCGGACGACAAAACAATCCTGTTTTTGAGATTGCTTCGCTCCCTTCCTCTTTCGCCAAGGCTTCAGAGGACAAGTCGGTTCGCTCGCAATCAGACTGTGTCGTAATTATTGATATTTCTCATAAATAAATCTAAAGTAAAGCCGTTAAAACAAATACCGTTTATCGTCGGATATGCTATAATAAATGTGTAGAAAAAAGGAGGCTTTATTATGGCATATC